>CAZPER010000027.1:0-46286 GCA_964585655.1 uncultured Gemmatimonadaceae bacterium | reverse complement strand
TCGGGGTGCCGAGCGACATGCCGGTCTCGGTCATCCGGCTGCCGCCGGCCTTGCTGGCGGCCAGCGCGATGCCGAAGTCCGCCACCAGCGCCCGGCCATCGTGCAGCAGGATGTTCTCCGGCTTGATGTCGCGGTGGATCACGCCGTGGCGGTGGGCGTAGTCGAGGGCTCCGGCCACCTCGGTGGCGATGCGGACGGCGTCGCCGATCGGGAGCTGCTTCTCCCGCTCCAGCCGGTCGCGGAGCGATTCACCTTCGACAAATGGCATGACGTAGTAGAGGAAGGACTCGGAAAAGCGGTCCGACGGTCCGTCGGCCCGACGGTCCGTCACTCCACTATCGAACAATGGCAGGATGTGCGGATGCTGCAGGTTGGCGGTGGTCTTGATCTCGGAGAGGAATCGCTCCGCCCCGATCACCGCCGCGAGCTCCGGCCTGAGCACCTTGATGGCCACCCTGCGGTCGTGCTTGAGATCCTGCGCCAGGTACACCGTGGCCATGCCGCCGGCGCCCAGCTCCCGCTCGAGACGGTAGCGGTCGGCGAGGGCGGCGGCGAGCCGGTCGGGAACGGTCGTCACTGGGCGGTCGCTTCCAGGCGTTGGAGTTCCGCCCGCCAGTTGAGGACCAGGTTGAGTTCACTCGCGTCGCTGCCGCCGGACTCCAGCATCAGGAACCGCTTGCCATCCGGATGCACATCGTAGCTGCGGTGGTAATCCTGCACCGACAGGCCGGGAACGGAGAAGAGCAGCCTGGGGGCGCCGGCGCTGAAGCGGCGCCCGAGGGTGACCGGCACTGCGAACATGTCCCCGCGGTTGTTCCGGAAGAACAGCTCGGTCCCGTCCCGCTTCCAGAGCGGCTCCACGCCCCCTCCCACCGAGATGGCGAACCGCGCCGAATCCACCTCCGGGAAGGGCCGCACGTACACCTCGGGCGAACCCGATTCGTTGGAGACGTAGGCCAGCCACTGGCCGTCGGGAGAGACCACCATCGCGAAGTTGTCGAAGCGCGACTGCAGCAGCGTCCGGGCGATGGTGTCCACCCCCGTCCGCATGATGGACAGGCGACGGGTGCCCGCCGCGCCGCCCTGCGACCGGAACACGGTGTAGCGACCGAGGGGGTCGAACCAGATCTCGTCCAGTGGCGGATCCTGGGGTGAGGCGGGC
Source organism: uncultured Gemmatimonadaceae bacterium (assembly GCA_964585655.1). Taxonomy (GTDB): domain Bacteria; phylum Gemmatimonadota; class Gemmatimonadetes; order Gemmatimonadales; family GWC2-71-9; genus JADJOM01. Next base: position 45,124 of record CAZPER010000027.1, on the reverse strand, counting down.
TGGACGCTGTCACTGCCGTCGGCGCGCTGCATCCAGGCGGTCCGGCGATTGTTGCGGGTGGCGAGGAACGCGACCCGGCGACCGTCCGGCGTCCACACCGGGCGATCGGCGTTCTGGACATCGAAGGAAAGGCGGCTGAAGGCCCCTGCGGGCAGCTGTTTCACCCAGATCTGGATCTCGCCCCCCAGGGACCTGGCCAGGGCGATCTGGCGGCCGTCAGGCGACAGCGCCAGCTGCATGAAGGTCCCCGCCATGGCGGTGTCCACCGGCGTCTTCCTGCCGCTGCGATCCACCCAGACGACCCCCACCGACCCGGTGGACTTCCGCTGGTAGACCAGCGTTCCCGTCTCGGACACGCCGAACTGGACCGTGCCGTTGCTGTTCTCTTCCTGGACGTCCTGCATGATCAGCGCGGGTGTGCCGTGGAGTTTCTCCGCATCGAGATCGAAGCGGGCGACCAGGAGCCTGCCATCCGCGCCGCCGATGGCGAGGAACCCGGGAGGCATGTACCGGGCCATGGACCCCGGGGTCAACTCGGTCACGGCCCCGGTCGTGAGGTCCACCAGGCCGATCTGATTCGAGCCGATCGAGCCCTTCCACAGCATCACCAGGGCGCGACGGCTGCCCGGCAGGACGTCGGGATAGTCATGCTCCATCACGCCATGGGCCGAGTCCGGGACAGAGAGCACGGTCACCTTTCCTCCCGAGGGGGCCACACGCGCGAGGCCCCGGGTGGAATGGGTGTAGTAGATCTGGCCGTCATCGCCCCAGTCCCCACCGCCGAAGGACGCCACCGAGTCCCCGGCCACTGTGCGGGACACCCCGCCGCTGACCGCGATGACCTTCATGACAGTCCTGCCGCTGGCGGTGGTGAAGAATCCGAGGGATTGACCATCGGGCGAGAAGAACGGGGCAAAGGCGCCCCTGGTGTCCGCGAGCATGGAGCCGCTGGGCTGGTCGAGGTCCCGCACCCAGAGGGCGTCATCCGCGCCATCGGGGCCGATGAAGGCGATCCGCCTGCCGGACGGGGCAACGGCCAGCCGGAGGTTGCCAATCGCCCGGACCGAGACGCTGTCCCCAAGGGAAAGGGTTGCGCGCACCACGTCGGCAGGGCCCACGCTGCCGGGATTGCCCCCGCGGCTCCCAATGAACACTCCGGCCACCAGGCCGACGATGGCGAGGGCGGCGGCCGTCAGCCATCCGCGCCGGCGCGCGACCGCCGCCGGCTGGATGCTGGTGCGCGCGGTCGTCGTCATCGGGTTGGCGAGTGCCGCTGCGAACTCGGCGGCGGTGGCGAAGCGATCGGCCGGCAGCTTCTCCAGCGCGGTGAAGACCGCCGCCTCGACCCCGGGCGGGATCGTCCTCCGCTGCAGGGTGAGCATGGCCGGCTCGGCCGTCATCACCTTGGCCACGATGGCTTGGGCGGTGGGGCCGGTGAACGGCGGCTCGCCCACCAGCATCTCGTAGAGTACGCACCCCAGCGCGTAGACGTCGCTCCGGGCGGTGATCTCCCGCTCGCCCATCGCCTGCTCGGGACTCATGTACGTCGGCGTGCCGAGCGACATGCCGGTTTCGGTCATCCGGGTACCGCCCGCCTTGCTCGCCGCCAGCGCGATGCCGAAGTCGGCGACCAGCGCGCGGCCGTCGTGCAGCAGGATGTTCTCGGGCTTGATGTCCCGGTGAATCACGTTGTGGCGGTGGGCGTAATCGAGCGCGCCCGCCACCTCGGTGGCGATCCGCACCGCGTCCGCCACCGGCAGCTGCTTTTCCCGGTTGATCCGGTCCCGCACCGTCTCGCCTTCCACATACGGCATCACATAGTAGAGGAAGGATTCGGACAGGCGGTCCGTCGGTCCGACGGACCGACGCTCCGTCACTCCACTATCAAAGAGGGGCAGGATGTGCGGGTGTTGCAGGTTCGCCGTGGTCTTGATCTCGGAGAGGAACCGCTCGGCGCCGATCACGGCGGCCAGCTCGGGGCGCAGCACCTTGATCGCCACCTGACGATCGTGCTTGAGGTCATGGGCCAGGTACACCGTGGCCATGCCACCGGCGCCCAGCTCCCGCTCGATGCGGTAGCGGTCGGCCAGCGCCGCCGCGAGAGGCTCCGGGATCATCGCTCCTCCACCTCCGCGACCCAGAGATCGGCCTGGTGCTCGCCGGCGACGAAGTAGAATCGCGTCCCGTCAGTGTCGAACACGCCACGGACGGTCCGGGTGTCAGAATGATCGAAGACGACCAGCCGGCGCAGTGCCCCGGTGCGCAGGTCCACCGCCCAGTACACCGGCTCGCCGGCCTGGTCGCGGGAGAAGACGTACAGCGTCCGGCCATCCGGCCCCAGGCGAGTCCAGTTGGGGAAGAACCACGGGGGCGGCCGGAAGAGGGTGTCCGGAGGCCCGCCGCCGGCACGGGCGGCGAGCGCGTCGTCGCCGTGGGGATAGCCGACATAGGCCGAGCGGTCCCGGGTCACCGCCGTGGCGATGCGCAGCCCGATCGGCGATGGCGGTCCCCAGGGCGCCGACTTCGACGGACGCCTGACCTCGAGCACGGTCATGTCCGCCCCTTCGCCGCGACTGAAGGCGAGGGTGTTGTTGTCGGGCCCCCAGACGGCGTACCAGTCACTCAGGGTGTCGCTGGTGACCCGGGAGAGCCCGCTGCCGTCGGCGCCGATGGTGTACACGTCCCGGTTGCCGGAACCGAAGGAGTGGAAGGAGAGGAGCGTGCCATCGGGCGACCAGTCGGGCGCCAGGTCGTCGGAGGGGCTGTCGGTCAGTTGCCGCGGGGTCCCGCCATCGGAGGGGACGATGAAGATGTCGGCGTTGCCGTTCAAGTCGGAGTCGTAGGCCAGCCACCTGCCGTCGGGGGAGAGGCGCACGACTTCGCTGGCCTGGTTGCCCCGGGTGATCGGCACCGCGGCGCTGGCGTTCACGCTGCCGCTCGCCGGGAGCCGCACCATCCAGACGTTCAGGTCGCGGCTGTACTTGGAGTAGGCCAGCCGCTTCCCGTCCCGGGAGAGGGCGATCGTGTGGGCGTCGAGTCCGGTCGTAACCCGGCTCGGCGCGCCGTTCGCGCCACCGCCCCGGCCGATCTCCTGGCGATAGACATCGCGCCCGCCGCCGCCGCTCGACACGTAGAGCAGGGCGCTCCCGTCGGGGAGCCAGACCGGCGAGACGTTGATCGCGGTGGAGTCGCTCACCATGACGGGCGGGCCGCCGGCGGCGGGCAGCACGAACACCGTACTCGCCGCCAGGTTGCCGAACGACGCGCGGCCGTACACGAACTCCGAATTGTCCCGGACCCCGGCCAGCCAGCGGCCGTCGGGGGACCAGGCCAGCGAATGCACGGTGCTGATCAGCGCCAGCAGGGTCAGCCCGCTGCCATCGGCGGCCATGACCAGGACGCTGTCCCCCTGCTCGAAGGCGATCCGGGTCCCGTCAGGGGACCACTTCGGCGCGAACGGCGTGCCGCCACCGAAGCCCACGGAATACAGCCGGCGGACATCTCCCCCGGTCGGCGGCATGGTGACGATGCTGACCCCGCCGGAATCGCCGGACACGAAGACCAGCCGCCTGCCATCGGGGGACCAGTCGGGGGAGAGCTGCGACCCGGGCAGGCTGTCGGTGATGTTCACCGGCCGCCCGCCATCGGTGGGCTGCAGGAAGATCTTGGCCCGTCTGTCCGCGGCGCCGACATAGGCCAGGAACTTCCCATCGGGGGAGATGGCGGGGAGGAACTCGAGCCCCTGGGCACTGGTGAGGCGACGGGTGTGGTTGAGGGTTAGGTCGGGCCCGCGCCCGCCCAGCCGGGCCAGCAGCAGCACCCCGACGGCCAGCACCAGTGCGGCGGCGCCCAGCAGGAGGGGCCACGATCGCCGTCCCGGCGCCGCCGGCGCCACCGCCGCCGTAAGCGGCTGGGTGTGCGTCGGCGTCATCCCGCCACTGGGCGTGGCCAGCGGCTCCAGCACCGCCACGATGTCGTCCGCCGACTGGAAGCGATCGGCGGGCCGCTTGGCGAGGCAGCGCATCACCACGCTCTCCAGCAGGGCCGGGAGTCCCGGACGGCGCTGCCCCACCACGACCGGCGCCTGGGTCACATGCGCCGCCAGCGTCTGTTGCGGATTGAGCCCGTGGAATGGCGGCAGGCCGGTGAGCATCTCGTAGGCGAGCACGCCCAGCGCATAGATGTCCACCCGGCCGTCCAGGTGCGGATCGGCGGTGGCCTGCTCCGGCGCCATGTACGCCGGGGTTCCGAGCGCCACCCCGGCGGTGGTCAACTGTTGCCGGCCCGAGGCCTCGGTCACCGCCTTGGCGACGCCGAAGTCCATGACCATGGCGTGCCGGCCGGAGAGGAGGATGTTCTCCGGCTTGATGTCGCGGTGGACGACGCCCGCCTTATGCGCCACCGCCAGCGCATCGGCGATCTCCCCCAGCAGCCGCACCGCCTCGTGCACCGGCAGCTCCCCGGAGCGCGCGATCCGGTCCCGCAGCGTCTCCCCCTCCACGTACGGCATCACGTAGTAGAAGAAGCCCTCGGCCTCGCCGGAATCGAGCAGGCCGAGGATGTGCGGGTGCACCAGCCGGGCGGCGACCTCGATCTCGCGGTCGAAGCGATCCGGCCCCAGCGTCGCCGCCAGCTCGGGCCGCAGCACCTTCACCGCCACCTTCCGCCGGTGCTTGAGGTCCTCGGCCAGGTACACCGTGGCCATCCCCCCCTGCCCCAGTTCCCGCTCGATGCGGTAGCGGTCGGCGAGGGCGGACGCCAGGCGCTGGACGGCGTCCGTCACCCGCGGGCCCTGCGGCTGGTGCGCAAATCGGAGGGGTGGGTCATGAGACTCCAGGAGGGGAGATGCGCTACTCTCCCTCTTGCCCGCGCAACTCGTTCAGCCGGCGCTTCACGGTGGCGACGACCGGCTGCAGCTCGGCGTCGGCATCCTTCCACTGCTCCACGAACGCGGCGTAGTGGGTGACGGCCTTCTGCCGCTCCTGCCGGCTGTCGTACAGCTCACCGAGCCGCTTCTCGACGGCGGCCAACGAGATCCAGTCCTGCCGACGCGGGGCGGGAATGGCGAGATAGCGCTCGAAATAGCTCACCGCACTGTCGGGCTGGCCGGCGGCGTCGAACGCGCGGGCAAGATTGAAGTGAGTGCAGGCGTCGCACTGAATCGGTGCGCCGTCTTCCCGCAGATCTCCCGCCCGGAACTGCTGCACCGCCTCGACCGCCTTGCCCTCCGCCAGTGCAATCTCCCCGTTGACGACGGCGAACTGCCTCTGGTTCGGTGCCGCGGCGGCGCCGCTGGGGTCCTCCGCGCGGTAGCGGGCGAGGAGCTGACGGGCCCGCTCCGGCTTCCCCGCGCGGGCCAGCATCGTCGCGGCCCAGAAGTATGGCCGGTCTTTCGGATCCGCCGCGGCCCACTGGCGCCCGGCCATGATCGCTTCGACCCGCTGCGCACCCTGGGCTGGCCGGCCGAGGAAGAAGATGTCGCTCGTCGCCTCCACCTGGCCGTCAAACACGGGGACGCCGCGCTCCGCGAGCAGGGCATCGACCTGCGCGTTCAGCCCTCTGGCCTGCGTCAGGCGGCCTTCGGTGGCGGCCAGCCCGGCGAGCCCCTGCAGACCCGCGACCTGGACCGGAATGGACGGCTGCCGGCTCATCGCTTCCGCAACCAGCGCGGCGGAATCATGCTGTCCGCGCGCGAGGTAGATACCGTAACGACTGCCCAGGATGGCGAACGCGCTGGCAGCCTCGGGCGTGGCTTGGACCACGGAATCGATCATCGCCGCGGCCTCGTCCAGCCGTCCCAGCGTGATGTTGACGCCCACAATGCGCGTCGCATTCATCACATTCGGCTCCAGCGCGAACTCTCGCCGGGCGTAGCGCATCGCACTGTCGCTCTGGCGGCGCGCCGTGTAGATCAGGATCAGCTGATTGGCCGCGATCTTGTTCAGGCTGTCGGCAGCATACGCCGCCTGGTAGGCCGCCAGCGCCTTGCCCCGGTCGCCGCGGGTCCGGTGCCGCTCGTAGTAGGCGCCCCGCACCATCTGCTTCTCTACCTCCGGCAGCCGGTCGGCGTACCGTTCGGCGCGCTCCAGCGCGGAGTCCACCGCCGCGGCGGGGGCCCGCGCGTTGATGAGCGCGGCGGCCATCTTGCGCCACCCCAAGGCGAACGTCGAGTCAATGGCCACCGCCTCCCGCAGCAGGCGGATGGCGCGGTCGTAATCCTGGTCCACGTCGTTGGCCTGGGTGGCCTCGGTGTACTTCCGCAGCGCTTCCAGCGACCCGGTCGTGGCCTGCTGCAGCGGCACGCTGCGCTGCACCCGCTTGAGCGACTCCCCCACCTTGCCGCGGAGCTTCCGGGCCAGCGCGTCCACCACATCCAGCAGGTCTTTCACCCCGTCGGCGGTCCCCTGGTAGGAGGCAAGGGAGACCTGGTCGGCGGTGCTCACGAGTTCCAGGCTCACCGCGTACCCTGTGCCGACCCGCGCCAGCCTCCCGCCCAGCACCGCGGCGGCGCCGGACCGGGTGGCGACTTCCCGGGCGGTGGGTCCGTCCAGCCGGGCGGTCCGCGGGCGCTGCATCTGCTCCAGGAGGGTGGAGACCTCTCCCGCCTCCATCACCCGGATGGCGGTGGACTGGGACAGCGCCGCGCGGACCGCCTCGGACACGATCGGCGCGAGGCTGCTGTCTTCCGGCGCCGCGCTGAAGTCCGCAAGCACGATCCGTGAATCCGCCGCCAGCGATCCCGACGCGAGCAGTGATCCCCAGGGCCCGATGCCCAGCGACCGGAGCGTCATGAACAACGTCACCAGCACCACGAACGTCCCCATGGCGTACATCCCGCCCCGGGCGGTGCGGCGGAAGGAGACGTGGGGATGCGCCTTGAGCGCGATGGTGGCGATGGTCCCCGACGGCGCCTTCGGCACCATGGAGCCGCCGGGGGTAAGCGTGGGCGTGGCCGTCACCGCGTGACGCGCCACCCGCTTGACGTAGGCCGTGGCCAGGATCGCCGGCAGCCCCAGCAGCATCACCAGCACCGCGCCGGGGAAGACCCAGTCTGGGAGCCCGATGCCCACCACCGCCGCCTTGGCCAGGATCGCCACCGCGGCGGTGGCCAGGGCATAGAGGCCCAGCACCCGGGGCAGCGCCCCGGGCTGGCCCAGCGCCGTGGTCGGCGCGGACATGGTCCCCACCGAGTCGAGGGCGTGGAGGACGTCGGCGGCGGTGGCGGGGCGGTCGGCGGGGTCCTTCTGCAGCAGCCGCTCCACCAGCTTCGCGAGCTGCACCGGACAGTCGGGGCGGAGGCTGCGCACCGGGGACGCCGCCTCGCTCAGGTGCGCGGCCAGCATCTTCTGCGGGGTCCGGTCGGCGAAGGGCGCCTTGCCGGTGAGGAGCTCCTGCGCCATGCACCCCAGGGCGTAGAGGTCCACCCGGTGGTCGAGGTTGGGGTCGCCGGCCACCTGCTCCGGCGCCATGTAGGCCGGCGTCCCGATGGCGGTCCCCATCTGCGTGAGCGTCCCCCCCGTCCCCGCGGTCCGGGAGGCGGAGAGCGCCTTGGCGATACCGAAATCGGTGACCACCGCGGTGCCGCCGGAGAGCAGGACGTTGTCCGGCTTGATGTCCCGGTGCACGATCCCGCGGGCGTGGGCGTAGGCCAGCGCCTTGGTGACGTCGCGCAGAATGGCCAGGACGTCGCCGATGGGGAGCCCGTTGCCGTCCAGCCGGCTCCGGAGCGACTCCCCCTCCACGTACGGCATGGTGAACCAGGGGAGGCCATCCACCTCGCCGGCGGCCAGCACCGGAACGATGTTGGCCTGCTGCAGGGAAGCCGCGAGCAGGATCTCCCGCTCGAACCGCTGGGCATTGAGGCCCTGGACCAGCTCGGGATTCAGGACCTTGATGACCACTTTCCGGGAGAGCCGCGCCTCCTGGGCCACGAACACCCGGGACATTCCGCCGCCGCCGAGTTCCCGTTCGATGGCAAAGGCGGTGCCGAGACTGGCCTGCAGCTGGGACCGAAGGTCCATGGGCGTCCTGGTCGGGTTGGGCGACAACGCGGAGGGGACAGCGGGGGGAAAGCTACGGCTACCGGGGGGGCTGCGCCAGCGGAGGGTGGGGGGCAGATTGGGCCGCGAGTCGGGCGGCGTGGCTGTCAGGGGCTCTCATCAATCCCTTGTGGCCACGCCGCCGAGATCCCGCGTGGCTTCACCGCTGCCCGTTGATCGGGTCGACCGGCTTGGGCTTGCCGTTGATCGGGACTGCGCCGCCCTTGACCTTGCCCGCCTTCGCGGCGCTCACCTGCGGGCGTTTGAGACTCCGGAGTTTCCCGGTCATCCGCTTCTTCGGGGTCATGGTCAGGCCTTTCTGACACCGTTGACCGGGTCGAGCGGCTTGGGCTGGCTGTTGATCGGAACCGCGCCGCCCTTCACCTTCTCGGCCGCGGCGGCGTCCAGCTTCGGCTTGGGGAGATCGCCGATCGGTTCCGGCTGCTTCCCGGTGCTCATGGTCTGCTCCGGCGTCATCCGTTCAGGTCCGCTGGGCCAGGCGGCCCACCAGGCAGGTGGCCCCTCCTTCCCTCAGCCTACCCGCGCCGCAGGCCGTTGATCGGCTCGACCGGCCTGGGCTTGCCGTTGACCGGCTCCGCGCCGCCCTTCACCTTGTCCGCCTTCGCGGCACTCACCGCCGATCGCTTGAGACTCCGGAGCTTCCCGGTCGTCCGCTTCTTCGGGCTCATGCTCAGCGCTTCTTCAGATCGCTGATCGGCTCGGCCGGCTTGGGCTTGCCAACGGGCTCGGCGCCGCCCTTCACCTTCTCGGCCGTGGCGTCATCCAGCTTCGGCTTGGAGAGGTCGCTGATCGGTTCCCGCTGCTTCTCGGTGCTCATAGCCTGCTCCGGCGTGAGGGGTTGAGGTCCGCGTTGCCCCGCCCCCGCGCGGGGCGTATGATAGGCCAGGCGACCGCCACCAGCATGCGGCCTCAACTCAGAGTCGCCGACCCCAGCCAGGCGTTACATGAGCGAGCCCGCCACTGGTCGCGACCCACCCGGCGGTCCTCCCGGGACCACCCCCTCCGAGTCGGAGCTGGTGGATCGGTTCTGGGGCCGGCTCCGGCTGTTCGCCTTCCGCCAGCTCAATGACGCCGCCGCCGCCGAAGACGTCGCCCAGGAGAGCCTCAGGCGCACCATCGATGCCCTGCGGGCGGGGCGGGTCGAGAATCCCGCGGCCCTGCCCGGGTTCGTGTTCCAGACCGCCCGGCACATCTGCCAGCAGCACCATCGCGCGCGCGGCCGGGAAGCCCGGGCCCTGGCACGACTCTCCGATCCCTATCAGAACCAGGCCGTCGAGCCGCTGGCGCGGCTCATCGGTGAGGAGCGCTGCACCGAGGTGCGCGCCGCCCTCCTCAGTCTCCCCGACGCCGATCGGACCTTGCTCCAGTGGCTCTACTTCGAGTCCCGGGACCCGACCGACGTGGCCCGCGAACTCGGCGTGACGGCCGGCGCCCTGCGGGTGCGCCGGCACCGCGCCCTCGCCCGCCTGGCCGAACTGCTGGATCCACGACCGCGCCCGAAACGTTCCGACTCCAGCGGGAACTCCTGAGCCATGACGGCAAGTGAACTGACCTGCGCCGAGGTTGATGAGCGGGATCTCGACCTGCGCTACCTGACCGGCAAGCTGTCCGAGCAGGAGGCGGAAGCCTTCGAAGCCCACTACAGCAGCTGCGATCGCTGCTGGGCGCTGGTCGAGCCGGGAGCGAGCCTCCGCGCCGCCCGGTTGCCCGACGGGGCGGCTGCCCGGGCTGCGACTGGCGGAACCCGGCCCCACCGCCGCTGGTGGCTCATGGCGCTGGCCGCCAGCCTGGCCGTCGTCGCCCTCGGCCTGTGGCAACGGGCCCCGCGCCCCGCCCCCGACCAGCTCCGGGGCGACGCGGACACCCTCGCCCTGCATCTCGCGCCGGCGACCAGCGCCTTGCGGGTGAGTTGGCCGCCCGTACCTGACGCCGGTCGCTACCGGGTTCGGCTGCACCGACGGGACGGGGGCCTCCTGCTCCAGGAGGAAACCGGCGACACCACTTTCGCCGTGCCACGTGACACCCTCCACATCGACGCGGGTGAGACCGGCCTCTTCTGGCTCGTGGAAGCCCTGAGCCGGACCGGGGCGGTGCTGGCGCGCTCCGGACTGGTGCCCCAACCGCTTCCGCCTCCGGAACCCTGAACGGATGCGGCGCGCCCTGGCGCTGGGAATCGCCCTGGCGGCGTCCGCCTGCGGCGGCGCGGCGCCCTCGGGACGCCCGCCCGATGCGTTCCGTGTAGCGGACAGCCTGCGGGAGGAGGACCTGTTCGCCGCGGCGCTCACCGAGTACCAGCGGGTGGCAGATTCGTTGCGCAGCGCCGGCGACAGCGCCGGCCACCTCCGGGCCCAGATCGGCCGGGCCTGGGCGCTCCGCTGGCAGGGGAAGCTCGATAGCGCCGTGGTGCAGGACGCCGCGCTGGCGGCGGCGACCGCGGATCCCGAATGGGAAGGCTTCGACCGTGAGGTGGCCGCCCGCCGGATGCTGACTCGCGCCCGCTACGATTCTGCCCGGGCCGAGACCGAGCGAATGCTGGCCCTCGGCCTCGAGCGCGGTGACCGCCGGCTCCAGTCGCGAGCCCACAGCATCCAGGGCACCATCCATTCGCATCACGGCCGCTACCAGCTCGCGGCCGAGGCCGCCGCCCGGGCGGTGGCCATCGAGCGGACTCGTGGATTCCCGGTGCGGCTGGCGATTCAGCTCAACAACCTCGGCATCGAGTGCCGTCGCCTGGGGCGGCTCACCGAGGCCGAGGCCGCGTACCGCGAAGGCCTGCAACTGGCGCCGCCCACCGGCACCTCCCGCGCGGCCATGCTCCTCTCCGCCAACTTCTCCAGCGTCAAGGCCGAGACCGGCGACCTCGACGGCGCCGCCGAGATGCTCGCCACCGCGCTCCGCGTGGCCGAGGCGCGGGCCGACCCGCGCATGATCGTGGGTCTCACCGCCGACCTCGGCGAGCTCTACCTGACGGCAAGCAACCTGCCCGAGGCCCGGCGGGTGATGGATCGTTGGCGGGAGAACTGGCAGTTGGCCACCGTGTTTCACCAGACCAATGGCACCCTCATCCTCGGCCGGCTCGAGCTGCTGGAGGGCCGCCTGGCGGAGGCGGCGGTGCACCTGGACTCCGCCATGGCCTGGGCCGACCGCAATCAACTGGGCGGCCCGCGGGTGATGGCCCGGGTGCAGTCGGCGAGACTGGCGCTGGCCCTGGGACAGCCGGCGACCGCGCTCCGCCGGGCCGAAGCGGCGCTGGCCATCGCCAGGACCCTCGACAGTCCCGCGGCGGAACTCGAGGCCCAGGAGGTCCGGGCCGAGGCCCTGGAGCGGCTGCAACGGAGCGACGCCGCCGGCGCCTACCTGGCCGCGCTGGCCATGCTGGATTCGCTGCGCGGCCGGCAGGCCATGGGTGACCTCCGGAGTGGCGTCTCCGAACTCCATTACGACCTGTTCGAGGGGGCCATTCGGACCCAACTGGCAGGCGGCCACGTGGAGGAGGCGCTGGTCGTCTCCGAGCGGGCCCGGGCCCGGCTGATGCTTGAGCTGCTGGCCGAGCGCGATGCCTCACGGCCGGCCAGCTCCCGCCGGGCCGAGCTGGTCCGCACTCTCCGCCTGCGGCTGGCGCAGCGCAGTGCCGTCAGCGATGGAACCGAGCGGGGACAACTGGACCGGGAGATCACGCTGCTGCAGGATTCGCTCGCCCGGCAGGAACCGGACTTGCAGCCGCTCGACCTGGCCGGCCTGAGACGGCTGCAGGGCACCCTGCTCTCGCCACGCCGGGTGCTGCTGGCCTTCTTCTGGGGCGAACGCGACGTCTACGGCTGGTGGGTGACGGGGGACAGCCTTCGTGCCGCGCGGCTCGGGCCGTCCGATTCACTCGGCGCGCTGGTGGAGTTCCTCCGCGAAAGCGTCACCGGAGGGACCACGGATTCGTCCTGGCGGGGCCCGGCCCGCCGCGCCTACCTGGAGCTGATCTCGCCGCTCCTTCCCACCGCCACCCAGGAGATCCTGATCCTCGCCGATGGGCCGCTCACCCGGCTGCCATTCGAGGTGCTGCTGCCACAGGGGGCAGGTGTTTCATGGGGAGCGACGACCGAGATCACCTACGCGCCGTCCGCAGCGGTGCTGCTCGCGCTGGCGGCACGGCCCGCCGCGGGCGCGGAGCGGGATCGAACGGTGCTGGTGGTTGGCGATCCGGCCATCCCGGTGTCGGGTGGGCCAGGCGTCGAGCGGGCGCCGAACGGCCCCGGGCTGGGCCGGCTTCCGTTCGCCGCGGAGGAATCACGCCGGATCGCGCGCCTCTTCCAGGCGGAGCCTGCCGACCTCCTGCTCGGTCGGCGTGCCACCGCGGCGAACCTGCTGCAACGGGTGCCCGCCCGCTATCGCTACCTCCACTTTGCTGCCCATGCCGTGGTGGACGACCGTCGGCCCGACCGGACCGGCCTGGTGCTGGCGGACGGCGAGTTCGACCTGCCACAGATCCGGGCCAGCCCGCTCGACGCCGACCTGGTGACGCTGTCCGCCTGCGAGACGGCGCTGGGCAAGCGGGTGCGCGGCGAAGGAGTGATAGGCCTGCCCCACGCCTTTCTCACGGCCGGTGCGCGGGGTGTCGTCGTCTCACTCTGGCGGGTCCGGGATCGGGCGACGGCGGAGTTCATGACCGAGTTCTACACCCGGCTGCGGAGCGGGCAATCACCGGCCGCCGCCCTGGCAGCGGTGCGCCGCGACCTGATCCGCCGCCAGGCCCACCCTTCGGAATGGGCCGCCTTCGTGCTCGTGGGAGGACTGGACCCTGCCCAGACGGGGTCGGGGGCGTCCCCGCCCCCCGCCCCTCAATCGCTGGTCATGATGAAGAGGGGCGCCCCGTCAAAATCGTAGATCGGGCGCAGCCGCTCGGTGTTGTAGTAGCGGGGAATGTTTACGACCTTCTTCTCCGAGGTCACGCTCCCGATCGGGACGCTGTCATAGTGCCCGCGGTGGATGCTCACCAGCCGGCCGAACTGGTTCTTGATCACCAGGTCCAGGGCGAGGTTGCCGAACGCCATGGGCACAATTGAATCCAGCGCGTCCGGATCGCCCGACCGGACCAGGTATCCCAGCCGCTGGCTCACCACGTCGATGGTCCGTCCGTTGTTGTACTTCCGCGAATATTCCTTGAGCCCCGCGGCCACCTGGTCGCCGATGCCGCCCAGCTTCCGGTGCCCGAACATGTCGGTCTCCTCCCCCTCGAAGCTCATGCCGTCGTGGGTGGTCAGCCGCGCCCCCTCGGACACCAGCACCACCGCGTAGCGACTCGGGTTCCGGTTGCGATCGAGGGTGAGCAGCTCGGCCAGCTGCTCGATGTCGGCCGGGTGCTCCGGGATGAGGCAGCGGTCCGCCGCGCCCGCCATGGACGGCACCAGGGCGGTGAACCCGGCATAGCGGCCGAAGACCTCAATCACCAGGAACCGCTCGTGGGAGCCGGCCGAGGTGCGGAGCCGATGGGTCAATTCGATGGTCCGGGTGACGCAGGTGCTGAAGCCGATGCAGTAGTCGGTGCCGTAGACGTCGTTGTCCATCGTCTTGGGGATCGCGACCACGTGCACCCCTTCGTCGTTGAGCCGCTTGGCGTAGCTCAGGGTGTCGTCCCCGCCGATGGGGATGAGCACATCCACCCCGATATGCTCCAGGTTCCGCAGCACCGCCGGGGTCACATCGTTGATCGGCTCGCCGTACCCGTCCAGGTGGGCCGGCACCCGGTCCTTCGGGAGGTGACTCGGCCGGGTCCGGCTGGTATGGAGAAAGGTGCCGCCGGTCCGGCCCGCCCGGTTGACGATGGCCTCCGAGAGGAGCTGGATGTTGTCACTGTTGTCGGCCCTGGCGTCGGGCAGGTAGTCCACCAGGCCGGCCCAGCCGCGGCGGATGCCGATGACCCGGTGTCCATCCCGCACCGCCCGGATCGTGATGGCGCGGATGGCCGGATTCAGCCCCGGCACGTCGCCGCCGCCGGTCAGGATCGCAATGGTGCGCTTGCCGCTCATGGTGAACCTTTCATCGCTCCGGCGCCGACGGCGGCAATCCGATCCGCCGGGCCAGCGACGCGTAGCGCGGGTCGGCGCGCAGCCGATCCCAGCGCGCATCGTTGCCCATATAAAGGATAAGCAGCGCCGAGCCATCCTCGTACGCCCGTTCCAGCCAGGCGAAGGCCTGATCCTTGTCCCCCAGGCCGGCGTAGATGAGCGCGATGTTGTACGGCCCGACGTAGCGCCGCGCGGCGGTGGCCTTCAGGTCGTTGATGATCTGCCGGGCCTGCGCCGGATGACCGGAGACCGCGTAGGCGTGCCCCAGGTTCGACCAGTTCTCGGCGTTCTCCCGGTCGAGTTCGACGGCCTGCTGATACGCGGCCAGCGCGTCCGGCTTCCGGCCCACCTGCTCATAGGCCCGGCCCAGGAAGTCCGCGGCGTAGAAATAGCTCGGGTCAAGCTCGAGGGCCGCGCGGAGCTGGACGATCGCCTCGTGGTACCGGCGCGCCAGCACCAGCACCATCCCGAGGATCTGGCTCGCCTCCACCGACACCGGATCGAGCCGCTGCGCCAGCCGGGCCTCGGCGATCGCCTCGTCGTAGCGACCCATCGTCACCAGGAACCAGGCGTAGTAGTCGTGCGGGCGGGGGTCGTCGGGGTTCTTCGCGATGGCGCGGCGGTACAGCTCTTCCGCCCGCGGCCAGTCCCAGTCGTACCAGTGGGCCACGATGCCCAGGAAGAGGTGTGCGTTGGCCAGGGTGGAGTCGATCCCCAGCGCCCGCCCGGCGGCGGCTTTCGCCAGGGGGCCGGCCTCCCGGGGGGGGATGAACCAGTCCCCCGCGGTGACGTAGTTGTACGCCATGCCCTCCCAGGCCAGCGCATAACTTGAATCAATGGCGAGGGCCTGCTGGAAGTAGGCGCGGCCCTTGTCGAAACCGTCCTTGGTGAACCTGGCGGTGAAGTACACGCCCTTGAGGTAGAGCTGATAGGCCTCGGGATGGTCGGTCGAGCCGCTCCGGAGCCGGCGCTGATCTTCGGCGGACAGCCGGGTCTGCAGCCGCCGGGACACCTCGGTGGCGATCTGGCCCTGGATGGCCAGCAGATCGGCCAGCGGGCGATTGAACCGCTCGCCCCACAGGAGCCGCCCCTCGCGCACGTCAGCGAGCTCGACGTCAAGGCTCAGCGTGTCGCCCCGATGGGCAATCCGCCCGGTGAGCACGGCGGCGACACCGAGCTCCTTCCCGACCTGCTGTGAGGCCATCGGCTTGCCGGCGTAGTCCCGCGCCACGCTGGTCGGGATGACCTTGAGCCCGGGCAGCCGGGTCAGGCTGTTGCTGATGCTCTGGGTGATGCCGTCGGAGATGTACTCGCCGTCCGGGTCGCTGCTCCGGATCTCGAAGGGCAGCACCGCGATCGAATCCAGCGGCTCCGGCCGCCCGCGCTGGTAGAGGCCGAATCCGATGGACCCCAGCAGCAGGACGAGGATCACGGCACCCAGAATCCTGGACCGGGTGACGCGGGGAGAGGCAGGTTCAGCGGGCATCGTGGCGCCGGCGGCGAGCGCCCCCGCATACTCGCCGCAGCTCGCGAAGCGGTCCGCCGGCGGCTTGGCGAGCGCCCGCTGGATGGCGGCGTCCATCGCGGGCGTCACCGCCGGCCGCGTGGCCCGCACGCTGCGGGGCGCCTCGGTCATCAGGCGCGCGATGATCGCCTGGGAGGTCGGCCCGGTATGGGGCGGCTCCCCGCTCAGCATCTCGTACGTCACGGCGCCGAGCGCGTACTGGTCGGAGCGGGCGTCAATCACCCGGTCGCCGGTGGCCTGTTCCGGGCTCATGTAGTGCGGAGTGCCGAGCGAGAGCCCGGTCTCGGTGATGCGGGAGCCGCCGGCCTGTGCCACGGCCAGCGCGATCCCGAAATCGGCGATCACCGGCTGGCCCGCCGCGAGCAGGATGTTCTCCGGCTTGAGGTCGCGATGGATCACGCCCCGGGCGTGGGCGTAGTCCATGGCGTTGGCGAGCAGGGTTATCAGGCGGACAACTTCGTCCACCGGGAGCTGCCGTTCGCGCTCCATCCGGGCACGGAGCGTCTCCCCCTCGACGTACGGCATGACGTAGTAGAAGAGGCCATCCGCCGCGCCCGAATCGAACAGCGGCAGCAGGTTGGGGTGCTGCAGGTTGGCGGTGACCTTGATCTCGGCCAGGAACCGCTCGGCGCCCAGGACCGCGCCGAGTTCCGGCTTGAGCACCTTGATCGCGACCTGGCGGTCGTGCTTGAGGTCCTGGGCGAGGTACACCGTGGCCATCCCGCCCTGACCGAGCTCCCGCTCGATGCGATAGCGGTCGGCGAGCGCGGCGGCGAGGCGACTCATCCCATCGTTCACTTGATCACCGACAGTTGATCGAGCATCACCGCGACGCGCGGGTCCTTCCGCAACCGGTCGAAACGCACCGAGCCGGGAAACTGGACCACCCAGGTGTCGTGCCGGGCGATCGCCTGGCGCAGGAGCGTCACGGCCGCCTCGTGGTCACCCAACTCCTCCAGCGCGGCGGCGACGGCGCCAATGGCGGGGAGCCGGCCGCCCGACCTCGCCCGGATCGAGGCGATCGTCTGGCGCGCCTCCTCGTCCCGCCCCACGAAGGCATAGGCATACGCCAGCAGGCCGTGGGTCTCCTCGGTGCGACCGGGGGGCAACAGGGCCACCTGGCGCTCGAGCAGCGACACCGCTCGCGCCGGCTCTCCGGTCTGCAGCAACGCGTTGGCCTTCCAGGTCCAGGCCAGCATGAAGGTCGAATCCATGGCCATAGTCTCGCTGGCCACCGATTCGGCCTCCGCAAACCGCCGCTCGTGGTACAGGATCTGGGCTTCCCAGATGCGGGCGATCATGGACGCCGGCTCGAGCTCGCGCCCGCGTTGCACCTGGGCCTGGGCCTCCCGGTACCGGCCCAGCCGACCGCTCAGCAAGCCGTACCACCCCCAGGTGGTCGCCACCGTCGAGTCGAGGGCTAGCGCGCGGCGGAAGTTGAGCTCCGCGCGCCCCAGTTCCCCCAGCAGGGAGTAGCCATACCCCAGCGCGGTGTACGACTCGGGGATGGTCGAGTCCATCGCGATGGCGCGCTGGGCCGCGGCCACGGCGCTGGAGAGGATCTCCGTCGTGCTGTCGGCCACATAGGCGGGCAGCACTGCCAGCGACATCGCCAGCGACGCCTGGGCCCGTGCGTAGCGGGGGTCCCGGGCCACGGCTCGCTGGAAGAGGACGATGGCCTGCCGGAGGTTCGCTGCCCCACGCCGGTTGAAGAGCACCTGCCCCTGGAGAAAGAGGGCATGCGCCTCCGGATCGGTGGTTTCCGCCCGCCTGGCGCCAGTCAGGGTGGGGCGCCTGAGCGACCCCAGGAGTGTGCTGGCAACGGTGCCGGCAATCTCGTCCTGCACCGCGAAGACGTTGGCCAGCGGCCGGTCATACCGTTCACTCCAGCGCACCGCCCCATCCCCCGCCGAGAGCAGCGTCACGCTGATGCGGATCTGGCCGGCGGAGCGCTGGACCGTCCCGGTAAGCAGGTCGGTCACCCCCAGTTCCCGCGCGATCGCAAGCTCGTCGAGTCCCTGGGCCTGGAGCGCACCCGCGCTGACCCGGCCGATCACCCGCACCCCCGTGCGGGCAATGGCGCGGGTCATCTCCTCCGCGAGACCAATGCCGAAATAGTCGTCCGCCGGGTCGCCACTCAGGTTGGCCAGCGGGAGCACCGCGAGCGATTGCTCGGTGTCGCGACTCGGCGCCGCCCCGCCGCCGCGGAGGAAGACGGTCCAGGCAGTGAACGCCACGACGAGGACGAGGACCGCTGCCACCAGCGTGCCGGTCACCCTGCGCCGAGGCGCCGGGCTCGCCACCAGGGCCTGCGCAAAGGCGCCGCAACTCGGGAAACGGTCGGCAGGCGCCTTGGCCAGGGCCCGCGCAACGGCGAGATCCATGGCCGCCGGCACACCCGACCGGGTGGTGCGCAGGCTGCGAGGCTTCTCGGCCATCAGCCGTGCGATGATCGCCTGGGAGGAAGGACCGGTGTGCGGCGGCTCTCCGGACAGCATCTCGTATGTGACCGCCCCCAGCGCATACTGGTCCGACCGGGCATCGAGCTCGCGGTCTCCGGCCGCCTGCTCCGGACTCATGTAGTGCGGGGTGCCGAGGGAGAGTCCGGTCTCGGTCACCCGGGATCCTCCCGCCTGGGCCACGGCCAGCGCAATGCCGAAATCGGCGATCACCGGCTGGCCCGCCTGCAGCAGGATGTTGTCCGGTTTGAGGTCGCGGTGGATGACGCCCTGCGCATGGGCGTAGTCCAGGGCGTTCGCGAGGAGCGAGACCAGGCGAACGGCCTCCTCGACGGGCAGCTCCCGCTCGCGCTGGAGTCTGGCCCGCAGAGTCTCGCCCTCGACGTAGGGCATCACGTAATAGAGGAAGCCGCCGGCCTCGCCCGAGTCAAACAGCGGCAGCAGGTTCGGGTGCTGCAGATTGGCCGTGACCCGGATCTCGGCCAGGAACCGCGCGGCACCGAGCACCGCGGCGAGCTCCGGCCTGAGCACCTTCACGGCCACCCTGCGGTCGTGCTTGAGATCCTGGGCCAGGTACACCGTGGCCATCCCGCCCTGGCCCAGCTCACGCTCCAGGCGGTAGCGGTCGGCGAGCGCGGCGGCGAGGCGCTGCATGACGTCCGACCCGCTCATCGCTTGACCCTGGCGAGCAGCTCCGGCAGCCAGCGCTCGACGTACATGGTGCCCCCGGCTGCCGCCGGCTCCCGGATCATCACGAAGCGCTGGTCACCGGCGGCGACATCATACTGTTGCCGATTGCGCGCCACGCGATAGCCCGCCAGGGAGAACAGGGCGCGGGCCGGCCCCGGCGCGAACGTCGGACCGGGCGGGACGGCGACGGCCATGAGCTGCCCGCCACTGTGGAAGAAGAGTTCGCGGCCACTGCGAGCCCAGCGCGGCTGGGTCCCGCCGCCGCGCGAGACCAGCCGCTTGGACCCCATGTCGGGGAACGAGGCCACATAGACCTCGAACTGCCGCCCCGCCTCGTTGGAGGCGTACGCCAGCCAGCGGGCATCCGGGGAGAGGGCGAGCTGGACGGTGTAGCTCGGGTCGGTCAGCAGCGGCAGGATCGTCGTGTCGCCCGTGAGGCGGCGCGCATAGAGGTTCGGGTCGGACTGCGCGTTGTCGGTGCGGAACACCAGCCAGGTGCCGTCGCGCGAGAGTTCCACCTCCCACACCTCGTCGGCACTCTGCAGCAGCGGCCGTGCGCCACCCACGCCATCCACCCGGACCAGCTGGGCCGTGGCCTCGTTGTAGGTATCGGCACCGGTTCGTACCGAGATGAACGCGATGGACACGCCGTCCGGCGTCCAGAAGGGGCGCCAGTTCGCGGCGCCGTCCGCGATCACCTTGTCCCTGGTGCCATCCATCCGCCGGATCCACAGGTCGGTGGTCTGGCCACGCACGCTGACGGCCACCGACCGGCCATCGGGGGAGAGCGCCGGATATTCGAACTGTCCCCGCCAGGCGGTATCCACCGGCTCGGAGCGGCCCTCCCGATCCACCCAGACCAGCGTCGACGGCTCCAGGGCGGACCGATCAACGGTGTAGAGCGCGGCCCCGGAGGCGGACAGGGTGAACCGGGTGGGGTCCACGCCGTCCAGCACCGGCACCGCCCCACCCGTCACCGTCAGGCGATCAAGGTCAAAGGGCGCCGCATACAGGCCACCCTCCCGGCTGGTGTACAGCAGGTGACCGGTGGGGGAGTACCAGGCCCCGGCGGCCTGCCGGACCAGCACCCGTGCGCTGTCGGTCGCGAAGTCGTACAGGTAGACCGCGGACTTGATGGCGCAGTTGCCGCCGCAATCGGTAAACAGGAACCCCCGGCTACCGGGCAGCGGCGACATCGCGGGGACATCCCAGCTGGTGGCGCGCGCCGGCATCAGGGCCGTGGCGTCACCCCCATCGGCAGAGATGCGCGCAATCTTCGACGCCAGCGTGATGTAGACAATCGTCCCGTTGTCCAGCCAGGCGCCGAGCTTGTTCTCCTGGTGCACGTCTTCGGCCAGCGTGACGGAGCCCCCGCCGTCCACCGGCACCTTCCGCAGCCGGCCATCGAGCGTCAGGTAGCCGACCCAGCGGCCGTCGGGCGAGAAGAATGGGGAAACGCCCCCTTCCGTGCCGGCCATGGGCGCCGCCGTCGGCGCGTCCCGCAGCTTGCGCAGGAGCATGAGTCCCTGGGCCGTCGAATCGGTGTAGACGATGCTGGAGCCGTCCGGCGCGATCGCCGCCTGGCTCGCCATCAGCGGCGCGCCGGGATCCAGCGGTGAGCCGAGGCGGCGCTTCCAGAGCACCACCTCCTGGCGGCTGGTCCCGGGCTCGGCCGTGGGCCGGAGCCATCCCCAGAGGGCCAGCACCGCGGTCAGGCCAAGCGCCGCGTACAGGGCGGCACGGCGCCTCGGTGGCTCGGCGGCTCGGACGGTGACACCCGTGCCGGCATGCCGTCGTGCCGTCGTGCCGTCGCCCGCCAGGGCGGCCGCAAATTCCGCCGCGGTCGCGAACCGATCCGCCGGCAGCTTCTCCAGTGCCGTGAACACCGCGCCCTCGACCTGCGGCGGGATGGACTTCCGCTGGGCGGCCAGGGAGGCAGGCTCCGCCGTCATCACCTTCGCCACGATCGCCTGCGCCGTCGGGCCGGTGAACGGCGGCTCGCCCAGCAGCATCTCGTAGGTCACACAGCCCAGGGCGTACACATCGGAGCGCGCGCTGATCTCCCGCTCGCCCATTGCCTGCTCGGGACTCATGTACGTCGGGGTGCCGAGCGACATCCCCGTCTCGGTCATCCGGCTGCCGCCCGCCTTGCTGGCGGCGAGCGCGATGCCGAAGTCGGCGACGAGGGCACGGCCATCGTGGAGCAGGATGTTTTCCGGCTTGATGTCACGGTGGATCACGTTGTGCCGGTGGGCGTAGTCGAGCGCGCCGGCCACTTCGGTGGCAATCCGGACCGCATCACCAATCGGGAGCTGCTTCTCCCGATTGAGCCGGTCGCGGAGCGATTCGCCCTCGATGAAGGGCATGACATAGAACAGGAAGCTGTCGGCGATCCCGGAGTCGAACAGCGGCAGGATGTGCGGGTGCTGCAGGTTCGCCGTGGTCTTGATCTCGGAGAGGAACCGCTCGGCGCCGATCACGGCCGCGAGTTCCGGCCGCAACACCTTGATCGCGACCTGCCGGTCGTGCCTGAGATCCTGCGCCAGGTACACGGTGGCCATGCCGCCGGCGCCGAGTTCCCGCTCCAGGCGGTAGCGGTCGGACAGGGCGGCGGTGAGGCGGGTGGCGGCGGTGCTCATCGCGTGAACCCCGTCACCCGCGCGATCCAGACATTGCTCTGCGGATTCTGCAGGGTGAAGTACACGAACCCGCCAGACCCCGACACATTCCGGGCATTGATGGCATGGGGGTGCAGCGGATCATCGAACCGGACCACCTCGCGCAGCGGCCCGCCCCGGGTTGGCAGGACCCAGATCCCCTGGCGACTGTGGAGGTACAGCATGCGGAAGTCGGGCGAAGAGACTGGCGCTGCCAGCCCCGTCGGGGTCGCCGCCGTCGCCTGAGCCAGGACCCGCGGCGGGCTGCTACTACTGTCCGCGCTGACCCCGATCAGGCGAAGGTTCACGGTGTCGATGGCCAGCAACCGCGTGGAATCACCCCAGGTCGAGCTGACGACGGCGCCCGGGCTCGCCACCTCGCGCGGCGCGCTCCACCCCTGGGGCAAACGGGTGGCCACCTGCACGCCCGATACCCCGTTCCTGATCGCCTGCCACGCCAGCCGCTGGCCGTCGGGTGCCCACTGCGGATTGCGCTCATCGGGGAACGTGCCGGCAGACACCTGGACCGGCTGGTCGCCTCCCTCGCTCGAGGCGACGAAGGCTCGCCGGACTCCGTTGACGATCGCGTGGTAGGCGATCTGCCTGCCATCGGGCGAGAGCGACACCGCGAAGGCCGGCGAGACGCCGCGGGTGATCTGCTGCACGTCGCCGCCGGACAACCGCCGACGGAAGATCTGCTGGATGCCCGCGCGGTCGGAGTCGAACACCAGCCACTGCCCATCCTGGGAAATCCAGAGGCTCTCGATGGTCTCCTGATCGGTGGTCACCAGCTCCGCGGCGCGGCTCGACACCCATCCGGTGGCCGGGACCTTTGCGCGCCAGATGTTGCTGCGATTGGTGACGACCGAATAGGAGAGATGCTCGCCGTCGGGGGCGAGCGCGATCTGCGAGACGTTGAGCCCGACCGTCACCTGCACCGGCTCGCCCCGCGGCTTCCCGCGGGAGTCGAGATCGAGCTGATAGATGTCCCTGGTCCCGCTCCGCCCTGAGACGAAGAGCAGCCGGCGGCTGTCGGGGGCCCAGGCCGGGCTCAGGTTCAGCGCCTCACCGGAGGTGAGCTGTATCGGCGCACCACCGGCGGCCGGCACCAGCCAGAGCGCGGAGAATGCGATGTTCCAGTCGTCGAGGTACCGGGAGTTGTCTGAGACGTAGACGATCCACCTGCCGTCCGGCGACCAGGCCAGCGAATGCGGGTCGAGGGTCTGCGCGAGCGGCGTGTCCTTCCCATCGCCGCCACGGAGCAGGAGCGTGTCGCCGCGCACGTAGACCAGGCGCTGCCCGTCCGGCGCCCAGGTCCCGTGCCGGGCGCCCGCGACGAGCAGCGTGGCAGCCCCGCCGAGGGCGGGGACGGTCTCCAGCCCGCGGCGGGTGGCGATCAGCAGCTTGTCCCCGTCGGGCGACCAGCCCCGTGGCGCGCCGGCCTCCGCGAGCTGGACGGCGCTGCCATCGCTCCCGCGCCGCAACTCGACGCGGGTAGCCGTGTCCCCGGGGCCGCGGATGCGGTAGGCCACGCCCTTGCCATCGCTGGTGATGACGGGCGCCTCCTGCATGCCGGCACTGCGGGTGAGCTGGAGCGGCTGCACCAGCGCCGCGGTGGCCGGCGCGCGATTGAGGAGCATCAGCGCCACCGCTCCGGTCACGAGCACCGCGGCCCCCGCCATGGCGCCCCGTATCCACCGGGGCCGGCCGCGCGGCGCGGCGACCGCGCTGACCGGCATGGTATGGGTCGGGGTCATCCCGCCGCTTGGCGTGGCCAGCGGTTCCAGCGCCGCGCCGAGCTCATCCGCGGTCTGGTACCGGTCGGCGGGCCGCTTGGCGAGGCAGCGCAGGATGAGCGCGTCGAGCACCGGCGCGATGCCGGGCCGCCGCTGCGTCACCGGCACCGGCGCCTGGGTGACATGGGCCGCGAGCGTCTGCTGCGGCGTCAGCCCGTGGAAGGGGGGATGGCCGGTGAGCATCTCGTAGGCCAGCACGCCCAGCGCGTAGATGTCCACCCGGTGATCGAGCTGCGGGTCGGCGGTGGCCTGCTCCGGCGCCATGTAGGCCGGCGTGCCCAACGCCACCCCCGCGGTGGTGAGCTGCTGCCGGCCGCTCGCCTCGGTGACCGCCTTCGCCACGCCGAAGTCCATCACCAGCGCGTGCCGGCCGGAGAGCAGGATGTTCTCCGGCTTGATGTCGCGGTGCACCACGCCGGCCCGGTGCGCCACGGCGAGCGCCTCGGCGATCTCGCCCAGCAGCCGGAGCGCCTCGGGGACCGGCAGCTCGCCGCTCCGGGCGATCCGGTCGCGCAGCGTCTCGCCCTCGACGTAGGGCATCACGTAGTAGAAGAAGCCGCCGGCCTCGCCGGAGTCGAGCACGCCGAGGATGTGCGGGTGGGTGAGCCGGGCGGCGACCTGGATCTCCCGCTCGAACCGCTCCGCGCCCATGGTCGCGGCGAGGTCCGGCCGCAGCACCTTCACCGCCACCTTGCGGTGGTGCTTGAGGTCCTCGGCCAGGTAGACGGTGGCCATGCCGCCGGTACCGAGTTCCCGCTCCAGGCGGTAGCGGTCGGACAGGGCGGCGCCGAGCCGCTCGGGAATCCCGGTCACTCCTTGGCCCTCACCGTGCCCCGGAGTTCCGGGAACCAGTGCTCGACGTACACCACCTTCCCGATGTCCTCGTCCGAGGGTTCCCGGATCATGAGGAAGCGCTGGCCATCGGGGGAGACATCGTACTGCGGCCGGTTCCGCGCGGCCCGGAAGCCGGACAGGCCGAAGAGCGGCCGGGGGGTGCCGGCCACGAAGGCCGCTCCGGGAGTGATCGGCACCACCATCAGCTCGCGCTCGCCCTTGTAGAAGAGCTCCCGGCCGCTCCGCGCCCAGCGCACCTCGCTGCCGCCGTACCGTGACACCAGGCGGGCGGAGGTCGCCGACGGGAACGGGGCGACATAGACCTCCTTCCGTCCCGAGCGGTTCGAGGTGTAGGCGAGCCAGCGGCCGTCGGGCGACAGCGACACGTTGTTGTTCAGGTACTGGTCCACGACCTGCGGCACCAGCGTGGTGTCGCCGGTGAGCCGCCGCGCACGGATGCGGCCGATGTTGCTCTCCTCGTCCGAGCGCACCACCAGCCACTGGTTGTCAGGCGTCAGCTCCGCTTCCCAGAGCCCGAAGTGATAATCCAGCAGCAGGCGGGCGGGCGCGCTGCCATCCACCACCGCCTGGTAGGCATCGTACCCGCCCTGCGCGGCGCCGCGGCGATTGGAGAGGAAGACGATGGACCGGCTGTCGGCGGCCCAGGAGGGCCGCCAGTTGACCGTGCCGCTGTCGGTGAGCTGCTGCCGGGTGCCGTCGGCGCGCCGGATCCAGATCTGGGTCGGGCCATCGCGCACGCTCACCGCCACCGACTTCCCGTCGGGCGAGACGGCGGGGTACTGGAAGTCGGCGCGCCAGCTCGAGTCCACCGGCTCCACCTGCCCCTGGCGCGAGACCCACACCAGTTCGGTCGGGACGCTGCCCCCGGTGGCGACGGCATAGACGAGGCTGCCCGACGCCGAGAGCGCCACGCTGCCCGGCATCACATCCTCGATGACCGGCACGGCGCCCGAGGTCAGGGCCAGGCGCTTGAGGTCCAGTGGGGCCGCGAACAGCGCGCCGGACCGGTCACCATAGAGCAGGTGCCCGGTGGGCGAATACCACGCGCCAGCGGCGTCGGCGACGAGCAACCGGCTGCTGTCGGTGGCCAGATCGAAGACGTGCACCGAGGAGCCGACGGCGCAGTTGCCGGGGCAGCTGGTGTAGAGGACGCCGCGACTCCCCGGCAACGGGCTCAGCATCCCGGAGTTGTCAGTCGCGTTGGTTGTCGTATCGCCGAGCAACCGGCTCGCTCCGCCATCGCTGGACACCTGCCGGAACCCGGCACCGGCGCCCACGTAGATGATCCGCCCGTCGTCCAGCCAGGCCGCGGAGGGATAGACCCAGTTCCCGTCGTTTGCGAGGGTGATGGGCGCCCCACCCTCGACCGGCACCTTGCGCAGCCGGCCCCCCAACGCCATGAAGCCGACCCACCGGCCATCGGGAGAAAAGAACGGGGAGATGCCGCCTTCGGTCCCGGCAAGCGGCCGGCTGTCGGCCTCGCCGCGCAGCTTGCGCCGGAGCGGGGAGGAGTCGTTGGCCGGATCGGCGAAGACGATGCTCGATCCATCGGGCGCGATCGCCGCCTGCGTCGCGATCCGGGAGACGCCGGGCGACAGCAACGAGCCGAGGGTATGACGCCACAGCGTCACCTGCTGCCGGCTGGTCTCGGGCTTGGGCGTGGGCCGGAGCCAGCCCCAGAGAGCGAGGACCGTGGCGAGGATCGCGATGCCGGTGAGGAGGGCGGTTTGGCGGTTGGACGGTTGCGCGGTTGGTGCGTGCGCGGCCGTGCCGCCGTGCCGTCGAGTCGCGGTGCCGTCGCCCGCCAGGGCCGCTGCGAACTCCGCCGCAGTGGCAAACCGATCCGCCGGCAGCTTCTCCAGCGCCGTGAACACCGCACCCTCGACCTGCGGCGGGATGGACTTCCGCTGGGCGGCCAGGGAGGTGGGCTCCGCCGTCATGACCTTCGCCACGATCGCCTGCGCGGTGGGGCCGTTGAAGGGCGGCTCGCCGATCAGCATCTCGTAGAGCACGCAGCCCAGGGCGTACACGTCGCTCCGGGCGGTGATCTCCCGTTCGCCCATCGCCTGCTCGGGGCTCATGTACGTCGGCGTGCCGAGCGACATCCCGGTCTCGGTCATCCGGCTGCCGCCCGCCTTGCTCGCGGCGAGCGCGATGCCGAAGTCGGCGACGAGTGCCCGGCCGTCGTGCAGGAGGATGTTCTCGGGCTTGATGTCGCGGTGGATCACGTTGTGCCGGTGGGCGTAGTCGAGCGCGCCCGCGATCTCGGTGGCGATACGGATGGCGTCGGCAATCGGCAGCTGCTTCTCCCGATTGAGCCGGTCGCGGAGCGATTCGCCCTCGATGAAGGGCATGACGTAGAACAGGAAGCTGTCGGCGATCCCCGAGTCGAACAGCGGCAGGATGTGCGGATGCTGCAGGTTCGCGGTGGTCTTGATTTCCGACAGGAACCGCTCGGCGCCGATCACGGCCGCGAGTTCCGGACGCAGGACCTTGATCGCGACCTGCCGGTCGTGCTTGAGGTCGTGCGCCAGGTACACCGTGGCCATGCCGCCGGCGCCGAGCTCCCGTTCCAGGCGATAGCGATCGGACAGGGCGGCGGTGAGGCGATCAGGCAGGGTGCTCACCGCGTCCCCAATGCCGCTTCAGCGGGGGAGGTGCCGGGCCGCTGCAACGGGCGGTTCGTGGAATCGGGTACGTGTCGGTTATGGGGGGGAGTCACAGACCAGTAAGATGCAGCCCTGCGGAGGTTTGCGCGAGCGCTCCGATCAAGTTCAGGGCGAGTCGGGCGGCGGGGCGGTATCGAGGAACCGCCCGTCCACGTACCCCGGTTCCCGGCCGCCGTTCACCACCCGGTACCACCCCTGCTGGGGGGTGTCCACCGCCACCAGCTCTCCCGGTTCCAGGGTGCGAATCACCGGTGCCGAAGGGCTCCGGCCGGCCCGCACATTCACCCAGGTGTTGGCGTACCGGGACTCCCCGGCCACGGCCAGGGCCATCCGGGGCTCGGCGGCCGGGCGCGCCGCGGGCGGCGGCGCCACGACGAGGGGCTGGGGCTCCGGTTCCGTTCGTGTGGGGGGCGCGGCGGGTAGGCTCTCCGCCCGGGGCGGCGGGGCCATCCCCTCTGACACAACCGGCGCCCTCGCCACCGGGGCCCTGGCCGCGGGCGGCCGGACCACCGGAGCCCTGGTCGGCGGGGCCGTGCCCGTCTCCCGCACCACCAGATTCACCGCCACCAGGACCCCGGCCAGCCCCCCGGTGAGGAGCAGGATCGGCACGATCGGCCGGGAGCGCTTGACCGGAGGCCCGGCGAACCGGCCCTCGAACGCCAGGCCGCAGCGCGGGCAGCGGGTGGCGACGCTCAGCGCCTTCTGGTTGCAGTCGGGACAGTTGACGTAGGACATGAGGGGCCGGCCGGGCGCTTTTCCCTTATAAGGCTGTGGATTGGGGGTGCCCGAGGATGCGGCAAAGGACGCGATTCGGCAAGGGCGGCCCACCCACCAGGGGAAAAGGGAGACAGGAGACGGGAGACGGGAGTGGCCCCTCAGGTCGTTCCCGTCTCCCGTCTCCCTCTCCTCGACCGCCCTACCCTCTTAGCCGTACCAGCAAGGCCGAGATCCACACCCAGCTCAGCACCACCACCGCCGTGAACCCGAGCACCACTGACGCCGCCTGCTTCCCGGACGCGATGGCCATGAATCCGGCGAGGAACAGCAGCCCCGTCGCCGCGGAGAACCCCGCCCATCCCCGCTCCCCTGCCGAGGAGAACCGGCGGGCGAACACCAGACAGGCGGCGATCAGCGCGAAGAACCCCACCCCGCCGGAGCCGAAGTGCAGCATCCCCGCCCGGGTGATCACCTCCGGCGGGCCGAGCGGGGTGCCGAGTGGGAAGCCGTCCATCGGATCGGCGACGAAGATCCCTGCCCCGATCAGCCCCAGCCCGTAGAGCCCGAGGAGGATCGGCCCCGAGGTGCCGGCGCGGCCGGGGTGCAGCACCCGCCGCGCCCCCACCGCGCCCGCGATGACGAGCGCCCCGCTCACGATGAAGTTCGCGATCTGGATCCAGCCCAGGTCCCCGTTGCTCATCAGGCTGAGCGCGTGACGGCGGGGGTCGAACCCGGGACGGAAGAGCACCTGCAGCAGCCCCGTGATGATGTACAGTGGGCCGGCCGCGGCCCCGCATGCCAGCAGGCCGCGGGGGCTCACTTCTTGAGCTTCTCGATCTCGGCCCGCATGGCCTCCTCCCGGGCGCGCAGCTCGGGAGTGAGTTCCGGCCCGAAGTCGTCCACCTCGCCCACCGGCCGGATCTCCACGTCCGTCACCGCGTTCATGGGATTGGGGCAGCGCTTCAACCACTCCACCGCCTCGTCCATGGATTTCACCTGCCACAGCCAGAATCCGGCAATCAACTCCTTGGTCTCGGCGAAGGGCCCGTCAATCACGCTGCGCTTGGCCCCGTCGAACCGGACCCGCTTTCCCTTGCTGCTCGGGAGCAGCCCCTCCCCGGCAAGCATGATCCCGGCCTTCACCAGCTGCTCGTTGTACGCCGTCATCTCGGTCAGCAGCTGCTGGCTCGGCATCACGCCCGCCTCGGAGTCCTTGTCCGCCTTGATGATCACCATGACACGCATTGTGTGCTCCAATGGATGTTTGGGTTTTGGTGCCGGGCGGTAGGGCGGTAAGGCGGTAGGGCGGTAGGGCGGTAGGGCGGTACGACCCTACCGCCTTACCGCCTTACCGCCCTACCGCCCACACCTCGCCGCCCTGCCCAGCAAGATCGCCCGCTCCCGCGCATTCCTTGTCAGTCCCGCCGCCCGCGCAAACTCAGCCCGGGCCTCGTCCAGCCGCCCCAGCTTCTGGAGCAGGTCGCCCCGTACGCTCGGGAGGAGATGATAGGACTTGAGGGACGGCTCGTCGAGCAGCCGGTCCACCACTTCGAGTCCCGCCGCCGGCCCGAACGCCATCCCCACCGCCACCGCCCGGTTGAGCTCCACCACCGGGGACGGCGCGAGCTGCGCCAGGGCATCATAGAGCGCAGCGATGCGGGGCCAGTCGGTGTCCTCCCCCCGCACGGCGCGGGCGTGACAGGCGGCGATCGCCGCCTGCAGCGCATAGGGCCCGAAGGCGCCCCCGAGTGACTCCGCCCGCGCCAGCGCCGCCAGGCCGCGGCGGATGAGCAGCTGGTCCCACCGCGCCCGGTCCTGGTCCAGCAACAGGATCGGCTCTCCCGCCGGCCCGGTGCGCGCCGCCGCGCGCGACGCCTGGATCTCCATCAGCGCCACCAGCCCATGCACCTCCGGCTCCTCCGGGGTCAGCTCGGCGAGGATCCGACCCAGACGGAGCGCCTCCTCGCAGAGCTCGGTGCGCATCCAGTCCTCGCCGGCGGTGGCGGCGTAGCCCTCGTTGAAGATCAGGTAGATCACGCCAAGCACCGCCGCCAGCCGTTCGGCGCGATCGGCGCCGCGCGGCACCTCGAACGGCACCCGCGCCTCCGCCAGGGTGCGCTTGGCCCGGACGATTCGCTGCGCCACCGTGGCCTCGGGCACCAGGAAGGCCCGCGCGATCTCCGGGGTGGTGAGCCCCCCCAGCACCCGGAGCGAGAGCGCCACCCGGGCTTCGGTGGAGAGCACCGGGTGACAGGCGGTGAAGATCAGGCGCAGCAGGTCGTCGCCGATGTCATCATCCAGCGCCTCGTGCAGGTCGGGGACGGCTCGCTCCTGCTGCTCCTCCAGCTCGTGACTCAGCTGCTGGTGCTTCCGCTCCAGCATCTTGTCGCGGCGGAGCAGGTCCAGCGCCCGGTGCTTGGCCGTAGCCATGAGCCAGGCGCCGGGGTTCCGCGGCACTCCCGCCCCGGGCCACTGCTCCAGGGCGGCGACCAGCGCGTCCTGCGCCAGCTCCTCCGCGGTGCCCACGTCTCCGACGATCCGGGCCAGCCCGGCGATCAGGCGTGGGGCCTCGATCCGCCAGACGGCGTCAATCGCGCGGTGGGCGTCGGAGCTGGTCACCCGGCCGTCCGTCAGTCCGCGAGCGGCCGGATGTCGAGCTCGACGTCCCCGGTGCAGGCGGCGAAGCGCGTCGCCCAGGGAAGCGCGTCCTCGATCTTTCGCACCTGCAGCATCACGAAACCGGCGATCAGTTCTTTCGATTCGGTGAACGGCCCGTCGGTGATGTTGCGCTTGCCGCCCCGGAATCTGAGCCTCAGTCCCTGCGCGCTCGGGGTCAGCCCCTCGGCGGCGAGCAGTACGCCGGCGGCGGCCATCTCCTCGATCAGCTTCCCCATCCGTTCCATCATCTCCGCGGTGGGCGGCGCGCCGGATTCCGAGGCGGCAGTCGCCTTGTGCACCGCCATGTAGCGGGTGGTGGTCAGGTCGGCCGGCCGGGGCACCATGCCAAGATCCCACGCTTCCGTCACCGGCCGGATGTCCACCTCGACGTCGCCGATCACCTCGGCGAAGCGGGTGCTCCATTCCACGGCTTCCTCGAGGGACTTCGCCCGGAGGATGGCGAAGCCGGCGGGGAGCTCGTTACCGGGGGTGAAGGGCCCGGGGGTCACCGTGCGCCTGCCGCCGGAAAAGGTGAGCCGGACACCGAGGGAGCTGGACCGGAGCCCCTCGCCGGCGAGCAGCACCCCCGCCTGCTGCATCTCACCCATCAGCGCGCCCATCCCGGCGATCAGCTCGGGGCTGGGGAGTTCCCCCCGTTCCCACTTCGGTTCGGTGCGGTGCATCATCATGATTCGCATGCTCGGATCCCATCGTATTGACGTTTCTGTCGTGACCGTCGCGACCGCCGCTAGCGCCCGAAGAACTCCGCCAGCACCGGCGCCAGGACCTTCATCGAGACGTTGTGGGTCTGGCCCTTGAGCACCCGCCGCTCGGCCAGTGGGACGACATCCGCGACCGCCTGCACGGCCCGGCGCAGCACCTCGGGGCTCTTCTCCCCCCCGATCACCAGCGTCGGCACCCGCACCGCGGCGGCGCGGGCGGTGGGCAGCGAGAAGTCTCCCATGATGGCCGAGTCGTAGGGCAGCGTGTGCGCCACGGCCTTGAGCTTGGACCAGAAGGGGAAGAGCCGCATCACGAACACGATGAGGGCCGGGATGCCCATCACCTTGCGCATGAAGTAGAGGTTGGCCTCGCTGCGGCGGTCCGCCGCGATGAGGCTGACCAGGTGCTGCTGATGGTCCGCCGGGGGCCGATGGCCCCCTTCGCCGACCATGTACGGCGGCTCGTACAGCGCGAGCCGGGTGATGTTGAGCCCGCTGGCGGCCGCTTCGAGGGCCAGCGCCGCCCCAGAGGACATCCCGTACACGTGCGCCGATCCCCCGGCCGCCTGGATCAGGGCGTCGAGGTCCTCCACTTCGCGGGCGACCGCGTAAGGCTTCGTGTCTCCGCTGTCGCCCCTGCCCCGCCGGTCGTAGCTGATCACGGTGAACCGGTCGCGCAGCAGCTCGGCCAGCCTGGCATTGCCGACGTAGGCGCGGTAGCTCCACGCCCCTCCGACGAAGATCACGGCGGGACCGGAGCCGGTCTGGTCATAGGCGATGGTCGTGCCGTCGCGCGAGGTCACCTGGTGCATTCCCGCTCCCGCAGTGCCGCGTGGCGTGGTGGGTGGTGCGATGGTGGCGCTGCTCATGGTCGTGACTCCTCAGCGGGCCAGCGGGTTGAGGACCACGAGCCGCGTGTCGCGCAGGTACAGCCCGCCCCAGAGCAGCGCGGCAATGTAGCTCGGGAACAGGATGTGGGTCAGCAACGGGGCGAGCTGGCGCACGTGGCTCGCCGTGGCACCGCCAAGGTACCCGGTGAGCAGCACCACGCCGAGCACCGAGGTGCGCGGCACCAGGTAGAGCGCCACGCAGACCACCTCGACGAGCCCGAGGTGCGGCGCCAGGTGCCCGGGGTAGCCGAGCGCGGCCATCCCTTCGCGGACCGGCTGGGCCTGCAGCAGCTTGAAGACGCCGTCCAACAGCATGAACAGCACCGCCAGGCCGCTCAGGGTGACGCCGGTGAGGCGCCGTCGGCGGGACGGCGGGGAATTCCACGGTTCGGAACGCATGCACCCCTCCTTGGGGGGTAGGAGTCGGTCGCGGCGACGTGAGTGTCGCCGCTACCCATGCGTCGAATAGGGGGCGGGGAAATCGACAGCGAGGTAACTGCTTGGCTGTCAACGGGCTAGAAGTCCGGCCCGGCTCAGGACATGAGCAGGGCCGCCATGATGACAAGCAGCTGCAGCATCAGCGTCAGACGGATCAGGCGGGCGTGATGGGGGAGGATGGCGGGCGGGAAAGGAGTCGAGCGCATACAGCCCTCCGCAGCGTGCCGGGCGGACGTATCCGCCAGGTCGTCATCCCTGCGGAGCCCCACTCAGCACGCTGCGGAGTCTCCCCGCCACGGAATGACGGGATGAGACGAAGACAACAGTACCACCGGGATCGTGAAGCCGGAGGGAATGCCCGATGAGAGGTGGAGCAGGATCCGTGCACCCCTCCAGATTCTAAGCGGACTTTCACCGCGGATTAGGCCTAATGGTGGATATTGCGGCGCTATATCACACTCGGTGACACAGCGACTGCGGCGTGCCGGATTGCCGGTCGGCCAGCTGCACTCGCCCCGAGGCTGGAGGCCAACCCCATGCCGGCACACTCCCGATCCACCAGTCTCCTCCCGCCGCACGCTTCCCCGGTGGGGGCACCGCTCTCCGTGGTGCTGGTCGACGACAACCGGATGCTGCGCGAAGGGCTCGCCACGATGATTCTGGCCCGGAAGGGATTCACCCTCCTCGGCGCGGCCGATGATGGACAATCGGCGCTGGAGCAGGTGCGCACCTTCCGACCGGATGTCGTGCTGCTGGATTCCGGGCTGGCGGAGCACGACGTCCTCGGCCTGACCACCACGATCTGCACCGAATGCCCCGAGTCCCGGGTCATCATCATGGGCCTCCTGCTGAGCCAGGAGGACGTGACCGACCTGGTGCGGGCGGGGGCGTCCGGCTTTGTGATGAAGGATGCGTCGCTGGACGACCTCTTCCAGACCATCCACACCGTGGCGGCCGGAGACAAGGTGCTGCCGGCTGGGCTCACCACCTCACTTTTCACCCGGCTGGTCACCCATGTGCCCCTGACCACCCGGCACCGCGCGCCAGAGGAGTTGCGCCTGACCCGCCGGGAACGGCAGGTGGTGGACCTGCTGGGCGAGGGGCTGTGCAACAAGGAGATCGCGAGCCGGCTGGAGATCGCGGTGCACACCGTGAAGAGCCACGTGCACAACATGCTGGAGAAACTGGCGCTGCAGAGCCGGCTGGAGGTGGCGGCGTACGCCCACGGCCAGGGGCGGCGGCCAGAGGAACAGTGAGCATCTCGACCTTTCGCGGCGGCCTCCCCTGTGCGGGGGGCCGCCGCGTGTCTGTCTGTGTGGTTGTGTCCGGAGGTCCACCATGAAACGATTTCGCCGGCTCCTCGCCCTTTCCCCCCTCCTGCTACTCGCCTGTACCGACAGCACCCCCACCGCGATCTCCACCGACGACGCCGCGCTCGTCAGTGAGTACGAGGAGCCTTGTCCCGCCTGCGCCTTCGGCCCCCGGCGGTTCCGGCAGCACGACGACCCCAGCCAGATGACGTTCGTGCCAGCATCCGGACTGGCCGGCAGCTGCACCCTCGGTGTCCGGGATGATGGTCGTCCGGCGACCCAGGCCAGGATCTGGTTCAACGGGGTGGTCGTCGTTGAGCCCGGTGCATTGCTCGGGCCGGCCGCGGTCGCCCGGGTCCCGGTGACCGTGGCCCGGGACAGCAACCTGATCGCCGTCGCGGTGCGGGGTGGTGCGGGACACTTCGTCACCGTCCGGATCGTGTGTGAGGAGCCGGCCCCGACGGCCAGGATGGTGATCGTGTCGGGTGACAACCAGGTCGCCGCGCCGGGCGCGGCCCTGCCGATCCCTCCCGCGGTGCTCGTCACTCGAGCCGACGGCAGCCCGTGGGCGGGGGTCGTGGTGACATTCATGGTTACCGGCGGCGGCGGCACGGTGACCGGCGCCACGCCAACCACGGGCATGGACGGGATCGCCACGGTCGGGAGCTGGACCCTCGGCGCGACACCGGGAAGCAATGCGCTCACCGCCACCGCGGCGGATAGCGGCATCCTGGGAAGTCCGGTGACCTTCACGGCGGCGAGTTTCCAGTCGGACCACCGGTCCCTGCTCGCCGGCTGGTTCCACACCTGTGCCATCGCCCAGGGGGGCGCCCCGTACTGCTGGGGCGAGAACGTTCACGGCCAACTCGGGGATGGATCCCTGACCCAGCGACGGAGTCCGACGCCCGTCTCCGGCGGCCTGAGCCTGATCAGTCTGGCGGCCGGCGACTATCACAGCTGCGGGCTTGCCGCGGCAGGAGCCGTGTACTGCTGGGGGGAGAACGCCTCCGGGCAACTCGGGGATGGTTCAACTACCCGGCGCCTAGTGCCCGTCGCCGTCACCGGCGGGCTGCGGTTCGTGACGCTCGTCGCAGGGGGCTGGCACAGCTGTGGCCTGACCGGCGAAGGCATCGCGTTCTGCTGGGGCCAGAACAATTGGGGCCAACTCGGTGACGGCACGAGCATCTATCAGTCCACGCCGAATCCGGTCGCCGGAGACTTTCGCTTTCGCACTCTCTCCGCGGGCCAGTTTCATACTTGCGGAGTCACCACCGAGGGAGTGACATACTGCTGGGGCTGGAACCAGCACGGCCAGCTCGGCATCGGCACCACCGAGTACTTTCGGCTCCTGCCCACCGCTGTCACCGGTAATCTCGCCTTCACAACGATTGCGGCCGGCGGCAGCCATGTCTGCGGAACCGCGGCGGGCATTTCCTACTGCTGGGGCCACAACCAGACCGGGCAACTGGGTGCCGGCGACCTCGTTGATCGGCTGGCGCCGACGCCGGTGTCTGGAGGCCCTGCCTTCGCGGCGCTCGAAAGCGGGGGGTGGCACTCGTGCGCAATCACCGCCACCGGCACCGGCTACTGCTGGGGCCTTAACGCCTACGGGGCGGTGGGAAGCGGCCCCTCCGAAGGTGTGCTGCTGATTCCGACGGCAGTCGCAGGTGGCCTGACCTGGAGGGAGGTTGTCGCTGGTTCGTTCCACTCGTGCGGGGTGACGCCGGCGGGCGAGGTGTACTGCTGGGGGAACAACGAACTCGGCCAAATCGGCGATGGGACGATCAGGAACCGGTTCCTGCCGACACCCGTGTTCAGCGGCGTCCAGTTCCTCGGCGGGGCGCCCTGAGCGTGAAGGCGGAGGTAGCCCTGCCGGTCCTCGCGAGGAGCGTGCAGCGCGACGACGCGGTGAGTCGGCGCTGCCGCTGCTCGCAGTGGCGGGTGGCCGCACAGGAATGGGGAGACCGCCGAGCGGCGCACCCGCCACTCCTCCGCCGCGTCAGCGCCTCCCTGCGCGACACTTACCGTCGCTACCGCCCTACCGCTCTACCTCCCACAGCATCGCGTGCGTCACGCCGTTCGCAGTCGCTCCCGAACCGACGACCTGGCCCCGGTTGTTGATGGCGGCCGCGGCGCCGCCCTGACGTTCCGCGGTCCGGAGCAGCACGAGGGTCCTGGCATTCGGCCATGCCACCGGCTGCCAGGCACCGGTCGAATCGGTGCTGAACCCCACCGCGATGTCGCGATCGTTCACGCCGTTGACCTGCCCCCAGGGATACCGGCTGGGAAGATTGGGGAGGCGGACGAGTCCCTTGCCGCTGGGCCAGATCGCGGGGGCGGGCTGGCCGGCGAGCCGGACGTCAATGAAGCCGCCCACCGTGCCGGCGTCGCTGATCGCGAATCCGAAGGCGACGGATTCCGGGAATTCCCCGATATCCAGGAACTGGTAGCCACGATCGAGGCTCCAGGTATACGCCATGGGATAGCCGAGTCCGCTGCAGGCGGCGCCGGTGACGGTGCCATGGGCGTTGATGGCGTAGGCGAAGTTCTCCATGCAGCTCGGCACCTGGTCCCGCAGGTCCAGCATCCCCGTGGCCCTGGACCAGTACCAGCCGTGCATCGCCTCGCCGGTCGCGGAACCGACCACCTCGCCGCGCTGGCTGAAGTCGGCGATCTCGTGGGTGGATGAGGTGTCCGCCAGCCAGGGGAGGCGAAGCTCTTCGATCCGGCCGACGGTGTTCCACCGGACGGGAACCCGCGTGCCGGCGGCGTTCTCGCTCCAGCCCAGGATCTGGCCGTCGTCCACGATGCGGGTGGCGCCGCTCTGCGTTCCACCATTAAGGGTCCCGAGGTCCTGCATCCCACCATCTCGTGTCCAGCGGAAGGCGCGGGAGCGGCCGTCCTGATTCACGGACATTCCTACCACGACGCCGAAGTTGTTGATGTCGCCGGCCTGAGAGAGGGCGCCCGGGCCACCGAGGCTGCCCAGATCGTGGCCGGGGATGATCCGGGAGACCGTGACCGCCTGGGCCAGTCCGGATTCGTCCACCGGCCGTGCGGCGTCGGCGCACCCCGTGACCAGGAGGGCCCCGGCGAGATACCACAGCGTGTTTCTCATGAATGCGCCTCCGCGCGTCGTGCCTGGCGGAGCTGGAGCGGCGGTGGCGGGGGCGTGTCCGTCGAGGGGTGGCGGGGGGGCGTCTCTGGGAACCGCGGTCGGTGCTGGCGCTCCAGCTGGTCCGTGAGGCGGATGACCTCGGATGCCAAGATACCCGGGGGGACTGAAGGATCCGTGAGCGCGGTGGGAGGAGGGGCTTAGGGGGCGGAGTGGATAACCCTGTTATCGCGAGGAGCGCGCCGCGCGGCGCCGGCGCGTCCGCTACCTTTCGAACCACGGCGATGCGTGGTCGCCGGCTCGCGTGCCCGGAGTGTTCCATGCTTACCCCAGCCCGTTCCCTTTTCGGCCTCGTGGCAGTATTCGCCCTGATGGCCGGGTGCGACGACGGCTCCAGCGGCCCGACGGAGCGCGGCAGCTCGCGCATCCTCCTGACCGACGATCCCTTCCCGTATCATCGCGTGTCGCGGGTGGACCTCTACATCGTGAGCGTCTCTGCGTCGCTCTCGCCGGACACCCTCTCCCCCGGGGGCGCTTTCGTCACGGTGGCTACACCCAACCGCCGGATCAACCTCCTGGCGTTGCAGGGCGGCCTGACCGACGAACTGGGCCAGGTCACCCTGGCGCCCGGCGCGGTCAAGGCGGTCCGGATGGTCATCGACACGGACTCCTCGAGCATCACCCTCACCAATGGGCAGGTGCTCACTTCCAGCTCCACGCCAGGGATCGACTGGCAGTCGAGCGCCGGGCGGCCGGTGCTCAACGCACTCATCCATGAGCAGATCCTGGTGCCGGACAGCGGGGCGGAGATCGTGCTCGTGTACGACGTGGGCGAGGCGTTCATCCCGCCGCAGGTCCTCGATTCCACGAGCACGGACAGCGGCTTCATCTTCTCGCCGGTGCTCCGTGCCGCCGACGGTCTCCGCACCGGCTCGATCGCCGGGACCGTGGTGGCCGGCGGCGGTGGCGCGCCGGTCGCCAACGCTTCTCTCCAGCTCTTCCTCGGCGTGCCCGGAACACCGGAGAACACCTGGCCCCGGTTCGGCACCGCGCGGAGCGATGCGACCGGGGCCTTCCGGTTTGCCTTCGTCACGCCGAGCAGCCACTGGAGCACCGGCGTGTTCGCGGGGTCCGTGTACATCGTGACCGCCGACCCGCCGCCGGGCGGGGGCTTGAGCCGGTCGGCGGTGGACAGCATCACGGTGGTCGCGGGCCAGGAGGCCGCCGTGGGAGCGATCGCGCTGCCGTAGCCGTGGGGAGGGCGGGACGACCGACCGCCCTACTGCCCTACCCGCCGAACACCGCCGCCAGCTCGAGCTCCACCGGCCCTTCGCCGCCTGCCGTCCAGGTCAGCCGGTCGGTGATGATCTCGGGCCGACTGTCGGCCGGGGTCCAGCGTTCCACCAGTCGGGCGTCGGGATCAACCACCCAGTACTCCGCGAGACCGGCGGCCTGGTAGAGCCGGCGCTTGGCCCCGCGGTCGCGGGCGGCGGTGGAGGGGGAGAGCACTTCGATGGCGAGGAGCGGAAGGCCGGCGTCCTGCCAGGTCACTGGGGGGTGCGCGGGATCAATGCGCACGACGAAGAGGTCCGGCTGCACGAGAGTGCGCGGGCCGAGGATGATGTCGGCGGGGCTGGCGAGGAGCCGGAGGTGCGGATAGGCCTCAATGGCCCGCTGCAACGCATACTGCAGCCGCGCCAGCAGGTCCTGGTGCCGGTATCCGGGCGCCGGGGTCACGACGTGAAGCCCGTCGAGCAGCTCGTGGCGCCGGCCGTCCTCGGGCAGCGCCAGCAGCTCGGCGACGGTGGTGACCGGCGACAGGGCGGGCATGACCATACGGTACGCTCGGCGGGGCGGGGCTGGCAACCGGGGGCTTGCATGTGGCCATGGGGTGGATGCTGGTCTCCCTCCTGCCGTAGCGGACCGGGCCGTGCAACCATTGATGGATGCCGCGCCACCAAGGGACATCCCCTCTCCCGGAGTCTCCGATGCGCGTCACCCCCTTCCTCGTCCTGGCCCTGTGCTGCGGTACCTCGGCGGCGACACCGCTTCACGCCCAGGCGGCGGGGGCTGGGCGCCCGGGGCCCCGGCCGCTGCTTCCCGCGGCGGAGGAGATCGCGCTGGCGCGGAGCGCCGCCCCGGCTTCGGTGTCGGCGGGGGCACGGGTATGGGCGCTGACGGCGCGGGGCTGGGTGGTGGCCGACTCCGGGACCACGCCGGTGACCTGCCTGGTGAACCGGAGCTGGCCGGCCTCGCTCGAGCCCGAGTGCTTCGACGCCGAGGCGGCGGCGACCATTCTGCCGATGGAGATGCGGCGCACCGAGCTGCTGCACCTGGGCCGGAGCGGGGAGGAGGCCGAGGCGGAGATCGCACAGGGTCTGCTGGAGGGACGGTTCCGCCTGCCATCCCGGCTGGCGGTGGTGTACATGATGTCCTCTCGCCAGCGGCTGATCAGCGATGACGGCAGGCCCGCGGGAGCGTGGCGGCCCCACCTGATGATCTACACGCCGTACCTCACAAACGAGCAGGTGGGCCACCACGGCACGCCGGGCCTGGAAGCTGGGCTGGTGGTGGACCCGGGGAAGCCCACCGCCAACCTGATGGTGGTGGTGCCCGCCTTCGCAACCGAGGTGGCGACCGCCCCATGACCGACAGCCCGCCCGATCGCGCGCTGGTCACCGCCGTGCTGGCTACCGGGGACGAGCGCGCCTTTCGCCTGCTCTACCAGCGCCACACGCCGCGCCTCTACCGGATGGCGGTGCGGCTGACGGGCGACCGGGGTGGCGTGGCGGAGGACCTGGTGCATGAGACCTGGGTCCGGGCATCCACCGGGCTGGCCGGATTCGCGTGGCGCGCCAGCCTGGGGACGTGGCTGACCGGGATCCTCATCAACCGGGCGCGGGAGCAGTACCGCGAGTGGGCCGGGGAAGCGGGGCCGCCGATGACGGAGCCGGCCGCGGACGCGCCGGTCCCGCTCGATGACCGGCTCGACCTCCAGGCCGCGGTCGCGGCGCTGCCGCCCGGCTACCGCGAGGCCATCGTGCTCCACGACATCGAGGGCTACACCCACGAGGACATCGCGATGATCACCGGCCGGGACGTCGGCACTTCCAAGAGCCAGCTCTCGCGCGCGCGGCGCCTGCTGCGACGATGGCTGGTGCCGGAAAGGAGCCCTGCATGACCATGGAATGGGATGACCCCGAGCGGCGGCCCGAGGCACTCCGGGCGCTGGCCCCTGTCCCCGAGCCGCCGGAGCGGCTGGAACAGCGGGTCCTGCGATCGCTCAGGGCCAACGGGACGCTCACCGCCTCGATGGGGCTGCCATGGATCCGGCGGTCGCTGGCCGCCGCGGCGCTGGTGGCGGCGTTCATCGGCGGCCGCCTCACCATGCCGTCTCCCGCGCCACCGGGGCCCCGCTGGATGGTGTTGCTGTATGAAGATGCGGCCTTCCGCGGCCCCGAGCCCGGCGAGGAGCAGTCGTACGTGGAAGAGTACCGGGCGTGGGCGGCGGTGCTGCGGCAGCGCCGGCAGTTGGTGGACGCGGCCGAACTCCTGCCTGCCGCGGCGGTGCTTGGCCCCGAGGGCGCGAGACCCACGGCCCCTCCCGCCTCCGACGCGGCGCGGCTCACCGGCTATTTCATCATCGTGGCCCCGACCCTCGAGGCCGCGCGGGCGCTCACAGCCGACATTCCGCACCTGCGGCACCAGGGGCGCGTAACGATCCAGCCGCTCGGGGCGAGCTGACAGACGGGCCGACAATGGGCCGGGCTGTCGGCGCGGAGCCGCGGTGGGTTGGCGCTGACGCTGCTCGCAGTAGCGGGTGGCCGCACTTCGCTCGGCGCTCCCGCCTTGTCGCGTCGGCGCGGAGCCGCAGAGGATTGGTGAGACCGCTTCGCGGCTCGCGCGCCGCCGCTCCCCGGCAGGAGCACCTCACTACGCGACACTTGCCGCCCTACCGCCCTACCGCCCTACCGCCCCAGATACTCCGCCACCCGCTCGAGCGTCTCGATCCCCCCCTGCACCACGCCGTACACCTCCGTCGCGGTCTTGAGTGCGGCAGCGTCGCGGAAGGTCATGTGCAGCGAGAACCGTGTCTGCTTCCCTTCCGGCACGAGGCTGACGACGACCACGAAGTCGAGCGGCGCCCCCGGCAGGTCCCACCCGTTCTCGTACACCAGCCGACTCGGCGGAACGATCTCGCGGAACACCACCAGGTTGGGATAATCGGTGCCGTCGGGACCGTGCATGACGAAGCGCCACACCCCGCCCGTCTCGAAGGCGAACTCCTGTGTCGTCAGGCTGAACCCCGCCGGCCCGTACCAGTGCCGCAGGTGCTCCGGGTCGCTCCAGATCTTCCAGACCAGCTCCGGCGGGGCATCGACGAGGCGGCGGAAGACCACCTCGCGGTCGGAGGGGTGGTCGGCGGTGGATTGCGGAGACGTCGGCATCATTGGACGACTCCCGCCCTACTGGCTGGTGTGGGGCCGCGCCGGGGCCCCGTCAGACCACTGCGGGACCGGGACGAAGAGCGTGAGCACTGGTGACTCCGGTTCGCCGGCCGAGCCGTTGATCACGGGGGCAGAGAAGTCGCCGGCGCCCCAAGTGGAGGGGCCCATCGCGGCGTCGTAGTAGAACATCAGATGCGGCATCCAGTGCGGATCCTCGTCCACCAGGTACTGGCTGGGGGAGAGCATGTAGGCCATGGCGCCGGGGGCGGGGAGCGGGAACTCGCCGGAGGCGTAGCCGCGCCGAGTGCGGGCGGCGATCTCGGGGAGGGCAACGCCGGCGAGGACCCACTCGACCCGCTTCCGGATCTCGGGCAGCACTGTTTGCACGGCCGGGGCGTTGAGGCAGTGCGGGGCGCGGAGCCGCGGGTTCCAGAAGGCGGAGTCGGCCAGGCCGGAGGAGAAGGAGCGCAGCACGAAGCAGGTGAAGCCGTTGCTGCCGCGGACCGCTTCGACCAGTCCCTCGCGGGTCATCACCAGGATGGTGGCGGAGTCGGAGACCGCCGTTGGCGCGGCGGTGCGGGCCAGCGCGATCTCGGCGCCGCGGTCGGCAATCAGGAACAGCGTAAAGTCCCGGCGCTCCTGCGCCGCGAGCGGCGTGAGGGCGGCGAGGGTCAGGGCGGCGAGGATGTGTCGGGTCATCGGTCGGCCTGCATTTCCTTGAGATAGAGTTCCATCCGGTCGAGCCTCTCCTCCCACAGGGCGCGGAACCGCTCGAGGTACACATTCGCGTCGCGGAGCGGCGCGGGCTTGAGGGCCCGGGGCCGCCACTGGGCATTCCGGCCGCGCGCCACCAGTCCCGCGCGCTCCAGCACCTTGAGGTGGCGGGAGATGGTGGGTTGCGCCATGCCGAACGGTGCGGCCAGCTCGGTCACCGAGCGGACGCCGGTGCGGAGCCGGTCGAGCATGGCTCGACGGGTCGGGTCGGCGAGGGCGCCGAAGATGGCGCTGAGGGGATCGGGGGCCGCGGATCGGCGGCGGCGGACTGTGTGCATAGCCATATTGCTATATACGAGGCCTAGGAGGGGGCGTCAAGGGCGCGGGAGGGTCGGCGCTGCCGCGTGCCCGCGTCGGAGGGTGGCCGCACAGGATTGGTGGGCCCGCTTAGCGGCACACCCATTCCCTCGCGCCCGAGTCGCCGCTTCGCGGCTCCTGAGGGGCGCTCGGTCACCGCTGCACCGCGGCATCGCCTCCATACGCGACACTCACCCCGCTCCCCCACTGTCATCCCGAGGGAGCGGAGCGACCGAGGGATCTGCTGGTGGTGCGCCCCCCTCACTCCTGCCTTAACGCCACCATTGGACTCACCGCGGCGGCCCGCCGCGCCGGCAGCCAGCTGGCCAGCAGCCCGACGACGCCGAGCAGGAGCATGATCGCCGCAAAGGTCACCGGGTCCCGGGGGCTGATGCCGTAGAGCTGGCTCTTGAGCAGTTCCCCCACCCCCAGGGCGGCGGCGCCGCCGATGAGCAGGCCGAGCCCCGTCAGGCGCCCCGCCCTGACGACGATCATGCCCATCACGTCCCGGTACGCGGCGCCGAGCGCGATCCGCACCCCGATCTCCCGGGTGCGACGGCTCACGTTGTACGACATGACGCCATAGATGCCGATCGCCGCCAGCAGCAACGCCAGGGTCCCGATCGCCGCCAGCATGATGGCCCCGATCTTCTGCGGCCAGTACGGAATCGTATTGAACTCGGCCATGATCCGGGGATCGAGGACCGGGAGCGCGGCGCTGACATCCGCGAACACGCCGCGGACCGCCGCGGTGAGGGCCAGCGGCTCCCCCGTCGTCCGCACATGCAGGGTGAAGGCCGCCGGCGCGGAGCGCGCCGAATATGCCTGGAACACCATCGGCCGGGGCGCCTCGGTGTAGTCGTCATACTTGCTGGTCGCCACCACGCCGACGATGGTCAGCCACCCGTCGCCCGTCAGGTCCACACGGGCACCGATCGGCGGCCGCCCCGCCAGGTACTTCCGCACGAAGGCCTGGTTGACCACGGCCACCGGCAGGTTTCCCGCCATGTCGGCGTCGCTGATGTCGCGCCCCTCCAGCAGGGCGATGCCGGTGGTGCCGAAGTAGCCGCCGGTCACGACGTTGTGGCTGATGTGCATGTTTTCGTTGGGCGCCGGCGCATACCCCTCGATCCGTGCCCGCGAGGTGCCGACCGCTCCGGGACCGAGGACGACCGCCCGTGCCACCGCCGCCGCCTCGACGCCGGGCAGCGCCCGCACGCCATCCAGCAGCCGCCGCACCATGCTCACCTGCAGGCTGTCGTTGGCGATGCCGGTGAGCCGCATGTCGGTGCCGACCAGGAGGACGTGGTCAGTGCCATGCATCCCGGTATCCATGGACCGGTACTCTTCGAGGCTGCGGACGAAGAGTCCGGCCGCAACCAGTGTCACCAGCGACAGCGCGACCTGGGCCACGACCAGGGCGGACTGCAGTCGCCCCCGTCGCCCGGTGCCGTCGCCGATCTCGTCCTTGATGGCCGAGGCGAGGTCGGGTCG
This sequence comes from uncultured Gemmatimonadaceae bacterium, assembly GCA_964585655.1. Classification (GTDB taxonomy): domain Bacteria; phylum Gemmatimonadota; class Gemmatimonadetes; order Gemmatimonadales; family GWC2-71-9; genus JADJOM01. Next base: position 1,494 of record CAZPER010000027.1, on the reverse strand, counting down.
GGTGGCCTGCAGCGCCGGTACCAGCCCGAAGACGACGGCCGCGACGGCGGTGACGGCGGTCGCGAAGGCCAGCACGTCGCCGTCCAGCCGGAACTCCAGGCCTACTGGGTATGGCACCGCCGGCAGCAGGGCCAGCATGGCGTCGCGGCCCCAAAGGCTCAGCATCACGCCGACCACGCCCGCCAGGACGGCCAGCCCCAGGCTCTCGGTCAGGAGCTGCCGGACCAGCCGCGTCCGCGACGCGCCGATCGCCAGGCGCACCGCCACCTCGCGCCGCCGCGCCATCGCCCGGGCCAGCAGCAGGCTGGCCACGTTGGCGCAGGCGATCAGCAGCACCAGGCCGGCCAGCGCGAGCATGGCGAGCAGGACCGGCCTCATGGTGCCGGGCGCATCCACATCGCCATGGCGCCGCACCAGGGCGCCGAGCGGCTCGGCCAGGCCGCCCGCGGCGCCGACACGCCGGGCCAGGGGGTCGAGTTCGGCGGTGACCTGCGCCGCCGTCGCCCCGGGCTTGAGCCGACCGACTACGCCGAACGACCGCTGCTGCCGGCCCTGCAGCAGCCGCTCGCCGTCTCCCCTGAGGAGCGGCATGGTAGTGATGGGGAGGTAGAGGTTGAGGTTGAGGCCGATGTAGGTGCCGCCGAAGCGCGGCGCCGCGACGCCCACGATGGTGAAGGCGGCCCCGTTGAGGGTGATGTTCCGCCCGACCACGCTGGGGTCGCTCGCGAAGCGGCGCTGCCAGTAGCCATGGCCCAGGACGACCACCGGGGCCCGGTTGCGCTCGTCGTCCATGGTGAGGACCCGTCCCAGCGAGGCCCCGACCAGGAGCTCCTCGAAGTAGTTGCCCGAGACCAGCATCCCCCAGGCGCGCTCGGTGGAACCGTTGCCTTCGCGGAGCCCGAGCTGGGTCATCTCCCACGCCGCCAGGCCGGCGCTGCTGGTGCCCGCGCGCCAGTCCTGGAAGTCGGGCCAGGAGACCGTCCAGGTGTCCTTGTCAGGCGACAGGGTATGGGCGACGACCAGGCGGTCGGCGCTCGGAATCGCCGGCAGCGGATCGAAGACGAAGCCCTGCAGCCAGGTGAACACCGTGGCGGTGGCGCCGATGCCGAGGCCGAGCGAGACGACAGCGATCAGCGTGAGGGCGGGCTGTCGCGCGAAGGAGCGGAACGCGAAGCGCATGTCCTGCCAGAGGGAGCCCATGGGGGAGTCGTCCGCGTGGCTGGGAGAACGGGAGAACGGGAGAACGGGGGAACGGGAGAACGGGATCAGGTAGGGCAAGGTGTGCGCCGTGCCGGGGGAGCGACGCATCACCTTGTCCGACGCTGGGTTACCTGACCGGGCGAGAGCGGTTGTGGAGGGGCGGTGCGCCGGAAGCGGGACTGGGTGTCCCGCGAGTGGGACGGGGGGGGTCGGCGGTTCGGCGGTTGGGACCGCGTAGCGAGGTGCTCCTGCCGGGGAGCGGCGGCGCGCGAGCCGCGAAGCGGTCTCACCAAT
>CAZPER010000026.1:0-47381 GCA_964585655.1 uncultured Gemmatimonadaceae bacterium | reverse complement strand
CCAGCGACCGGCGCCGCAGCACCGTGATCATGACCCCCCCCACCAGCAGGATCGTCAGTCCGGGAACCACGTAGCCGGCGATGTTGAAGCCCTCCGGCTTCGGGGCCATCAGGACCTTCTCCCCATACTTTTCCACGAAGGCCGCGACCACCGCGTCCGCGTCCTTCCCCCCCTGCACCAGGGCCACGACCTCCTTGTGGAGCTCCGGCGAGTAGGTGCAGGTGAAGTCGGTGGTGCGGCAGGTGTAGATGTCCAGGGTGCAGCCGCAGGTGCACTGCAGCCGCTTCTCGATTCCCTGGATGAATTCGTCGTTCTGCGAGGCCGTCACCCGCTCGCGGGAGCGTCCGGCGGAGACCGGATCCCGCAGGGTGCCGGTCTCCCCCTGCCCCGGAAGCTGCCCTTCCTGCTGGGCCGCGCCCGCGCCCGCCCTGAGGCCGGAGAGCGCCGCCGCCGCGGCCGCGGAGCGCCCGAGCCCACGCAGGAAGCTCCGCCGGTTGATGGTCATGCGGCCGGCCCCGCCGTGCCCGCCAGCTGCACCTCGTATCCTGCCTGCCGCGGCCGGGGCGCCGCGCCGCCGGTCCCGCCGGGCCACATCGTGATCAGGCCCCCCACCACCAGGACCACGCCGCCGATCCACACCCAGATGACCAGCGGATTGATCGTGAAGCGATAGACCGCCTCCTCGGTGCCTTCCACCGAGCCGGCGTACACGATATACAGATCCTCCTGGAGGGTGCTGCGGATGCCCACCTCGGTGGAGGGCTCGAACGACTTCTGCCGCACCCCGGGGGCCGGCTCGGAGAAGTGCTGCCGTTTCTCCGAGTTGATCACGCCGGCCTCCCGGCCATCCTTGGTCACCTGGACCGAGGCCTGGGTCACCACCCGGTTGAGCTGCTCGAACTGGGAGACGCCGAGGTGGGTGAAGGTGTAGGTGTGCCCGAAGGGGCTCTTGAGCGTGGCCGAGTCGCCGGGCCGGAGGGTCGCCTCCATCTCGGTGCGGAAGGCGTAGCCCGCAAAGGCGGCGAAGTAGATCACCATCCCGAGGTGGACGACATACCCGCCGTAGCGGCGCCGGTTGCGGGACACCAGCTGCAGCAGCGCCGTCGGGTACGACTCCGCGTACATCTTGTGCCGGGCCGACGTGCCCCGGACGAACTCCTGCGTCAGCGTCCCCAGCACGAAGCCGGCGAGCGCCAGCGCCATCAGGGCATAGAAGTCCGTGACCCGGAGCGGCAGCAGCACCAGCGCCACCACGGCGCCGGTCACCAGCGGCCAGGTGAACTGCCGCTTGAGATTGGCGGTGGAGGCCTTGCGCCAGGCGATGAGCGGACCCACGCCCGTCAGCATGAGGAGCAAGAGCCCCAGCGGCACGTTGACCTTGTTGAAGAAGGGCGGGCCGACGGAGATCTTGGTGCCCCGCACCGCCTCGGAGAGGATGGGGAACAGGGTCCCCCACAGCACGGAGAAGGCAATCCCGATGAACAGGAGGTTATTGAACAGGAAGGCGGCCTCGCGGCTCACCATGCTCTCCAGCTGGACGTCCGCCTCGAGCCGCTCCCACCGGGTATAGAGGAGGGTGAAGCTCAGGATGCCCGAGAGCAGCAGGAACCCGAGGAAGAAATAGCCGACGTTGGACTGGGTGAAGCTGTGCACCGAGGCGATGATGCCGCTCCGGGTGATGAAGGTGCCGAAGATGCTGAGCAGGAACGACCCGATGATGAGGGACATGTTCCACCGCTTCAGCATCCCGCGCTTTTCCTGGATCATGACGGAATGCAGGAAGGCTGACATCGTAAGCCAGGGCAGCAGGCTCGCGTTCTCGACCGGATCCCAGGCCCAGTAGCCGCCCCATCCCAGCTCCACGTAGGCCCACCACATCCCCAGCGTGATCCCGATGGAGAGGAAGAGCCAGCTCATCAGGGTCCACTTCCGGATCGCCTGCAGCCAGCCGGTGTCCACCCGGCGGGAGAGCAGCGCCGCAATGGCGAAGGCGAAGGGGATCGTGATGCTGATGTACCCGAGGTAGAGCATCGGGGGGTGGATGATCATGCCGATGTTCTGCAGCTGCGGGTTGAGCCCGTTGCCATCGGGCGGGGTGAACGGCAGCCGCTCGAACGGGTTGGAGGCGAACAGCATCACCAGGATGAAGAAGGCCGTGACGCTGCTGGTGACGGCCGCCACGTAGGGGAGCAGCGCCCGGTACCGCGCGGGGGTGAGCCACTGGGCCAGGGCCGCGAAGCTCGACAGCACCACCGCCCAGAACAGCAGCGAGCCCTTCTGGCCGGCCCAGAAAGCCGACACGATGAAGTACCCGGGCAGGTTGCGGGAGGTGTAGCTGGCCACGTATTCGATGTTGAAGTCGTGGGTGATCAGCCCCTGCCACAGCGCCGCCGACGCCACCAGGAGGGTGGCGAACAGCGCGTAGACGGCACGGGTGACGCTGAGCGCCAGCTCCGGGCGGCCATGCCAGCGGCCCGAGAACCCGACCACCGCCGCCCAGATGCCCACCAGGAGGGAGGCCCACAGCGCAAACTGGCCCAAGAGTGTCATGACAGGCTCCGGCTCAGGATTGCCCGCGGGCCGCGCGCGCCGCGGCGAGGAAATCCTCGAGGGCACGGGGGTGGTCGGCGTACTCGGGGCGTTTGGCTTTCGTTTCGGCGTCGTAGTGCTTCAGGAAGTCGGCGTAGGCCTGGTCGAGCGCCTTCTGGTCCTGCTGGAACCGGGCGATGGTTCCCTTGATCACATACCCGAAGAGGTGCCCGGGCTGCGACCGGAGGATGGTATCGGCGAGCGCCCGTGCCCCGGCCACGTCCTCTGTGTGGAGCAGAATCAGGCTGGCATGGTACCGGGCATCGGCATCCACGGTGTCCAGCATCTGGTACGCCTGCATCGCCATGGGGGAGAAGGTGGAGACCGTCGCGGCATCCCCGCTCTCCGCCGAGCGCATGATGCGGTTGAACAGGCGGTCGAACCGTTCCCGTGGCGTCATGTTGGCGATGTCCGTCGCGGTCGCATCGTCGCCGGCGGTGACGCCCGGCGCGCCGCTGGCCGTGACGGCGGGGGCGGCGGCCGGCTTGGCCAGGGCCAGCATGGCCCCCCCGATCAGGGCGACGGTGACCCCCCCCGCGGCGAACCACCCCAGCTTGGCGTTGCCGCTCATGGAATCCGGGGTGGCCCCGGCCGCCGCCCCGCACCCGGCGCAAAAGCGGGCGTTCGGTACGAGGGCCTGGCCGCATCTGGCGCAGGCGGGGGCGGTCCCGGCCAGGGACGCTCCGCAATGGCGGCAGTACTTGCCGCCCGATGGCTTGCCACAATTGGTACAGGTGGTACTCACCAGCAGACTCCGGCGAGAAGTGCGAGAAGGTCGTCCCCCGGGCAATTCCGATCCGGGGTGGCGAGAAGGAAACCTAGGGTCATGGGCCCCAGCCGCAAGCGGCGAAACCGGGCCCCCGAGGCGCCGGAACAAACAAATAAGTCGTGATGTAAGCGATCTTTAGGAAGTCCATGAAGAAACTCTCACCGGAATGTCTATTGACCATTAACTAGGAAATCGTATTGTAAGCGCGTTACCCTTACAATACGGTAAACGCCATGCGTAGAACTCCTGTACTGACCCGGCTCGGATCCCTGGCCCTGCTGCTCACCGCAGTCGCCTGGCTCGGCGCGTGTACCGACACGGTGTACCGCGACCGCCCCCCCTTCAACCCACCACCCGACGCAGCCAGCGGCTTCCTAGGCTACTTCTCCGCGGACGACGGCCAAACCACCTGCGGCAACTGCCACGTGGATCATCAGGGTGACTGGGCCAAGCATGGGCACTCCGATGCCTACGCCACCCTGGTCAACTCGGGCCACGCGCAGTCCTTCTGCTATGGCTGCCACACGGTCAGCGAGCTGGGCAACGCCGTGGATGTCCCGGCGGGCTGGAACGTGGCGCAGGACAAGGCGTACCACGACGTCCAGTGCGAAAGCTGCCATGGCCCCGGCGAGACCCACGTGACGACGCCCGATGCGTCCGCGGCCCCGCTGGCCAGCATCTTCGCCGACACCGGGGCCGGGGGCGCCGGCACCTGCGCCGAATGCCACACCGGCGTGCACCATCCGTTCGTCGAGCAGTGGCGCGTGTCGCGGCACGGCATCCCGAACACCCATACCATCAGCAGCAGCTGCGTCCCCTGTCATGAAGGGCGCGGCGTCCTGAAGGCGTGGGGCGTGACGTCGAACTACATCGAGAAGAACGACGTCCTGGACACCACGAACGTCATGCCGATCACCTGCTCGGTCTGTCACGACCCGCACGGCAACGGCGCACCGGGGCAGCTCCGCTTCCCGGTGGACGATCCGACGCTCGACGGCAACCTGTGCATGAAGTGCCACTCCCGCCGGTTCGAGCCGGTCACCACCTCGAACACCTCGGGCCCGCACGGCCCGCAGGGCCCCGCCCTGCTCGGCACCGCCGGCTGGTGGCCCACCGGCACCGACACCACGCCGCAGGCAACGTCGCACGGCGACCCGACGCTCAACCCGCGGCTCTGCGCCGGCTGCCACGTGGCGACATTCACCGTCAACGACACGGCGGGCGCCTTCCAGCTGCAGTCGACCGGGCACCTGTTCCGCCCGATCCCCTGCGCCGACGTCAACGGCAATCCGCTGCCGGGCTCGGACAACACCTGCGCCTACGACGCGGCCTCGCGCAACTGGTCCACCTGCACCACCAGCGGCTGTCACAGCACCCCGGCCCAGGCGGCGAACGCTCTGGCCGCCAGCCGAGCCGTCCTCCAGGTGCTGGTGGATCAGCTCTGGATCGACACCGACGGCGATCGCCGGGTGGATTCCGCCACCGACGGCGGGTTCCTTTCCCTGGTGGCCACGACGGAGTTCAACACGACGGATGCCGCCCTCAGCGTCGCCGAGGGAGCGCTGTACAACGTCCAGCTCTGGGGCGAGAACTTCGCCAACCACCCGGACAAGTCGTTCGGCACCCACAACCCCTTCCTGGCCCAGCGTCAGCTCGCGGCGACCATCACCGCGATGCGGGCCCAGTACCCCTTCCTCCCGGCGCCGCCGGCCAGCGTCCAGGCCCTGATGAATGAGGGCGTGGCCAAGGCCAAGGCCCGCGGGGCGGCCATTCCGCTCAGCTCGCGCTGACGGCATGAGCCTGGTCTTCACACGCATCATCCGCCCCGGCAAGGGAAACCTTGCCGGGGCGGCTCTGCTGCCACGGATGGTCACCCAGGACTCCACCCCCCAGATGTCCATCCACCCGGTGGACTCCCTGGTGGACAAGACCCTGCTGGGCGACAGGGTGACGCCCATCATCCAGTTTGTGTTCCAGCAGGAACCCTGGATCATGTGGGGCGGCGTCGTGCTCGGCGCCATCCTCGCCCTGGTGATCCTGTGGAAGCTCTGGCCCCGCCGTGGCGCCATCGTCAACTGGTTTGCCACCCGGAGCCGGAACGTCAAGCTGGCCATGGTCGGCGGCGTGTTCGCCGCGCTCCTGATCGCCGCCGGAGCCGGCTATTCCGGCTACCACTTCATGGAAACCGACCGCCGGTTCTGCAACGGCTGTCACATCTTCGTGCCCAGCGGGCAGGCGTGGGTCCAGCCGGACACCGGCTACTACTCGCTGGTGCCCAAGCTCGAGGGCAAGCACGACACCATCAACTGCCACACCTGCCACGCCCTCCAGCCCGCCAAGGAAGCGGTCAAGATGGTGCTGTGGATGTCGGGCGTCCGGGACGAGGAAATCCCCGAGCACGGCAAGGTGCCGCGCACGGTGTGCGAGTCCTGCCACATCCAGGGCGCGGCCAAGGAGACCTGGCAGGCGATCGCCACCACCGCCGGGCATCGGACCCACCTGGAGTCCGACTCGGTCGACCTGAAGGACGTGGCGTGCCTCTCCTGCCACGCGCGGACGGCCCACCGGTTCCAGCCGGCGGACACCACCTGTGTCCAGAAAGGCTGCCACCTCACCGACGAAACCAGGATCGTGCTGGGGAAGATGCAGGGCCAGACCGACCTGCACTGTACCCTGTGTCACGAATTCACCCGGCCAGTGGCGCTGCTCGCCACCCGGGACTCCGCCGCCGGTACGCTGCGGCCCGGCCTGGAGGAGTGCTTCTCCTGTCACCAGATGAAGGACCAGCTCCCGACCTTCAGTTCGGTCAACGACCCGCATGGCGGCACCTGCGGCATGTGCCACAATCCGCACGACCAGAAGGTGGTCGCGGACACCCGGGGGAGTTGCAGCGCCGCGGGCTGTCACGCCGACTGGAAGGCGGTCCCGTTCCACGTCGGGGCGAACCACCGGGCCAAGGGCGAGCAGTGCGTCCTGTGCCACGACCCCCACGCTTCGCGGGTGGATGCCAGCGACTGCACCGGCTGCCATGAGAGCGTGCGGCAGCGGCCCGGCGGTGCCGGGCTCCGGCCGCCGCTCCCGTTCGATACGCTCAAGGCGCTGCGGTCGGCGGCGCCACCGCACGAAGACCCGGTCTTCGAGCGGCCCAACAAGGTGAAGGGCGACGCCCCGCCGGGGGATGACCCCCCCGAGCGCGGGTGGTCCGCCCTTCCCCCCCTTCCGGCTGACTCCTTCTCCCACCCGACCCACAAGAAACTCGCCTGCCTGACCTGCCACACCAACACGAAGGGGGAGGGTCTGACGTTCGCGGCCCCCCGCGGCTGCCAGATCTGCCATCACCAGGCACCCGAGAAGAGCGACTGCGTCAGCTGCCATGAGAAGGAGGGGTTGTCGGGCAGTACCGCCGTGACCTTCCGTGTCGCCGCCGCGAGCAAGCCGGCGCGGGAACGCACCATCGGGTTTGCCCACACGACCCATGACTCCGTCAGCTGCACCGCCTGCCATGGCCAGCGGGTGACCCTCGCCGCGGTGGACTCGGCGCTGAGCTGCGCGGGATGCCACGCCCAGCACCACGAAGTGGATCGGGACTGCGCCGCCTGCCACCGGACCGCCCAGATCGCCGCGGCACATGCCCGGCCGGTGCGGACCCACGTGGCCTGCGACGCCTGCCACACCACCGCCCGGATCACCGGCCTCACGCCGACCCGTTCGTTCTGCCTGGCCTGTCACGAGCCGTCCACCGACCACTATCCCGACCGGCAGTGCAGCACCTGCCACCTGCAGGCGCACCCCGAGGAGTACCAGGGGCGGCTGCTCAAGGCCTGGAGCGCGCGATGACCCGGCGGGTAACGAGCATGGTGATCGCCCTGGCGACACTGGTGACGAGCGGCGGAGCGGCCCAGGAGTACCTCGTGCGCCTGGATACCCGGGTGCAGGCGGCGTCCTACCGCGGGGTGAAGCTCGACAGCATCCCGGTGGGCACCGTCGTGACCACTCCCGGCGGCAGCCAGGAGACCCCCGACGGCTACGCCGTCACCTGCATCAGGGGCCGGAGCCATTGCAGCTTCTACCGCGCGGGCGCCGTCCGGCGCGGCGGACCCCTCGCGACGACGGTGGATCTCACCACCTGGGGCTTCGGCCTCAAGGGGCTGAGCTTTCATCTCAACGGCCGGATCGGGGCGGACCTCGGGTCCTCCGATGTCTGGCCCGGGACCGACCCCGCCCTGCAGCTCAATGAGGGCTACGGCGAATACGCCACCGAACGCATCACGGGACGCCTGGGGCGGCAGATCGAGCATGGCCGGCTCGGCTATTACGGCTTCGACGGCGGCCGGATCGCGGGGCGGTTTCCGGGGCTCGGCCTGAGCGTCATCGGGTACCTCGGCCTCGGGCTCGCCCGCGGCACGGCGCTCCCGATCACCAGCGATGTCCTCAACCCCCTCGACGACTTCCAGCCCCGCGAGCGCCAGCTGCTCGCCGGCGGTGCCGTCGAGTGGCAGACGCGCCGGGCCGAAGCCCGGGTGGACTACCTCCGCGAGGTGGACCGCGACACCCGGAACTTCGTCTCCGAGCGGGCCGCCATCTCCGCCACGCTGCGGCCGGTGGACGGCTGGAGCCTTACCGGCGGCGCCGAATACGACCTCTCGTATGACTGGTGGGGCAGCTCGGACCTGACCCTGCGCCACACCCGCCGCTGGGGCGGCGCCGCCGTCGGCGTCCGTCGCTATCGCCCCTATTTCGACCTGTGGACGATCTGGGGCGTCTTCAGCCCGGTGCCGTACTCCGCCGTGAACGGCTCCGCCTGGATCTCCCCGGTGGCGGGCCTGACCCTGCGCGCCAACGGGGAGCGCTACTCCTACGATGACGCCAAGGCCAACAGCCCCCTCGTGAGCGAAGAGAAAGATGGCTGGCGCTGGAATGCCGGAATCGGATTCTCCCCCGCCGACGCCTGGTTCCTCGATGCCGGCTACCACGCCGAGTTCGGCACCGGCGCCGCCTCGCAGGGCGGGGAGGGGAGCGTGAGCTGGCGCCCGGTCTCGAGCCTCAACCTGAGCCTTGAAGGTGGCCACCTCGTGCGACCGCTGGAGTTTCGTACGGAGAATCCTGCGGTGACCTGGTATGGCGGCAGCGCTGACTTCCGCGCCACCGAGCGCCTGCGGCTGTCCCTGGCCGTGACCCGCTACGACGAGGACAACCGGCGGCCGGACGCCTCGCGCATCGACTGGTCCCAGACCCGCGTCCGCGCCGGGCTCACCTGGCTCTTCGGCTCGAGCGCCGACCGGTTGCCGCTCCCGCCCGCGATCCGGAAGGAGCGTGGCCGGTGAGCAACCTCCGACTCGCGTTCCCGCTCGTCCTCGCGCTCCTCGGCGGCACCGCCGGGGTGGCCGCCTTGCGGCAGGACCCGTTTGACCACGAGGAGCATGCCAAGCTGTTCCCCGGCTGCGAGAACTGCCACGCGGGCATCACGGACCCCGCCAAGTCGGTGTGGCCGACTGCGGAATCCTGCGCCAGCTGTCACGATGGGATCGTGGAGGAGAAGGTCGCCTGGACGGCGCCCGCCGGTCCGGCGCCCAGCAACCTCCGGTTCACCCATCCGAAGCACGCCGAAGAGGTTTTGGCAAAGGCCCCGGCGGATTCCGCCCTCCGGTGTGAGGCCTGCCACCAGGAGAAGGACGGCAAGTGGATGGCGGTGAGCCGTACCCTGTCCGCGCAGTGCCTCGATTGCCACAAGCTGCCGGCCGAGCACCTCGCCGGGGCGGACACCTCCTGTGCCACCTGCCACCTCTCCCTCGCCGAGGCGACGACGCTGCCGCGCGAACGGGTGGCGAAGTTCGGCACGCCGGCCAACCACGACGCCGCGAACTTCATGACCTCCCGGGGCCACGGCGAGCTGGCCAAGCCCCCGGCCGGCACCGACTGGGCTGTCGCCCCGAGCTGCACCACGTGCCATGCCCGGGACTTCTGCGCCCAGTGCCATGTGAACGCGCCGGAAGTGAAGCTGATCCAGGCGATGGCGCCGGACCCGCGGTCCCTCGCGATCACCACGGAGCTCAAGGAGCCGGCCAGTCATGAGGACGGTCGCTTCCTGGCGCGTCACGGCGCTCAGGCCCGGAAGGATGTCGCATCGTGCGCCACCTGCCACACGCAGCAGAGCTGCGTGGCCTGCCATCGGACCCAGCCGGCGATCGCCATGGCGCTCCCCGAACCCGGCCCCGGGCGCGGCACCGGCGCGGTGATCGAACGGCAGCAGCCCGCCAGCCACAGCGTCGGCTTCGCTGACTGGCACGGCCAGGAGGCGAATGCGGCGCCGAAGACGTGCGCCGCCTGCCATGCCCGGGCCGAGTGCCTCGACTGCCACCGTCCCAATCCAGGGGCAAGCGGGAGCTACCACGCCGCCGGGTTTCTCACCCGGCATCCTTCTGCCGCCTTCTCGCGGGAATCGGACTGCGCCGACTGCCACAACCAGTCCACCTTCTGCGCCACCTGCCACGAAAAGGCCGGACTGGCGAATTCCGGCCGGGCCCTCGCTGGCGGGTACCATGACAGCCGGGGGTCGTTCCTGCTGAGCCACGGCACGGCGGCGCGGCAGAACCTGGAGAGTTGTGTCACCTGCCACACCGAGCGGGATTGCCTGGCCTGCCACTCCGCCCAGACTCGCCGGTTCAACCCGCACGGCCCCGGCTTCAACCCGGAACGGCTCCGGCGGAGGAACCCGCAGACCTGCGCCGCCTGCCATGGGAACGCGATTCCAGATGATGATTGAGTGATTGGACGCAAGGACGGCAGGAAGAAATGCAGAGGGGTGGGCTTCCGCATGGAGGCCCACCCCTCGTCTTACTCGGATCTCCTGCGCGCCCGCTCAGGCCTGGGCGTCGGCTTCCTTGTACTGCGCCTCGTAGCGGGAGCCGCACTTGGCAAGCAGCGTGGTGGCGTGGAACACGCCGTCCCGGCTCAGCCGCCCCTCGACCACGACTTCGATCTCCATGGCGTCCGTGAAGGTATCCGGAGCCAGCCCGCGATAGACGACGGGAATCGTCTGGATTCCGTCGCTCACCTTGAATTCGATGGTCTGGGTGGCCGCGTCCCGCTTGATGGTGCCGGGGACGACCTTGGCTTCCATCTTGAGACCCGTCTCGTAGAGGCTGGGATCCCGCTCCACCCGCTGGGCCAGTTCTGAGGGCTTGAGCGAATACTGGCCGAATTGCTTCACACCCTGAGCCATGAGCAGGGTCATCGCACTCACGATGACGCCCGCCCCGATCAGGAACTTTGTACCGGCTTTCATCAGGACTCCTCGGTCAGGGGCTGCCCCGGCAATATACCAGTCTTCAGGCGACTTCGCGCCTCTCCGCCTGGGCCAGGCTCGAGAGATCCTGGAGCCCCATCTGGACCCCGATCTGGGCCAGAAAGGCATTGGGCGGGGTCCCCCCGGCGAAGACCCAGACGTAGTCGTTGGGAAGCTCCCGCCTCCCGCCCTCCACCTCCAGGATCACCGACCGCTCCCGGATCTCGACCGGGTGGGAGTTGAAGATCACCTGGACCTTGCCATCCCGGATGCACTCCCGGATGCGCTGGTTGTTCCGCTCCTTGAGCCGGCTGAAGACGTCCTTCCGGTAGGACAGGGTGACCCGGTTCCCCTTCTGGTGGGCGAGGCCCATCGCCGCCTCCACCGCGCTGTCCCCGCCGCCGACGATCAGGATCTGCTTCCCGGTGTATCCCTCGGCCTCGAGCAGGCTGTACATCACCTTCGGCCGTTCCTCGCCGGGGATGTCGAGCTTCCGGGGGGTTCCCCGGCGGCCGATCGCGAGCACGACGGTGAGGGCCCGGTAGCGCCCCTTGGTGGTCTGGATGGTGAAGGCGCCGTCCGGCTCCCGCTGAATGTGGTCCACCCGTTCCCCGGTATTGACCCGGAGCCCGGCCTTCTTCGCGGCCGCGGTCCAGAACGCGAGCAGCTGCTCCTTGCCGATCTCCAGCTTGTTCCACTTGCCATGCAGCGGGAATTCGACCGGGCTGGTCATCACCAGCTTCTGCCGCGGGTACTTGGCGACGGTCCCCCCCAGTTCTTCGGACTCGAGGGTCAGGTAGCTCAGCCCCTTCTCGATGGCGCGGAGGGAGGCGCTGAGCCCGGCGGGCCCGGCCCCGATGATGGCGACGTCCACGACCTCTCCCACCCGCTTCCGCCGGAGCGCCGGGGCCCGGGCGGCGATCGTGTCCACGCAGTCACGCCCCTGGTTGACGGCGTTCTTGATGAGCGCCAGCCCGCCCAGCTCGCCCGCGATGAAGAGATTCGGGATGCTGGTCTCGAGCTGGGGGGAGAGCGCGGGCATGTCCGCCGTCATGCTGGGCGGCGCCATGACGATCTCGATGGCGCCGACCGGGCAGGCCTCGGCGCACAGGCCATGGCCAATGCACCGGGGGCCGTTCACCAGGGCGGCCTTCCCCCCGATCACGGCCAGCACCTCGCCTTCCGGGCAGGCGTCGACGCAGGCGCCGCAGCCGATGCACCAGGTGACGTCAATGTGGGGATGCTGGGCCCGCGGCCCATCGCTGCGAAGCCCGGCGCGTTCGGCGGCTTCCCGGGCTTCCCGTTCCCGGTGACGGAGAGTCCGGACGTGCAGAATCACGGCACCGCTCAGGATGAGCGTGAAGAGGGAGTAGATGACGAGGTCGGTCACGTGTCTCGTTAATGAATCGCAACGATTCGTTATGGGTGGATCAGCATGTGGCAGGTCATGAACCGCGTGAGCCCGCTCACCACCGCCGTCACCACTGGCTACCGCAACCAGTTAGGACGCCCCAACTCATGATGCAGGCGTCGGATGACGCCCCCATGGCTCGCACGGTTTGTGCCGTATCATCGCGTGGCATTCGCCCCACTTCCCGTCTGTTCGCGACCCCAGAGCATCGATGCCCAAGATCGACGTTGTCTCCCGACCCATTACCCGGAGCTTGCCGGCGACGCCACGCACGTCCGGCGCCCGCGTCACACCACCGCCGCCGGCGAAACGCAGCGGCGCGCTGGTCGGGGTCTACCTCACGGCGATCACGCTGATCGCGGGGACGATCGCCGGCAGCTCGTACTACTTCGCGCCGGTCGCCGAGCGGGTGCGGAGCCCGCTGCATCCCTGGCTGCGCCCCTCCGGGTACATCGGGCAGACGGCGGGCATCATCGCGTTCCTGATTTTCATCTTCCTCTGGCTCTATCCCCTCCGCAAGCGGTACCGCTGGCTGGCCTGGACCGGGGTGATGTCGCGCTGGCTGGATTCCCACGTGGCCCTGGCCCTGGTGATCCCGTTCATCACCGCGATCCACGCCGCCTGGCGCTTCACCGGGATCATCGGCCTCGGGTTCTGGTCCATGATGGTGGTGTATGCCAGCGGCATCGTCGGCCGGTACCTCTACACCCACATCCCGCGGCGCGCCGATGGCCTCGAGCTCAGCGCCGAGGAAATCGGCGCCGAGCGCCGGGAGCTGATCGCGCAGATCGCCGCCACCTCCGGCCTGGCCGGCGCGCAGGTGGAGGCGGCGCTGCGCTCCGATCCGACCCCGCTCGAGGGGATCGGGTTCATGAAAACGCTGTCCTGCATGGTGCAGGATGACCTGGCCCGCCGACGGGCGGCTCGCGCGCTGCGGCGGATCGTGGCCAACCGCCCCGGGGCCCGACTGGACCGGGACACCCTGCGCGCGGTACTGCGACTCGCCAACCGGGAAATGGCGCTGACCCAGCAAGCCCGGATGCTGGCGGCGACCCGCGAGATCTTCCGCTTCTGGCACGTGGCCCACCGGCCCTTCGCGATCGCGGCGCTCGCGGCCGTGACCCTCCATGTCGCGGTCGTCGTGGTGATGGGGATGACCTGGCTCTGGTGATGCGACGGCTCCACCTGGGAGGGATCCTGGCCCTGGCACTGGTGGTGGCCCCGCTGGTTGTGCCGTCCGCCGCGCGGCTCGAGGGTCAGGTCTCCCCGGGCCCGCTGGCGAAGCCGCATGCCGAGCTGGAGGGGACCCTCAAGTGCACCAAGTGCCATGGGGGCGGCGACGAGGGAATGCGTGCCAGGTGCGTGAGCTGCCACAAGGACGTCAACTGGCTGGCGGAGCAGAAGCGGGGATTTCATGGCAGCCGGGACACCCGGGGCGCCACCTGCGCCTCCTGCCACCCCGACCATGCCGGGGAGGACTTCCAGATGGTGAAGTGGCCGGAGGGGAGTGCGGAGCGGTTTGACCATCGGCGGGCCGGATACCCGCTGGAGCAGACCCACGCCGAGCTCAAGTGCGAGAAGTGCCATACCCCGAAGCTGCAGGTCTCCCCCGCCGCCCGTGTTTCCGCCCGGAAGGCCCCCGGAGGCTGGATCGGCCTCGAGACCGGCTGCACCAGCTGTCACGAGGACATCCATCGCGGCGCCCTCGGCACCAGCGCGGAGTGTCGCACCTGCCACGACATCGGAAAGTGGACGGTCACCCCCGGTTTCGACCATGACACTACCGGGTACGCCCTGGACGGCGAGCACGCGACGGTGCCGTGCGACAAGTGTCACCTCGCCGCGGCCCTCAAGCCGAAGCGGGACGCGGGCGGCCACCCGGTGCCGGTCTACCGCCCGGTGCCGCACCAGAGCTGCACCGCCTGCCATGCGGATGTCCACCAGGGGCAGTTCGGCCCGACCTGCACCGACTGCCACAGCGCCGCCGGATGGAAGCGGATCGATCGCGACCGGTTCAGCCACGACAAGACCAAGTACCCGCTCCGGGGCAGTCACGCCCGGGTGAAGTGCGCCGACTGCCACGGCAACTTCTCGACGCCCGCCCTCAAGCGACCCGCCTTTGCCACCTGCGCCGGGTGCCACAAGGATGCGCACAACGGCACCGCCACCCTGGCCGGCGTCGTGGTGGACTGCGAGAAGTGCCACGGACTCGCGGGGTTCACGCCGGCCACCTACTCGGTGGAGCAGCACCGCGCGAGCAAGTACCCGCTGGAGGGAAAGCACCGAAGCGCCAAGTGCGGCAGCTGTCACGCCAAGGAAACCGCGCCGGCCCGGGCGGTTCGGTGGGGCAGCTCGAAGGTGATCCTCCGGCCATCGTACGCCCGGTGCCTGGACTGCCACGCCGACGATCATGGCGGCCAGCTGGCCGGACAACCGGCGAAGGGGGAATGCGCTGACTGCCACGCGGTGTCCGGCTGGACGCCGAGCACCTATGGCACTGACCGTCACGGCCGCCTCAAGCTGGCCCTGGATGGTCGCCACGCGGAGGTGGACTGCCGCGCCTGCCACGGTGGCGACCGGAAGGCGCTGCCCCCCTTCCCCGCCGCCGCCCGGACCGGCAAGGCCGGCTTCCTCTTCCGGGTGCCCGAAGTCGAGTGCAGCGCTTGCCACCTGGACCCGCACCGCAGCCGGTTCTCGGCCGGCGGGCCGCGCGGGAAGGCCGGCGGCTGTCTCGCCTGCCACGACACCCGCGGGTTCCAGCCCTCCACCGCGGATGTGGCGGCCCATGGGGAGTTCGGCTTTGCGCTGCAGGGCGCGCACCGGGCCACGCCCTGTGTCGCCTGCCACGCGGAAATGAAGCGCGCTGCCGCCGGCCCGCGGCCCACCCTGGTGCGCTCGGGCACGGCGATCGGCCCGATGGCGTTCGAGGCGAAGACCGCCTGCGCCGATTGCCATGAGAACGTGCATGGAGACCAGTTCGCCACTCGCCGGGACCAGGGCCGCTGCGAGGCCTGCCACGACGAGGTCGCCTTCCAGCCGGCGTCTGCGTTCGACCACGACCGGGACGCCGCCTTCAAGCTCCGCGGCGGCCACGAAGGAGTGCCCTGCAACCGCTGTCATCCCAGCGATACGAAGAGTCAGGATCCGAAGGCCCTCATCTACCGGCCGCTCTCGGGCAAGTGCGAGAGCTGTCACGGCAAGGAGGCGCGATGAAGCCCCTGTTCCTGTTTGGCGTTGCCCTGCTGCTCGCGGCTCCCCTCGCCGCGCAGGACCGGACCCGCTCGCCCCATGGCGGCCTGGACCTCGCCTGCGAGACCTGCCATCGCTCTGATGGCTGGACGCCGCCGAAGATCAGCCGGGCCTTCGACCATGGGCGGTCGGGATTCCCCCTGCTCGGCGCGCACAAGACGGCGACCTGCCGCTCCTGCCACGAGTCGCTGGACTTTCAGGGCGCCGCCACCACCTGCGCCAGCTGTCACCAGGACGTGCACCGCGGGGAGCTGGGCGCCGACTGCACCCGCTGCCACACCCCGCGGAGCTTCCTCGACCGCTCGGTCATGACCCGGGCACACCAGACAACCCGCTTCCCCCTGGAAGGGGGGCACCTGGCCACCGATTGCACCAGCTGCCACCGGCCCACCGACCAGGGCCGGATGCAGTTTGTGGCGGTGGCCGCGGAGTGCTGGAGCTGCCATCAGCCCCAGTTCGTGACCGCCAAGAATCCCGATCACGTCGCCGGCGGCATGTCCCACGACTGCCAGTCCTGTCACAATTCGGTGCTCTGGGGCCGGGGCCGGTTCAATCACGATGGCACCCGCTTCCCGCTGACAGGCGCGCACCGGGCGACCGGCTGCACCGAGTGCCACACCGGCGGCCGCTACCAGGGCACGCCTCTCACCTGCGTGGAATGCCACCAGGGGGAGTACGACCGGAGCACCGCGCCGAACCATCGGCAGGTAGGCTTCGCCACCGACTGCGCCACCTGCCACGCCACCCAGGCCTGGAACACCGGCTTCGACCATGGGAAGACGGCCTTCCCGCTGACCGGCGGCCACAAGGCCACGACCTGCCAGCAGTGCCACTCGGACGGGGTGTACCGGGGGAAGCCCACCACCTGCCTCAGCTGCCACCAGGCGGATTTCAACACCACGACCAACCCGCCCCATGGTCCAGCGGGGTTCTCCACCACCTGCACCACCTGCCATAGCACCAACCGGTGGACCGGGGCGGTGTTCGATCACGGCGCCAGCCAATTCCCCCTGACCGGCGCCCACGTCGCGACGCCCTGCTCCGACTGCCACGCGGACGGGGTGTATACCGGGAAGCCCACGACCTGCATCAGCTGCCACCAGACGGACTACAACGCGGCGAACAACCCGCCGCATGGCCCGGCGGGGTTCTCTACCACCTGTACGGCCTGCCACACCACGATGGTCTGGACCGGTGCCACCTTCAATCACGGCGCGACCCAGTTCCCGCTCACCGGCGCCCACACCACCACGGCGTGCAGCGCCTGCCACGTCAACGGGCTGTACCGGGGCACGCCGACGACCTGCGTGAGCTGCCACCAGGCGGACTACAACCAGACCACCAACCCCAACCACCAGGCGTCGAGCTTCTCGACCGACTGCGCCACCTGCCACACCAGCACCACGTGGCTGGGGGCGACCTTCAACCATGATGGACAGTTCTTCCCGATCTACAGCGGCAAGCACAAGGACAAGTGGAGCACCTGCAGCGAGTGCCACCAGGTCCCAACCAACTACGCCCAGTTCACCTGCCTCACGTGCCACGAGCACAACAAGACCAAGATGGACTCCGATCACCGGGGCCGGTCGGGTTACGCGTACGTGAGCACCGAGTGCCTGCGCTGCCATCCCCGAGGTTCCTGATGCATCACCCCATCCGCACCCTCTGCGCCTGCCTCGGCCTGGCCGTGGGCCTGGTCCCAGCCGCCCTCGCGGCCCAGGACACAACGGCGGTACGCACCACCACCGTCACCTACCTGGCCGGGACCTCGGTCTACGTCGGTGCCGGCCGGGCCGATGGCCTGGTCGAAGGCCAGGAGCTGCAGGTGATCCGGCGCGACGCGGTGGCCGCGACCCTGCGCGTCCTCTTCCTGTCCTCCCGTCAGGCCTCCTGCCAGGTGGTGAGCGGCGCCACCGACATCGTGGTGGGCGAGATGGTCCGCTTCGTGGCGAGCCAGGCCACGGCTGCCCCCGGGGCCCTCACGACGACCAGCCGGCGCAGCGGACCCCGCCGCCTCAGCGGCCCGGGCATCCACGGCAGGGTGGGCGCGCGCTACTTCGTCGCGCGGGAGGACTCCACCAGCAGCGGCTTCAGCCAGCCCACCGCCGACCTCCGGCTGGACGGGCAGCAGATCGGCGGCAGCCCGATCGGGCTCGGCGTGGACCTGCGGACCCGCCGCACCACCACCACCCGGGCCGATGGCTCCAGCACCGCGGATGGCCACACCCGCGTCTACCAGGCCGCCCTGCACTGGAATGCCCCGGGCGCCCGCTTCCACTCCGTGGCGGGGCGCCAGTACCTCACGGCGGTGACGTCGATCAGCCTGTTCGACGGCGCCCTCATGGAACTCAACGGCTCCCGTTTCTCCTTCGGCGCCTTCGGCGGCTTCGAACCGGAGCCGGTGGATCTCGGTTTCTCCAGCGACATCGCGGATGTCGGCGCCTACACCCAGTTTCACAGTCGGCCCGGCAGCCGGAACATCTGGGCGTTGACCACCGGCGCCGTCGGATCGTACGCCGCCGGCAAGGCCAACCGGGAGTTCGGCTTCGCGCAGCTCTCGGTCAGCACCCGCCCCCTGTCCATCTATGCCCTGCAGGAGGTGGACTACTATCGCGACTGGAAGGTCAGCGCAGGGGAGCCGTCCGTCTCCTGGACCAGCACCTACCTCAGCACCTCGCTCCGGCCCTACCGCTGGCTGGCGTTCAACGCCTCCTACGACAACCGGCGGAATGTCCGGCTGTACCGTGACTTCCTGGATCCCGGCATCGCCTTCGACGACGCCTACCGGCAGGGCATCGCGGGTGGCGTCTCGATCATCGGGCGGCAGGTGCGGGTGGGCGGAGAGGTGCGGCGCTCCGATGGCGCCAGCGCCGGCAATGCCACCTCCTGGAGCGGCACCTTCGGCATGGACCGGGTGACACCCCTCAAGCTCTCCTTCACCACCCGCGGCACCTGGTACTCGAATCCGACGCTCGACGGCCAGCTCTACACCCTCCGCGTCGGCGCCGATCCCTGGCAGCCGCTGCATCTGGACCTGAACGGCGGCATTCGCCGGGAGGACAACCCCGTGGCGAGCTCCTCGGTGCGGCAGTTCACCTGGTATGGGGTGGACCTGGACCTGAGCCTGGCGCGGGCCTGGTTCCTCTCGTTCTCCACCCAGCGGGAGAACGGGCCGGATGGGAACACCAATCAGTTCTATGGTGGGGTGACGTGGCGGTTCTGAGGGGCGGTAGGGCGGTAGGGCGGTAGGGCACGAAGGAAATGCGGCGCTACCCGTCGCGCGCCCAGGCAAGGGTGGCGGACACGGCCCGGCGCCATCCCTCCCAGCGGAGCGCGCGCTCCGGCTCGGGCAGCATCGGCTCGAATCGCGCGAACCGGCGGTGGGAGAGGAAGTCGTCCACGGAACCCCATACGCCCAGCGCGAGCCCCGCGAGGCCGGCGGCGCCGAGCGCCGTGGTCTCGACGTTGTCCGGCCGTTCGACCGCCACACCCAGCAGGTCGGCCTGGCACTGCATGAGCCAGTCGTTTGCAGCGGCGCCGCCATCCACCCGGAGCGTGGCCACCGACAGCCCCGCGTCCGCCGTCATGGCCTTGAGCAGGTCGGCGCTGGAGAAGGCCATCGCCTCGAGGGCGGCACGCACCAGGTGGGCGCGGGTGGAGCCGCGCGTCAGTCCCACGATGGTGCCACGCGCTTCGGCCTCCCAGTGGGGAGAACCCAGCCCCACGAACGCCGGCACGAAGTAGACCCCGCCGGTGTCCGGCACGCTTCGCGCCAGCGCCTCCGTCTCCGCCGCCCGCGTCACCAGCCCCAGTCCGTCGCGGAGCCACTGCACCGCCGCCCCCGCGATGAAGACGCTTCCCTCCAGCGCATAGGCCGGCTCCCCCCGTGGCCCGGCAGCCGCGGTGACCAGCAGTCCGTGCGCCGACGTCGGCAGCCGCTGGCCGGTGTAGGTCAGCAGGAACGCGCCGGTGCCGTAGGTGTTCTTCGCGGCCCCCTCCACCACGCATCCCTGGCCGAACAGGGCGGCCTGCTGGTCGCCGGCAAGGCCCGCGATGGGCAGGCTGGCGCCGAGATGCTCCTTCGCCGTGAGCCCGACCACGGCGGAGGATGGGACGAGGGCCGGCAGGAGCTCCCGAGGCACGCCGAAGAGCCCGAGCAGTTCCGGATCCCAGTCGCGCGCGGCGAGATCATACAGCATGGTGCGGGAAGCGTTGGTGTGGTCGGTGACGTGCACCGCCCCGCCGGTGAGCCGCGCCACCAGCCAGGAATCGATGGTGCCGGCCGCGAGCTCCCCTCGCTCCGCGCGCCGGCGGTGGGCGGGGTCCCGGAGCAGGTACTCGAGCTTGGTGGCGGAGAAGTAGGGGTCGAGCACCAGGCCGGTGCGCTCCCGGATCGCGTCCTCGCGTCCCTCGGCCCGGAGCGTGCGGCAGCGCTCCGCCGTGCGGCGGTCCTGCCAGACGATCGCCGGCGCCACCGGCCGGAGGGTCGACCGCTCCCAGAGCACGACCGTTTCCCGCTGGTTGGTGATGCCGACCCCCACCGGCCGTTCCCCTGCGGCGGCCAGCGCCTCACGCGCCGCCTCAAGGGTGACGCGGAAGATCTCCTCGGGGTCGTGCTCCACCCAGCCGGGCTGGGGGAAGAACTGGGTGAACTCCCGGTAGCCCCGGCCGAGCACCGTGCCGTCCTGGTGGATCACGAGCGCCGTGGAGCCGGTGGTGCCCTGGTCGAGGGCCAGGATGGACGGCATGCGCTCAGGCCGGTGCGGGAACCGCCGGCTCGCGCAGCCGCTCCAGCTCGCCGCGGCCGAGGAGCCCCAGGTCGGTGATGTAGCCGGTGACCAGCTCGGCCGGGGTCACGTCGAAGGCGGGGTTCCAGACCCCACTGCCTTCCGCCACGATGGTAGCGCCCCCGACGCGGCGGATCTCCTCCGGCCGCCGCTCCTCGATGGGAATGCCGGGGCCATCAGCGGTGCGGAAGTCGAAGGTGGACCGCGGCGCCGCCACGTAGAACGGCACCCCGTGCGCCCGGGCGGCGAGCGCGAGCCCGTAGGTGCCGATCTTGTTGGCGACATCGCCGTTGGCGGCGATCCGGTCCGCTCCCACGATCACGCAGGAAATGTCCCCTATTCGCAACCGGCTCGCCGCCATGCTGTCCGCGATCACGGTGGTAGGGACGCCGCTCTGGCACAGCTCCCAGGCGGTGAGCCGCGCCCCCTGCAACAGGGGCCGGGTCTCGTCCGCTACCACCTTGACCCGCCGTCCCGCGGCATGGGCCAGGTAGATCGGGGCCAGCGCGGTGCCGATCCCGCCGGTGGCCAGCACGCCGGCGTTACAGTGGGTGAGCACCGTTCCCCCCTCGGGGATCAGCGGCAACCCCGCCTCCCCGATCCGGCGGCACATTTCCCGGTCCTCGTCCCAGATCGCGCTGGCTTCAGCGAGGAGGGCGGCGTGCAGCGGCTCCCCGATGTCCGCCGCGTGGCGTGCCCGCCGCCGCATCCGGGCCATGGCCCAGGGGAGGTTCACCGCCGTGGGGCGAGTTGCCTCGAGGAGGTCGCAGGCGCGGAGGACGGCGTCCAACGGGTCCGCGGGGGAGCCCCGGGCCGCGAGCGTCGCGCCCATCGCGGCCGCGATGCCGATGAGGGGCGCGCCGCGGACGCGCAGGTGGAGGATGGCCTCGGCGACCTGATCCACCTGTTCCAGCACCAGGTAGTGCACGTCGAGCGGGAGCAGCGTCTGGTCCAGGAGCCGGATGGCGTGGCCAGCGGCCCAGGAGATGGGTTGGGGATGCACGCCCCGAAGATACTCGCCCCGGCGCGAGCCGGGAGAGTCGGCAGGCCGCGGCTGCGGGGTTGGCCGGCGGGGTCGCAGGCCCGGCGCAATGGCGCGGTGGAGGGCCCGCCGGGGCCGGACAACAGGGACTCGGCGCTGTACCATAACCAACACTGGTACAACAACTTAGCATGTCTCAATCAGGCCGGGAGCCGGCCCGTGATTTGGCAACACCCAGGTGGAGCCCGGCTGATCGCCAGGCTGCTCCGGAGTCCTTGGCCCTGGTCTGGTGCATGCCACAGGCGCCGGCACTACCTTCCCCGCTCCCCCGATGAAGACGATTCACCTCCTGAGACCCGCCATGGCCTACACCACGCTGCAGCTGTCGACGCAGGACGCCATCGCCACCGTCACGGTCAACCGGCCGGACAAGCTCAACGCCCTCAACGGCACGGTGATCGACGAACTGGGCCAGGCCATCGCGGCGCTGGAGCGGGACCCCGAGGTGCACGGGGTGATCCTGACGGGGGCGGGCACCAAGGCGTTCGTGGCGGGGGCGGACATCAGCGAGTTGGCCAGCCAGTCTCCCCTCGAGGGCAAGGCACGGTCGCTGGCAGGACAGGCGGTCTTCCGCCGTTTCGAGGCGCTGCGGAAGCCGGTCATTGCGGCGGTCAACGGCTTCTGCCTCGGCGGTGGCTGCGAGCTGGCGATGGCCTGCCACCTCCGGATCGCGAGCGACACCGCCCGCTTCGGCCAGCCGGAGGTGAAGCTCGGCATCGGCCCGGGCTACGGAGGGACCGTGCGGCTCCCCCGGCTGATTGGCCGGGGCCGGGCCCTCGAACTGCTCCTCACCGGGGAGATGGTTGACGCCGCCGAAGCCTGGCGCATCGGGCTGGTGAACCGGGTGGTCCCGGCCGATCGGCTGCTCCCCGAGGCCACCGCACTGCTGGGCAAGATGCTGGCGATGGGCCCCCTGGCCGTCGCGGCCGTGCTCGAGGCGGTGGACGCGGGGTTCGAGATGCCCCAGGCGGAGGCCCTCCTGCTGGAGGCCAACCACTTCGGGCTCCTCTCCGCGACCGCCGACATGCGCGAGGGGATGGCCGCCTTTCTCGCCAAGCGGACCCCCCGGTTCGAGGGGCGCTGAACCCCGCTCCGCGACTGCCAATCCCCCGGGGAACCGGGTAAATTTCCACTCATGAGATCAGGACTCCGGGCCCCTGGTTGGGCGTGGGCCCGGCTGGCGGGCGGCCTCCTCCTGCTGGTGGCCGCGGCCGGCTGCAACGAGCGGGACCGGCTCACCTTCCCCACGCCCGGCGGGCCGGGGAGCGACGGACCGGTGACGATCATCGATGTGCCGGCCGGGGACACCACGGTGGGCGACACGCTGAACTTCTTCCTGACGGGCTATACCACCGACGACGACGGCGTGGACACGGTCTACTTCGAGCTCGATGGCGGCATCTCGGATTTCCAGCCGTTCATCGGCTCCACCGATTCGGTCCGGTTCGGCCTCCCCATCACCACCTTGGGGCAGGCGGGGGAATTCATCACGGTGCGGGTGTTCGGCACCGACGAGCGGGGCAACCGGGGCGACACCGCCATCCGTGTGATCACGGTCGAGTAGTGCGCCTCGCCCGCCTCACGGTCCGGGGAGTCCGCAACCTCGCCGACGGAACCCTGGAGTTGCCGGCCGCGGGGGCGGTCCTCCTGGGGGCCAACGGGCAGGGCAAGACCAGTCTGCTCGAGGCGATGGCCTTCCCGGTCCTGTTCCGGTCGTTCCGCACCGCGCTGGACGCGGAGGTGGTCCGCTTCGGCGATCCGGGCTTCCACATCGGCGTGGCGTTCGAGGACGGGGCGCGAGCCCGGACCGTGGGGGCGACCTTCCGCCTCCTCGGGCGCCGGAAGCAGATCGAGGTGGACGGCGTGCCGACCCGGCGCCTGGTGGATGCGGCGGGCGCCTGGCTCGCGGTGGTCTTCGCCCCCGAAGATGTGCAGCTCGCCGCCGGCGCGGCGACTGGCCGGCGACTGTACCTGGACCGCACGCTGGCGCTGGCCGACCCCCGGTACCTGGCAACGCTGGCTCGCTACCGGTCGGCGCTGGCCCAGCGGAACGCGGCCCTGCGGCAGGGGCGGGCCGACCTCGCCGCGGCGTTCGACCTCCCGCTGGCGGAGGCGGGTGCGGCGGTGGTGTCCCGGCGCCTGACGTGGGTGCACACCGCCGGGGAGCAGTTTACCGCCGGCCTGGTGGCCCTGGGGGAACAGAGCGGCGAGGCCACGCTGGGATACCACGGCGCGGAGGAGCTGGCGGACCCGGCGGCCTGGGGCGAGCGGCTGGTCCAGGCCGCGCCGCGAGATCTTGCCCGGCGGGCTACCACGGTGGGACCGCACCGGGATGACCTGGAATTGCGGCTGGGAGGCCGGCTGCTCCGGGACTATGGCTCCACCGGACAGCAGCGCACCGCGGCGGTGGCGCTCAAGCTGCTGGAGCTGGATACGATCGAGCGGGCAACTGGGCGCTGCCCCGCCCTGCTGCTGGACGATGTCTTCGCGGAGCTGGATCCCGAGCGGCAGGCCCGGCTCGCCGCGCGCCTGTTCGAGGGGCGGAGCGCGCAGGTGTTCATCACGGCGCCACGCCCCGATGAATTGCCCCGGGGGCTGTCGCTCCCGGTGTGGCGGGTCTCGCGGGGCCAGTGCCAGCCCGGCGACTGAGCGGGAAGGCGAGGGGACGCATGGCGATCAGGTATGACCCGGAGCGGTCTCGGCTCACCCCGCTGGCAGAGGCGCTCAAGAGCTACCTCAAGCGGGCGGGGCTGGTGCGCCGCATTGGTCAGGCGGGGGTGGTGGAATCCTGGGCCGAACTGGTCGGGCCCCAGATCGCGAAGGTGACCGCGGCGGAATCGGTGACGCCCGAGGGGGTGCTCCGGGTGCGGGTGGCGACGGCGGCGTGGGCCTCCGAGCTGTCGCTGATGACCCCGCAGATCCTGGCGCGGCTCAACACCGGCCGGAGCGGGCGGATCACCCAGATCCGGTGGCTGGCGGGAGGCGTGGGAGACGACCGGGCGGTCCGGCGGTAACGCGGCAGCGTAAGGGCGCCCCTGGTGGGCGCCCGTCAGTGGACTCACAAACGGACGGGGCATGGCCAAGGAAAACGGCAACGGCGAGCAGCAGTATGGCGCGGACTCGATCCAGGTCCTCAAGGGGCTGGAAGCGGTGCGCAAGCGGCCGGGGATGTACATCGGCTCGACCGCGGAGAACGGGCTGCACCACCTGGTGTACGAGGTGGTGGACAACTCGATCGACGAGGCGCTCGCCGGCTACTGCGACGACATCCGGGTCACCATCCACAAGGACAACTCGATCTCGGTGGAGGACAACGGGCGCGGCATCCCGGTGGAGATGCACCCGACCGAGAAGCTGCCCGCGGTGGAGGTGGCGCTGACGGTGCTGCACGCCGGCGGCAAGTTCGACAAGTCGAACTACAAGGTCTCCGGCGGGTTGCACGGCGTGGGCGTCTCGGTGGTCAACGCGCTGTCCGAGCGCACCGAGGTCATCGTCAAGCGCGACGGCTTCAAGTGGCGGATGGCGTTCGTGCGGGGCCAGACGGTCAAGAAGCTGGAAAAGCTCGACAAGGCCAAGGACACCGGTACCCTGGTCCGCTTCAAGCCGGACCCCGAGATCTTCTCGGTGCTGGAGTTCAGCTGGAGCACCCTGGCCGACCGGCTGCGGCAGCTGGCGTTCCTCAACAAGAGCGTCTCCATCTCGCTCAAGGACGACCGCCCCGACGAGCCGAAGAACGAGACCTTCTTCGCCAAGGGCGGGCTGGTCCAGTTCGTGGAGTGGCTCAACCGGAACAAGAAGCCGCTGCACCCCAAGCCGATCGCCTTCACCGTGACCCGGGACGAGGTGGAGGTGGACGTGGCCATCCAGTACGAGGACGGCTACAACGAGAACATCTTCACCTTCGTCAACAACATCAATACGCACGAGGGCGGCACCCACCTCACCGGCTTCCGGGCCGCGCTCACCCGGGCGATCAACGAGTTCGCCAAGCAGCAGGGGTCGCTCAAGAAGGAAGACTTCACCCTGACCGGCGAGGACATCCGCGAGGGGCTGACCGCGATCATCCACTGCAAGGTCCGGGAGCCGCAGTTCGAGGGCCAGACCAAGACCAAGCTGGGCAATTCCGAGGTGGAGGGGATCGTCAAGCAGGTGGTGTACGACCAGCTGCGGACCTTCCTCGACGAGAAGCCGGCGGTGGGCCGCGCGGTCATCGAGAAGGCGGTCAGCGCCGCCCGGGCCCGCGAGGCCGCCCGGAAGGCCCGGGACCTGGTGCGCAAGAAGTCGGGGCTCGAGGGCGCGGTGCTGCCCGGCAAGCTGGCGGACTGCTCCCTCGACGATCCGGCGATGTGCGAGCTCTACCTGGTCGAGGGCGATTCCGCCGGCGGCAGCGCCAAGCAGGGGCGGGACCGGCAGTTCCAGGCCATCCTGCCGCTCCGGGGCAAGATCCTCAACGTGGAAAAGGCGCGGATCGACAAGATCCTCTCCAACGAGGAGATCCGCGCCATGATCACCGCGATCGGTGCCGGGGTGCGGGAGGACTTCACCCTCGACGACGTGCGCTACCACAAGATCGTCATCATGACCGACGCCGACGTGGACGGGGCGCACATCCGGACCCTGCTGCTCACCTTCTTCTTCCGGCAGATGCCCGAGCTGATCGAGGCGGGGTACATCTATATCGCCCAGCCGCCGCTCTTCCGGGTGGCGCGGGGCAGCGGCAAGAAGGAGGAGAAGTTCTACGCCTACGACGAGAAGGAGCGGGACGAGTACATCAAGCGCCTCTCCAACGGTGAGGGGCGGGGGACGGTCGCGGTGCAGCGCTACAAGGGCCTGGGCGAGATGAATCCGGGCCAGCTCTGGGAGACCACGATGGATCCGGGGCGGCGGACGATCCTGCGGGTCACCCTCGACGACGCGGTGGAGGCCTCCAAGCTGTTCGACGAGCTGATGGGGGACGAGGTCGAACCGCGCCGGCTCTTCATCGAGCGCAATGCGAAGTACGTGTCGCACCTCGACGTATAAGCCGTAGGGGCGTGGCGGGATGAGGTGGGAGGCGCCAGCGCATGTGCTGGCGCCTCACTGTTTCGGGGCTCCCGGTCCCCAGTCGTCCCCCGCGAATCCGTCCTCCGGCTGCTGCCCTGCCCCGAGATCCCGCACCTCCCGCTCCGCCGCCTCCAGTTCGTCCCGGTCCGCCGGCTCCGGCGGGTCGGCGGGATCGGCCGGCCGCCGCCGCCCCGGGGCGAACAACCAGGCCAGCACCCCCACGATGAGCACGGCGGTGAAGACGCCGCCCATCAGGCCGGCTCCTCCCCCGCCGCGGTGACCCGGCAGAGCAGCAGCGGCAGTTGCGGCTCCGGGGGACCGAAACGCATCGCCCGCCCGAGCGCCGCCATGCCGATCGCGATCCCATCCGCGTCCTGCGCGAACACCGACGCGACCGGCTCCCCCCGCGCCACCGTGGCGCCCGGGCGTCCCGAGACCACGAAGCCGACACTCGGCTCGATACTGTCCCCGAGCCGGCGGCGGCCTCCGCCCATCGCCACCACCGCTTCCCCAAGCGGGCGGGGATCCACCGCCGCGATGGTCCCCGCGGCGGGCGCCTCGAAGAGCTCCACTTCCAGCGCCTGCGGCAGGCGCCCCGGATCATCCACGATCCCGGGGTCGCCCCCCTGGGCCTCGATGAGCATCCGGAACCGCTCCAGGGCGGAGCCGGAGCGCAGGGCACCGTCCACCAGGCGCAGCGCGCCCGCCACGTCGGGGGCGCGGCCGGCGAGCAGGAGCATCTCGACGGCGAGCGCCCGGGTCACGGTCATGAGGTCCTCCGGCCCCTGCCCCGTCAGCGCCAGCAGCGCCTCCTCGACCTCGAGCGCGTTCCCGATGGCGCGGCCGAGTGGCCGATCCATCGCCGTGATGAGGGCGGCGGTGGGGCAGCCGTGCGCCGTGCCGAGGTCCACCATGGTGCGGGCCAGGGCGCGGGCATCGTCCAACTTGGGCAGGAAGGCGCCGCTGCCGGCCTTCACGTCCAGCACGAGGCCGGTGAGCCCCTCGGCCAGCTTCTTGGACATGATGCTGGCGGCGATCAGGGCCGTGGCGGGAACGGTGCCGGTGACGTCCCGCAGTGCATACAGCCGGCGATCCGCCGGGGCGATCGCCTCGCTCTGGCCGAACATCGCGACCCCAATGCGCTCGACCTGGGCCCGGACCTCGGCCAGCGACAGGTCGGTCCGGAGCCCCGGGATGGACTCGAGCTTGTCGGTGGTGCCCCCAGTGTGGCCCAGCCCCCGGCCCGACATCATGGGCACTGCGACGTCGAGGCTGGCCACCAGCGGCGCCAGCACCAGGGAGACCTTGTCGCCGACCCCACCGGTGGAATGCTTGTCCACCCGCGGCCGGCCGGCGGCGGCCCACTCCAGGCGGGCGCCGGAGTCCAGCATGGCCCCGGTCATGGCGGCGAGCTCTTCACCGGTGAGCCCCCGCCAGACCACGGCCATGAGGAGCGCCGACATCTGGTAGTCCGGGACCTCCCCGCGGCCATAGGCCTGGAGCAGGTCGGTCCACTCGCGGGAGGTGAGGGCGCCGCCATCTCGCTTGCGCTCGATCAGCGATGGGACGAGCATTGAGTCCGGGGGATGAGGAACGGGCAACAGGAAACGGGAGCAAGGATGACGCGCACACGGCTACATGGCAAGCACTGGGTCGGACTCGCGGCCCTCGTCGGCTCGGCGCTCGTGGCGCCGCTCGGGGCCCAGACCGAGTCCGCCGCGGCCGAGGAACTCCGCCGGGGGATCGAGACCCACCTGGCCCGCGATCCGGAGACGGCGCTCCGCTACTTCGAGGCGGCGCTGGCGACCGAGCCGGACAACTACGAGGCCACCTGGCGTGCCTCCGAGACGCTGCTCGATATCGGGAAGCAGACGCCCGACTCGGTGAAGAGCCCCACCCGGGACTCCCTCTACGCCCGGGCGGAGGCGCTGGGGCGCCGGGCGGTGGAACTGCGGCCGGACGGGGCCGATGGGCACTATGTCCTGGCGGCGGCGATCGGGCGCGCGTCGCTCACCAAGAGCAAGAAGGAGCGGGTGCGGCGCGCCGGGGAGATCCGCGGGGCGGCGCTCCGCGCCATCGAGCTGGATCCGGCGCATCACAAGGCCTATCACGTGATGGGCCGGTGGAACGCCGAGATCATGCGGCTGTCGGGGTTCGAGCGGTTCTTCGCCAAGAACTTCCTGGGCGGCAAGATCTTCAACGCGGCGAGCTGGGACAGCGCGGTGGTCTACATGGAAAAGTCGGTCGCGGCGAGCCCCGAGACCATCTACCACCACCTCGACCTGGCCGAAATCCTGGCCGAGCGGGAGCGCTTCAGCGAGGCGCGGGTCCACCTCGACCAGGTGGCGAGCCTGCCGATCTTCGACGTGATGGACCCGGACTACAAGGAGCAGGGCGCGGCGCTTGCCCGCCGGATCGAGGGCAAGAAGGACAAGCGGCGCTAGACGCCGAGCTGGTCCTCGACCGCCTCCAGGCCCTGGGCGAGCCGGTCGCGCAGGGCCTCCTTCTTTTCCTCGAGGATGCCGCCGGCCCGCTTCCGGGCCCGGGTCCAGCCCCGCTCGGCGTCCCGGCTGAGGCCCCGGGCCCGCTTGCGGATCAGGCGCCGGGTATCGTCGCCGGAAGCGGGGGCAAAGAGCAGCGCCAGCCCGGCGCCCACGGCGGCGCCAATCACCAGGCCGGTCAGGAATGTGCCACCGTCCCAGGACCGCTCCTCGGGGGCGTCCGCTTCCTCGTCCCGGGGAGAGTGACGGGGATCACGATCGTCGCGCATGGTATCTCCAGGTCGTCGTCGTGAAAGGTACCCCGCCTTGACCGCCTCCCGCCACGCCGCGACAATTCGGCACCCTTTCCAGAATCGCCCATGACCGTTCCGGCCGTTGTGTCCGAGGATGTCGAACGCCTGCAGGCCCGGGTGCGGGAACTCGAGCACGAGCGCAGGCACCTCCTCGCCGTCATCGAGATCCTGCAGGAGCTGGCGGGCTCGCTGCATATCGTGGACATCATGCAGGCCATCGCCCGCCGGCTGGGGGAGGTGTTCGGGCTCGATCGCGCGTCGATCTTCCTCGCCGAGCGGGACGCCAAGACCGCGCGGCTGGTGGCGAGCTTCGAGGATCCGAGCATCCGGAACTACGTGGTGGACCTGGAGCGGTATCCCGAGCTCCGCCGGGCCCTCACCGACGGGGAGACGGTCTACATCCCCGATGTGGAGCTGGATCCGACGATGGCCCACCTGAAGGGGGCCTTCGACACCCGGAATGTCCGGTCGATCACGGTGGTGCCCATCACCTGGCGCGGAGCCTCCATCGGGGCCATCATGCTCCGCACCTTCCGGGACGGACCCGCCTTCTCGGAGGCGGACGTGCGCTTCTGCCAGGTGGTGGCGAGCCTGACCGCCAAGGCGCTCCGCAACGCCCACCGCTTCGAGAAACTCCAGGCGCGGGTGGGCGAAGGCGGCGGCAGCCGGGCGGTGGAGCGGGAGCGAGTGGCGCTGATCGGCTTCCTCCGGCGGCTGCTGGACGAGTTCGCCGCGCGGGAGGGGCCGTGGAGCGAGGGGATACTGGCCCGGGCGAGCGCGGAAGAGCTCGAGCGCCTGGTGGGCGTGGCGCTCACCGTCCTGCAGCAGGAGGCGGCTGCCCGGTAGGATGACCCCCGCCGCCCGCGCCGCCGAGCTGCGGCAGCTCATCAACCGCGCCAACCACGCGTACTACGTCCTCGACGCGCCGGAGGTCTCCGACGCCGAGTACGACCGCTGGATGCGGGAACTGGTGGCGCTCGAGTCCGCGCACCCCGCGCTCCGCACCCCCGACAGTCCCACCCAGCGGGTGGGGGCGGACCCCGCCCCCTCCCTGGTCAAGCACACCCACCTGCGCCCCATGATGTCGCTGGACAACGCCTTCACGCCGGAGGAACTCACGGCGTGGGAGGACCGGAACGCGCGCATCACGGAAGATGCCCGAAACGGCGGGTACACCACCGAGGTCAAGATCGATGGCTCGGCGGTGAGCCTGACCTACCGCGACGGGGCGCTGGTGAGCGGGGCCACCCGCGGGAACGGCCGGGTGGGGGAGCTGGTGACGGCGAATCTCCGCACCCTGCCGGACGTGCCGCTCCGCCTGGCGGGCGACGCGCATCCACCCCTGATGGAGATCCGGGGCGAGGTGTACCTGCCCCGCGCCGCGTTCGAGCGGCTCAATCGCGAGCGGGAGGAGGCGGGGGAGCCCCTCTACGCCAATCCGCGCAACACCGCTGCGGGGAGCCTCAAGCTGCTGGACCCGAAGGTCACCCGCCATCGCCGGCTGCGCATGTTCGCCTTTCATGTGGAAGTGATCGAGGGCAGGCTGGCGGTGCAGCGCCAGTGGGAGGTCCTGGAGCTGCTGGCGGCGTGGGGCTTCCAGGTGGAGCCGCACCGGAAGCGCCACCCCGATCTCGCCGCGGTCCACGCCGAGGCCGAGCGGCTGCAGGGGAAGCTCAAGTCCCTCCCCTTCGACGCGGATGGGGTCGTGGTCAAGGTGGACCGGCTGGCGCTGCACGAAGAACTGGGCGTGGTGGGCGACCGGGAACCGCGCTGGGCCATCGCGCGGAAGTTCGCCCCCGAAGTGGCGGTGACCCGGCTGCTCGACATCCGGATCAATGTCGGCCGGACCGGCGCGCTCAATCCCTTCGCGGTGCTGCAGCCGGTCGAACTGGGCGGGGTGACGGTCTCCAGCGCCACGCTGCACAACGAGGACCTGATCGAGGCGAAGGACATCCGGATCGGGGACTGGGTCGAGGTGATCCGCGCCGGGGAGGTCATCCCCCAGGTGGTGGGACCGCTGCGCGAGCGCCGGGATGGAAGTGAACGGCCGTTCGTCATGCCCGCGCGCTGTCCCCGCTGCGACACCCCGGTGGTGCGGGATGCCGACGAGGCGGTGCGCTACTGTCCCAACCTGGCCTGCCCGGGGCGGGTGCTTGAGGGAATCGTCCATTTCGCAAGCCGGGAGGCGATGGACATCCGGGGCCTGGGATACGAACGGGTCCGGCAGCTGCTCGATGAGGGGCTCATCCGGGACGTGGCGGACCTGTACGACCTCACGGCGGAGCGCCTGGTGGGGCTGGAACGGTTCGCCGCGCAGTCGGCGAAGCAGCTGGTGGCGGGCATCGACGCCTCCAGGGCGCGGCCGCTCTCCGTGCTGCTGTTCGGTCTCGGGATACGCCATGTGGGCAAGACCGTGGCGCAGCTCCTCGCCCGCCGCTTCGGCACCATGGAAGCGCTCTCCCGCGCGACCCTCCCCGAGGTGGAGGCCGTCCCCGGCGTGGGCCCGACCATCGCCGCGGCGGTGGTGGAGTTCTTCGGCCTGGATACCAGCCAGCTCCTCCTTACCCGCCTGGCCGCGAGCGGCGTCGCGATGACCGAGCCCCGGGCGGTGAGCGCCGACGGCCCGCTCGCGGGCAAAGCCTATGTGCTCACCGGCACCCTGCCGACGCTTTCCCGGCAGCAGGCCGCCGATCTCATCGAGCAGGCCGGCGGGCGGGTGACCGGCAGCGTCAGCAAGAAGACCGACGCCGTCGTGGCCGGGGCGGACGCCGGCGGCAAGCTGGAGAAGGCCCGGGCCCTCGGCATCGAGGTGATTGACGAGGACGAACTCAAGCGCCGAGCCCTTGCCCCTCCCCCGGGGCGGCCCTAACCTTCCGTGTCCTCGCGGAGTGATCCCATGCCGTCAGCCAGCGTCGCCGCCCCCGCCGATACCATCCTGCTTGCCCGCCAGAGCCTGCACCACCTTCGGGGGGTGCTGGAGCGTGATGCCGGGATGCAGGCCGCGACCTGGCTGCAGGAGGCAGGGTTCGCGGGAGGGGGCGCGCTTTACGCGGTCTACTCTACCTGGCTCTCGGAGCGCTACGCCGTGGACCGGCCCGCCTCGCTGGATGTCCGGCACCTGGGCGAGACCCTCTCCTCCTTCTTCGAGGAGCATGGCTGGGGCACGCTGCGGGTGACGCCGGTGACGCCCGCCGTCATCGCGCTCGACTCGACCGACTGGGCCGAGGCTGACCCCACCGCGGAAGCGACCTTTCCCAGCTGCCACTTCTCCTCGGGCCTGCTGGCGGAGTTCCTGGGCCGGGTGTCCGAGACGACACTGGGCGTGATGGAAGTGGAGTGCCGGTCCCGCGGCGAGGCGCGATGCCGCTTCCTGGCCGGGGCCCCGGAGACGCTGCAGATCCTCTATGGCCGGATGGCGGAAGGGGCGAATTACCTCGACGCCCTGGGCGCCTGAGCCTGATGTGCGCCTATAACGTCCGGAAGAACCGGTCGGTGGACCACGAGCCCGCCTCGGGCGCCCAACGGGCGGGCAATCGGCTGCGGGAGCTCGGCATCTGGGCGGTGGGGATCGGGGTGATGTACCTGGTCTACTGGCTGGCCCGGCGGTTCCTCTTCTAGAACACCGAGACGCCATCCAGCACCAGCGGCGGCATCGCGCGGCTCCCCACCCACGTCAGGTCCGCTCCCACCGCCACCACCCGGCTCAGCAGGTCGTGGATATTGCCGGCCACGGTCACTTCCGGCGCCAATCCCGTCACCGCCCCGCCCTGCACCCGCCACGCCAGCATCGCCGGCAGCGCGAAGGTCCCCCCCATCACGTTGGCCTGGGTCCCGGGCCGGAGCAGCTCGACGACGAGGCCATCCCCCACGGCCGCGAGCACCTCATCCCAGGTCGCGGTCCCCGGCTCGATCACCAGGTTGCTGCCGGCCGGCTGCGGCTTGCCGAAGGTCGTCCGCCGGCCATGCCCCGTCGGCATGGCACCCACCCGCCCCGCCGTCTCCAGATCGTACAGGAAGGCGGAGACCTCCCCGGCCTGCACCAGCGGCAGGCGGCGGCTCACCGTGCCTTCATCGTCCAGCGGGCGTGAACCGGGGCGGCCATCCAGCAGCGGATCGTCCACCAGGGTGAGCTGCTCGCTGTAGGCGCGCGTCCCGCGTTTCCGCGCCAGCGGAGACCCGCCATGCAGCGCCGCCTTCCCGAGCAGCGCCTGCTCCACGGAGAGGAGGAGCGGTGGCAGGGCCGTGGGCAGGAAGCCGACGCGCTGCCGTCCCAGCTTCGCCTCCACGCCCCGTTCCGCCCAGCCCAGCCGCTGCCTGAGCATCCCCACGAGCAGTTCCAGGTCGCGCAGGGCGGGAAGATCCGCGCCGCACAGGCCGGCCCGGATCACCAGCCGGCGCCCCTCCTGCATCCGGCTCACCTCGGCGGTGAGGGACACCAGCGAGACGTCGTAGGCCGCGTCAAGCCCCGCGGTGTTGGCCACCCGGACCATGCCGACGGAGCGCTCCACGGAAAGCTCCAGCTCCACCCGCTCGCCTCCCAGCCGGTCCCGCACCAGTTGCCCGAGGTCGGTGAGGTCACTCAGGGTGGCGGACGCTGCCCGGGGCATGTGGGTCACGACGGTGGGCAGCGGGGCGGGATGCGGAAGGGTGATGGTGGCGACCTCGCCGAGCTGGGCCGAGGCCAGGGCGCGGGCGACGAGGTCGTCAGGATCCTCCTCGGCGGTGCCGGCGTTCCCGACCTTTCCCTC
Organism: uncultured Gemmatimonadaceae bacterium; assembly: GCA_964585655.1. GTDB lineage: Bacteria > Gemmatimonadota > Gemmatimonadetes > Gemmatimonadales > GWC2-71-9 > JADJOM01. The sequence goes on along the minus strand of CAZPER010000026.1, from coordinate 13,664 downwards.
CGCCACCACGCGGAGGGCGGTCCCGTGGCTGTAACTGGCGGACGCCCGGACCGGTCGGCCCCCGGCGAACTCGAGCAGCGTGGTCTCGTCCGACTGCTCGATGGCATCGGCCAGGGTGGCGCGCCGGGCCGCACGCTCCAGCAGCGGGGCGATCATGCGGAGTCGCCGCCGACGACCACGCCATCCACCCGGACGTGGGGGCCGCCATCGGCGACGGTGATCCGTCCCCAGGCGGGGCGACCGCAGCGGGTCGCCTGCAGGTTCCAGCGGAAGTCTCCCGCGACGGCGTCCAGGCGCTGCAGCGTCTCGGCGACGTCGCCGGTGAGCACCATGGGCCGCACCGTTTCCGCGAGCCGGCCGTCGCGAATGAGCTGCCCGAAGCCGGTCGTGAGGGTGAACCGGCCCTGGTGCACGTCGCCCCCCATGGCGTCGCAGCAGTAGAGGCCGTGGCGGATCGGGCGCAGCAGGTCCTCGAGCGTCCCCTGGCCGCTGGCGACGTAGGTGTTGGTCAGGCGGGCGCTGGGGGCCTGGCGGAACGAGCCGGCGCGGGCATTCCCGGTTGGCCGCGCGCCGGCGCGGCCGGCCGTCTCGCGGGTGTGCAACCGGCCCACCAGCACCCCGTGCTGCACCAGCAGGGTGTTCTGGGTTGGCGCTCCCTCATCGTCGAAGGGCATCGAGCCGGGGAGGCTGCTCGCGCTGCCGTCGTCGCCGACCGTCAGCAAGTCCGATGCGACGCGGCGCCCCGGCCGCATCAGCTCATCCAGGTCCGCCCGGTCCCGGAGGGTGTCGGCCTCGCTGAGGTGTCCGAGCGTCTGGTGCAGCAGGGCGGCGAGGCAGCGGGGATCGAGCACCACGGGATAGGTGCCGGCCTTGACCCGCGGCGCGGAGAGCAGCGCGATGGCGCGCCGGGCGGCCGCGCGGAAGAGGTGATCCGTATCCTGTACCGAGCGCCAGCCCCCCCGCACCGCCCAGGACTCCAGCGCCCGCTCGAGGAAACTCTCCTCGCGGGCCACGGCGGCGGCGGCGAGCCGCACCTCGGGATGGAGGTCCGACAGCAGGGCGCCGCTCGAGGTGGCCAGCCACCGCTCGACCACCCGGTCTTCGTAGGTGGCACGGGAGTCCACGATCCGGCGGTCGCTGGCGAGCATCTCCTGGTTGAGGCGCTCCAGCAGTTCCCGCTTCGCGGCCAGCGGCACCTCCCGCACATCGCCATCGAGGTCGCTGGCGTAGTCCGCGGTGCGGATCGGGATGTCGGCGAGCCGGAGGGGGGCGTCGAGCGGGACCGCGAGGGAGAGTTCGTGCGCGCGGGCGACCATCGCGGGCAGTCGGTCCACGCCGGTGAAGCTCGCGATCCCCCAGCCCTTGCCGTGATTGAGGCAGCGGACCATGCCACCGACCTCGACCGCCGCGGTGGCGCCCTCGAGCCGGCTGCCGCGGAAGGCGACGGTGCTGGCCCAGGTGCGTTCCAGCCGGATCTCGGTGAAGTCCGCGCGGGAGGCGCGCAACGCGTCGGCCAGCCGGTTCCTCACCCCGTCGAGGTCCCCTTCAGCCATTGCACGTAATCAGGGCGGGTGACCAGCTCTCCCTCGGCGATGATCTCGCGATCCCAGGGGAGAATCACCCGGTTCTCGGTCTCGAAGGCGTGGAAATCGGGAGCGTAGCCGCCGGTTTTGAAGGAGACGGCGGTCCGGACTTCCTTCGGGCGGAGGGCCCGTACCTCGTTGAGCGCGAGCTTCAGGGTGGACCCGGTGTCGCAGGTCTCGTCGACCAGCAGCACCCGCCGGCCACGGATGGAGGCGGGAGGGCCCGCCACCAGGATCGGCTCACCCCCGGCGTCCTGCCGGGTGACCGCCATGGAGGAGAATTCGGCCTGGAGGATCGTGGCCACCACCACGCCGGGAATCACCCCGGCCTTGGCAATCCCGAGGATGACCTCGGGCTCGTAGGCGCGAGCCACCTTGAGGGCGAGGGCGCGGCAGATCTCGCCGAAGAAGGGCCAGTCTACCTCGAGCACGCCGCGAGACTGTGAAGCTGCGATGGGTCGTTTCATGGGGCCACGGAGGAGGCGGTCGGCCAGCAGTGCGCGAGGTCAAAGCTACCCCCCGGCGGGGGCGGCGTAAACTACGTTGCGGCCCCCCCGGGGCCGGGCTATCTTAGCCCAACCTCCCCCTTCCGACCCGCAAGGATGTTGTCCCTCAATGAGTTTCTGGCGGCGGTTGTTCGGCGGCGGCCACTCTGACGGCCTGAAACCGCAGCGTCTCGACTACCTCAACGAAGCACTTGCCCTCGAACGGCAGGGGGACTTCGAGGGTGCGCTGACCTCCTACCGCCTGGCGCTCCGGGACAACGTGAACGATCCGCGCATCCTGCAGAACATGGCGATTGCGTTCACCAAGACGGGACAGCACGAGGAGGCGATCCGGCACTACCGCCGCGCCCTGGCGCTGGACGACACGCTGGTGGGCGCGCACTACGGCCTCGCCTTCCGGCTCAAGGAAAAGGGCGACGGCGCCGAGGCGGCGGAACACCTGCGCAAGTTCCTGGCCCGGCCGCCCAAGGGGCCCGACGCGGACCGCTGGGTCCGTCATGCGGAGGCCACGCTGCGGGAGCTCGAGGAGACCCCGGGCCAGGAGCCGGGATGATCCGGCGGGCGGCGGTGGCCGCGCTGGTGGCGGTGGCCGGCTGCAGCGACATCTCGGGCAGCCGGGGGGTGGTCGCTCTCGAGCTGCGCCTCCCGTCGCCGCCGGCCGTGGAACAGTTCGATACCCTCACGCTCCGGGCTCGCGCCATCGACCCGGACGGGGACAGCGTGGCCGCCGAGATCTTCTGGCGGACACCGGACACGACGCTGATCATCGCCGATTCCACCGGGCGCCTGACCACGGCGCTCACCTCCGGCACCGGCCGGGTGCAGGCTCGGGTCGGCAACCTGTATTCCGAACTGTCGAACCCGGCCTTCACCATCCGCCCGCGGTCGGACACGCTGCGGCTCACCGTGCCGGACACGCTCACGGTGCCGGCGGCGGACACCGCTTCCGCCCCCTTGGGCGCGGTGCTCGAGAGCAATGACCCCGTCGGCGGCATCAGCGGGGCCAGCATCCTGTACGAAGTCGTGGACACCCTCGCGGCGCAGGGCTCCGTCCGGTTCCAGGGCGGCAACCTCGCGCTGCGCGCCACCACCTCCACCGGGGGGGCACCGTCGCCAGCGGTGACGCTCCGGCGGGTCCCGGGGGCCACCCCGCCCGCGACGGTGCAGGTGCGGGTCAGCGCCACCCGGCCCAGCGGCACCCCGGTCCCCGGATCGGGCCAGCTCTTCACCCTGACGTTCCAGTAACAACCTGCACGGAGGCCACCCCCGATGGCCACGCCCCGTACCCTGAATGAACTGTTCTTCGGCGGCCTCGACCGCTACGGCCAGCGGCCGGTGGTGCTGCGCGCCAAGGTGGGCGGCGCCTGGCGCGACATCGGCGCGGCCGAAGTCAAGGACAAGGTCCAGTGTCTCGCGGCGGGGCTGCGCGAGCTGTCCATCACCCCAGGCAGCAACGTCGCCATCCTGAGCGAGAACCGCCCTGAGTGGGCCTACGTGGACTTCGGGTGCCTGACGGCCCGCTGCGCCGACGTCCCGATCTACCCCACCCTGCCCGCGGGGCAGATCTCCTACATCCTTCGGGACAGCGGCGCGGTGGCGATCTTCGTCTCCAGCAAGGCCCAGCTGGAGAAGATCCTCTCCATCCGCCAGCCGGACGTCACCCCGGCGCTGCGCCACATCATCGCCATGGACGACGACGCCACCGGCCCCGGCGTGATGCCGTTCGCCGACCTGCTGGCCCGCGGCAAGGCGGCCCTGGGCAAGTACCCGCGGTGGCGCGAGGAGGCGCTGGAGGCCAGGCCGGATGACCTCGCCACGCTGATCTACACCTCGGGCACCACCGGGGACCCCAAGGGCGTGATGCTCACCCACGGGAACCTCACCAGCAACGTGGTGGCGGGGCTCCAGTACCTCGACCTCACCGAGCAGGACGAGTGCCTCTCGTTCCTGCCGCTCTCCCACGTCTTCGAGCGGATGGCCGGCCACTACTGCATGTGGCAGTCCGCCGCGATCATCAACTACGCCCAGAGCGTGGACACCGTCTCCGCCGACCTCGTCGAGCGCCGGCCCACGGTCGTGCTCTCGGTGCCCCGCCTGTACGAAAAGATCTACGCCAAGGTCCTCGAGGGCGCCGCATCCTCGCCGGTCAAGAAGCGGATCTTCGACTGGAGCCGCGCCAACGGCGAGGCGTGGGCGGAGCTGGTGCTCAACAAGCAGCCGGTGCCGTTCGGGCTGGGGATCAAGAAGGGGATCGCCGACAAGCTGGTGTTCAGCAAGCTGGTGGCGAAGACCGGGGGGCGGCTGCGCTACTTCGTCTCCGGCGGCGCCCCGCTCTCGGCCGAGATCGCCAAGTTCTTCTTCGCCGCCGGCCTGCCGATCTACGAGGGGTACGGACTCACCGAGACCTCGCCGGTGATCTCCGTCAACGGCAAGGGCTTCCTGCGGCTGGGGAGCGTGGGACGGGTCGTGCCGGGGGTGGAGGCCACTATCGCGGCGGACGGCGAGATCCTCACCCGCGGCCCGCACGTCATGAAGGGGTATTACAACAAGCCCCAGGCCACCGCGGAGGTGATCGACAGCGGCGGCTGGTTCCACACCGGCGACATCGGCATGTTCGACGCCGACGGGTTCCTCAAGATCACCGACCGGAAGAAGGACATCATCGTGACCGCCGGCGGGAAGAACATCGCCCCGCAGCCGATCGAGGGCCGGGTCAAGACCAGCAAGTTCGTCCTGAACGCGGTCATGATCGGGGACAAGCGGAAGTTCCCCATCCTGCTGGTGGTGCCCAACGTCGACATCCTCAAGCAGTGGGCGACGGCCGAGGGCCGGAGCTACCCGGATGACGCCGCGCTTCTCGCCAGCAAGGAAGCGGCCGAGAAGATCGACCGGGAGGTGAAGAAGACGCTCCGGGACCTGGCCCAGTTCGAGATGCCCAAGAAGATCGTGCTGATCCCGCACGACTTCTCGATCGAATCGGGGGAGCTGACGCCGACGCTCAAGGTGAAGCGGCGGGTGGTGGAGAAGAACTACCAGGCCCAGATCGAGGCCGCCTACGCCGACCGGAGCGGGATCGCGACCGAGGCCTAGTGCCGCCCCACCCACCAGCCGCCGGCCGTTCCCAGCAGCTCGAATCCGGGGACGGCCGGCGGTTCGCCTTGCCCCACCGCCCGCAGCCCGGGCAACACCGCGTCCGCGACCGCCTCATTCCACCCCGGGGCCAGGGCCCAGGGCGCGCTCACCACCGCGCCGCGCAGCGACCGCTGCTTGAGGGGGAACCGGGGCGCGTGGAGCACGCTGGCGATGAGTGACGGGACGGTCCCCGCGGGCGGATTGACCAGCGCCAGGTGCACGCCCGGAAGCAGCGTCGCCAGCGATCCCGCCTCGCGAGCGGCCTCCCCTACCAGCGCCACGTAGCCGCCTGGCCCTTCCAGCCCGAGGAACGCGAGCAGCGCGGCGGCTTCGGGAGGAGTCGGCCCGGGGGCGGCCGGCGGCGGCGCCACCACGCCGAACTCGACCAGGCCAGCCCGGATCGGGTACTCCGCCTGGCAGACCGGGCAGCCCAGCACCCCGTCCATCACCTGGCGCCCCTGCATGGTGCCGGGGATGAGCACCAGAAACGCCTCGGGATGCGCCTCGGGACAGCGCAGGTGATCGGTGAGTTCGATGAACACCGGAGCCTCAGGGCCGGAGGACGACCCAGGTGAGCTTCCCCGCCTCGACCGTCGCCCGGCGGAAGAGCTTCTTCCCCTCCACCTCCACGCCGAGCACGTAGGTCCCCGGGGCCACGTCGCTCACCGCGAAGTGCTCGCCGTAGAGCGGGTGGCCGTGGGCCTTGTCCCCGTAGGTCTCGGCAAAGGAGAAGGGCGTCTCCGCCGGCTCGAGCTTCACCAGACCGTAGATGCGCGCCTGGGGCACGGGGTGGCCCGCGGCGTCGAACACCTGTCCGGCGACGATCCCGGTGCCCGGGAGTGGCTCGATCCAGAGCTCGGGATTGGTGGTGAACGCCGGGAAGCGCTGGAGCGAGTCCACAACCTGGCTGATGTCGTCCCCCGGCAGCGGCACCACGTGCACCTCGAGGTGCAGGTGGTCGTTGGTGGCCCTCCCGGTATTCCCCACCAGGGCGATGGTCTGCCCCGCCTCGACCCGCTCCCCGACCCGCACCCGCAGCGCGCTGTTGTGGTAATAGACGCTGAAGATCCGTCGTGGCCCCTCGGGGGTGGTGAGGATGCTGTCGTGCCGGATGGCGACGGTGAGGGCCCCCTGCTCCGCCGGCCCGGCGTACATCACCCGTCCGCCCGCGATGGCAAGCACCGGGGTGCCGTCGGGATTGTTGAACTCGACTCCCTGGTGCTGCTGGAAGTTGCCGCCCATCGTGGAACCGTAACGGTAGGTCTGGTCGATCTGGGCGTTGTTGGCGCGGTCGATCGGACGGCGGAACCAGGTGGTCTTGGGGAACCGCGGCGCCTCCGCGGCCCGGGGCGCGCGGCGCAGGCAGGGGAGGGTGTCCGCCACCGGGCGGAGGCCGCAGGGGGAGCCGCGCCAGGGCACCCCACCCACCAGGATCCGGTTCCGCGGGGCGAACGCCGCGGAGGGCACCGGATCGGCGATCCACCCGGTGAGCCCCATCTCGAGGCGCTCATTGCCCTTGAGGGTGGTGAGCAGCAGGCCGCGGCGACGGTCGAGTCCGATGCGCCGGATGTATTCGTTGCCGAGCACCGCGAAGGCGGTGTCGGCGGGGCCGCGCGCGGCGGGCCCGGTGCGGTCGGTGAAGGCGGTCCAGTGCTGCCCATCGTCGGTGGTCATCTGCACGCCGTCGGCGGTGGCCACCCAGGTGGTGTCTCCATGGGTGACGATGCCATCGGGCGCCACGTACTGCCACTCGGGGCCGAGCTGGCTGAAGGTCCAGTTGGTCCAGGTCTGGCCGCCGTCGGTGGAGAGCCCCCAGCCGTTCCCGACCGTGCCGTACCAGACCTGCCCCCGGGTGCCAAAAGCAAAGGCGTGGACGAAGTCCCAGGAGATGCTGCTGGTGGTGGTGTCGTGCCGGATCCGTTCCCAGGCGGTACCCTGCGGGGGGCGCCGGAAGATCCCCTGCCCGTAGGTGCCCACCCAGAGGGTTCCGCCCGGGTCGCGAGCCACCGCCAGGACGTGCAGCCCGAAGCCGCTGGAGTCGGGCAGCGGGGGCAGCGCCTGGGCGCGGAGCGGGTCGGGCGGAGTGACGAGGAGCGGTGCGATGAGCAGGGCGGCCGCGGCGATCGACCAGGGGCGACGGCGGTGGTTCACGGGCTCTTCCTCAGGAGGTCACTCGCGGGGAGGGGTCGGGGACAACCGGAGCCACTCAACCGTGGCGTGCGGCGGCCGGGTGGCGACAAAGCGCACCGCCTCGGCCACATCCTCCGGATGCAGCATCATGGCGCGCCGCAGGAACCCGGGCCGGGCATCGGGATCGAAGGGATCCCAGATCGGCGTGTCGGTGGAGCCGGGGGAGACGAGCGAAAAGCGGAGGCCGGTGCCCCGGTACTCGGCGGCCAGGGCCTCGTGCAGCCCCCGCACCCCGAACTTGCTGGCGGTGTAGGCCGCGTTGTCGGGGAAGCCCTGGTGGTCACAGGTGCTGCCGATCGTAATATGCAGCCCCGCCCCGGCGGCCCGCATGGCGGGCAGGAGCCCCTGGGCCAGCACGAACGGGGCGCGAACGTTGAGGGCCAGCTGCTGGTCCAGCTCCGCCGGGTCGGTCGCCTCGAACGGCTTGAGCACGAAGAGGCCGGCATTCTGGACCACCACCGCCGGCGTACCCCATTCGGAGAGGATGCGGGTCGTGCCGCGGACGACGTCCGCCACCTGGGCCAGGTCGCAGCGCAGGTCCCGGAAGGGACCGTGGGTGCCCTCCGGAAGGCTCCGGGACAGCCGGACCACCGTGGCCCCGGCCGCGGCCAGCGCCTGGGCGGTGGCCAGCCCGATCCCGCGGCTGGCCCCGGTGACCACGGCGAGACTCCCCTCGAGCGGCATCATTCGCCGGAGCGTCCGTGGACCAGGCGGAGGAACTCCTCGCGGCTCCGGATATCGCTCCGGAAGATGCCGCGCACCGCGCTGGTGACGGTACGGGAATTCTGTTTCTCCACCCCCCGCATGGCCATGCAGAGGTGCACCGCCTCGATCAGGACCCCGACGCCGTGCGGCTCGAGGACCTCCATGATGGCGTCGGCGATCTGGTCGGTCAGCCGTTCCTGCACCTGCAGCCGGCGGGCGAAGACCTCCACGATGCGGGGCAGCTTGGAGAGGCCCACGATCCGGCCGTTGGGGATGTAGGCCACGTGGGCCCGGCCGAAGAACGGCAGCAGGTGGTGCTCGCAGAGCGAATAGAGCTCGATGTCCCGCACCAGGATCATGCTGTTGTGCTGTTCCTCGAACAGCGCGTCCCCCACGGCGTCCATCACCGAGAGCCCGTAGCCCCGGGTCAGCCAGCGGAGCGACTTCTCCACCCGCTCGGGGGTCTTGACCAGCCCCTCGCGGTCGGGGTCCTCGCCGAGGGCGCCCAGGATGTGGCGCACCTCGTCCTGGAACGGCGTGGTGCGGGCGCGGCGGCGGGACCTAGTGGCCTTCGAAGTCGACATAGTTGCGCGGGGTCTCCCAGAGGCGGAGGCGGAGGGCCAGGGCCGGCGGCAGCGCGGCCCGCAGGATCTCCCAGCAGTAGATGGCGATGTTCTCCGCGGTCGGGATGACCTCGCGGAAGTGGGGCACGTCCAGGTTCAGGTTGCGGTGGTCGAGGTGGGCGAGCAACTTCTCCTCGGCCAGCCGCTTCAGTACGTTGATGTCCAGCACGTACCCCGTCGCGGGGTCCACGGCGCCGGTCACGGTGATATCCAGCTCGTAGTTGTGCCCATGATAATTGGGATTGGCGCACACCCCGTAGACCCGGGCATTCCACTCCTCGGGATATGCGGGATTATGCAGCCGGTGCGCGGCGTTGAAATGCACGCGGCGGGTGACGCTGACTGTCGGCATGCCGGGCTTCCGTCCAGGGAACGCGTTTGGCTGGAAGATGGCGGGGCTGGTACCGGGGTCAAGGCGGCGGGCGCCAGCCTTGAACAGCGAAGGCACCGGCCGCACGGACCGGTGCCTCCGAGAGCAGGACGGGGCGACGCCGAAGAGGTTTATTGAAGCCCGACGAAGAAGTTTGGCGCCCTCACCGCTTCTTCTGCCTTCCCCCGAGGGGCGTGGCATCGGATGCAGTATCTGGGCCCTTCACCGGACCTGTTGGCTCAATAACGTGGTTCCTCGACGCCGCCTTCGATCTCGAAGATAGGACCCGAGTCACCGACCGTCAACAAACCCGAGGCACTTCCATGGCGCTCACCCTCGCCGGCGCAATCGGCGCGCTGCTGGTCTGGATCCTCTTCACCTTCCTGTTCCCGCTCGGACCCGCGGGCGCGGCGGTGCACCTGCTGCTGGGCCTGAGCGGTGCCCTCTTCGTCCGCTGGTGGGCGCTCCGCGGGAGCGGGGGCCACACCGGATGACCGCGGCGCCCGACGCCACCGCGGCGCGCGACCCGCTGCCGGCCATCCTCGCGGGCCTCCTCTACATCCTCCTGCTGGTGGCCCTGCGCGAGATCCTGGCGCCGCCGCTGGTGCTGCCGCTGCTGCTGCTGGCGCTCTGGCCCCTCCGGGGCCGTCCCGGGGTCCGCCCGGCCATGGCGATCGCGGTGGCCCTCACCCTGTTCTGGGGCCTCAAGCTCTACGGCGGCCTGCTGGGCCCCTTCCTGCTGGCGCTGGCGGTGGCCTACCTCATGGCGCCGGCGGTGGCCCGCCTCGAGCGGCGGCGGATCGGCCGGGGCGCCGCGATCGGGCTGGTGGCCATTCCACCCCTCGCGGCGCTGGTGCTGCTCCTCATCCTGGCCGGCCCGCAGGTCTGGGCCCAGGCGGGGGCCCTGGTATCCGCGCTGCCACGGTTCGCCACCACGGTGCTGGCGTTTCTCTCCGACTTCCGGACCCGGCTCGAGGGACAGCCGTTCCTGACGATCGAGCAGCGGAGCTGGCTGCACGAGCTCGACGCCCAGCAGCTCGCCGGGCTGTTGCAGGAGAATGCCCAGGCGGTGCTGGGCGCCCTCGGGGAGTGGGGACTGGCCTTCGGCCGGCGGCTGGGAACCCTGCTCGGCTTCCTCGGCTACCTCGTGGTGACACCGGTGGTGGCGTTCTACCTGCTCCGGGACTGGCAACCGCTGCTCACCTTCCTCGAGGAGCTGATCCCGCCGAGCCATCGGCCCGCCATCGTCGCGTTCATCGAGGAGTACGACGATTCCCTCGGCAAGTTCTTCCGCGGCCAGCTGATCGAGGCCGCGCTGGTGGGCGCCCTGACCGGGATCGGACTGGCCCTGCTCGGCGTGCCCAGCGCGCTCCTCATCGGGGTGATCGCCGGGATCTTCAACCTGATTCCGTATATCGGCCTCGCCATCTCGGCGATCCCGGCGCTGGTGGTGGCGCTGACCATGCCGGACCCGGTCACCGGCCTGCTCAAGGTCGGTGGCGTCTTCCTGGTGGTGCAGTTCATCGACGGATCGGTCACCGGGCCCCGCATCGTGGGCGGCTCGGTGGGCCTCCATCCCGTGGTGACGATGCTCGCGCTGGCCTTCGGCGGGGCGATGCTCGGCTTTGCCGGGCTGCTGCTCGCCGTGCCGCTGGCGGTGCTGATCAAGATGGTGGGCGTCCGGCTGCTGCAGAAATACCGGGCCAGCGGGGTGTACGCGGCGTAGGGGACGGCAGGATGCGGCACTGGGCGCGGCGTTGCCGCGCTAGATCTCCCAGTTGGACCAGACCACCGCGCCCGCCGGCTGGTCCGGCTCCTCGTGGCGCGCCAGCGTCATGCGCAGGTCGGTCCAATGGGCCCGGTAGCCCAGGTGCACCAGGCGAAGGTAGGCGTCGCTGCAGGCCGTCTGGCAGCGGAAGGTGACCCGGCGGATGTCGGCGGCGAGGGCCGCGGCTTCGAGGTGGGCCACCAGCTTCTCGAAGCCGGCGCCCGACGCGGCCACCAGCTTGAGCACCCGCAACTCGTCTGCCGACCGCCCCGCCGCCAGCGCCGCGGTGTGATACAGCGCGAAGCCGGCCAGCTCCCCCGCCCCATCCCGTACCAGCAGGGTATCGCCGATCCGCAGGTCGGCTGTGAGCGTGAGTTCCCGGGTGAAGTCGGTCCCCGGCTGCAGCCGGGCGGTGAGCTGGCGGCAGGCCGCGAGCCGCTCGGCCCGCGCCGGCCCGGCGGTGGAGAGCACCTCCGGATGCAGCCCGGGCCGGCGCGGGAGGTCGCGCACCAGCGTGACGGTGAGGTGCCGCGGCACGAAGCCGAGCCGGCTGTAGAAGCCGATGTTCTCGATGGTGCGGGGCATGGTTTCGAGCCCGATGGTCCGGGCACCCCGCTCCTTGAGCCAGGCGATGCCCGCCAGCAGCATGGTCTTCCCGAGGCCGGCGCCCTGCCGGTCGGGCCGCACCGCGAGCGGCCCCATCCACCCCTCGCGCCCGGAGAGGTGGGCAATGTTGAAGGCGCACAGGACGCCGTCGGCGTCGCGCCAGACCATCGCCCCGTCGCCGGCATCGTCGAGGGCATAGCGCCAGATCACGCTGTTCAGGTGGGGGACCCGGACCCCGCTCATGCCGTCGCGGCGGTAGCGATCGGTGAAGGCTTCCGAGAAGACCCGATTGAGCGCCTCGATGTCCCGGGTGGTGGGCCGCTCCGGGCCCTGCACGTCGCGGTCAGGCAGCCAGGCCATCGCCCACCCCCGCGGCCTCGTCGCGCACCAGCGCGGTGCCCCGCTCCACGTCGAAGTCCACCCGGAGCACCCTGTCCATGCCCTCCCGCACCCCCTCGATGTGGGTGATGAGGATGACCTGCGGGAACCGGTCGGCGATGCTGCGGAGCAGGTCCACCACCGCCGCGCGCCGGTCCTCGTCCAGCGAGCCGAAGATCTCGTCCAGCACCAGGAGGGAGAGCGGCTGGCCGGCGCGGTCGGCGATCATCTGGCTGATCGCGAGGCGGAGCGCGAGGTTGGCCACGTCCTCCTCTCCCCCGGAGATCACTGGCTTGGGCTCCCCCGCCTCCACGATCGTGGCGACGTAATCCTCGTCCAGCTCCAGCTCGGCGTACCGGCCGGTGGTGAGGTCCCGCAGGAAGCCGCTGGCGATATCCGCAAGGTCGGGGCGGAGCTGCTGGTTGAGATCGGTCCGCAGGTCGGTGAAGGCGCGGTCCAGCTCGTTGTACAGCGCCAGGTCCCGCGCCGCCCGCTTCGCTTCCTCCTCCCGGCGGGCACGCTCCTCCCGCCGCCGTTCCACGGCGCGCACCGCCTCCTCGGCCGACCCCAGCTCCGCCCGGGCCCGGACCGAGAGCATCTCCCCATCGCGGCGGGCGCGCTCGGCGGCGTCGGCGGCGGCGCGCGCCTGTTCCCAGGCGGCGTCGGAGTAGCCCAGGGCCTCCAGCCGGTCCCGGAGCGCACGGGCCTCCGCCTCCCGGGCGGAGAGCTCGCGCTCCGCCGTCTCCGCGTCGGCCACGAGCGCGCCCGCCCGCTCCGCCGCCACCCGCAGCCGCTCTGCCTGCAGGGCCAGCGGGTCGAGTTCGGCGAGCTTGCGGCGGACCTCGGCATGACGGTTCGGATCGTAGCTGGCCGGACCCTGCTGCGCGGCCAGACCCAGCTCCACCGCCCGCGCGTCGAGTCGGAGCAGTTCCGCGGTAATGGCGGGCCCTTCCTGCGCCTGGGTCTCCAGCCGCGACAGTTCGGCGCTGGCCTGGGTCAGCGCCTTCTCTGCCGCTTCGCGCTGCCGCTCCAGCTCCCGCAGTTCGGCCGGTTCCGCCTGCAGCTGGTCGATACGGGACTTATAGAAGTTGCCGTTGAACAGCACCTCCTGCAGCTGCCGGTCCAGGATGCCGATGACGTTGTCGTATTCGGGTCCCAGCGGCCGCTCGCAGGTGGGGCATGCCCCCTCGGAACCGGCGGCGGTGATCTGCTCCAGCTGCTCCTTGAGCTCGCGATACTGATCCCGCAGCGTCTCGCGCTTGGTCTTCGCGTCCTGCAGGTCCCGGTCCCAGGTGGAGCGGCGCTCGCGGCCCGACTCCTCCAGCGCTTCCACCTGGCTCCGGAGCTCCAGTTGCCGCGCCCGCGCCTGCTGGACCAGCTCGGGCGTGGGGAGCCGTGCCGCGCGGGTCCGGATCTGCTGCAGGAGGGCCCGGGTCTCCTCCAGCTGCGCCTGGGCCACCTGTCGCTTCGCGTACTGACCCGCCAGCTCGTCGAGTCGCTGGCGCTCCTGGCGCAGCTGCTCCAGCGGCTCCAGCTGGGCCCGGAGCGCCTCCAGGCCCCCCCGCGCCTCGTTGGCGCCCACCAGCTCGCGGTCCAGCTGGGAGAACCGCTCCCGCGCGGTCTGCACCCGGTGATCGGCGAGCCGCAGGTCCCCCTGGATCGTGGCCACCTGCTCCCGCTTCAACTGCCTCTCCTGCCATGGCGGAGCGCTCTCCACCCGGAGCCGCTCCACCGCCTCGCTCCCGCCCCCGGCATCCGTCACGAGCCCACCGGCCACGGCCCGGCCCTCACGGGCGCCGGCCC
>CAZPER010000025.1:0-47763 GCA_964585655.1 uncultured Gemmatimonadaceae bacterium | reverse complement strand
GAGGTCGAGCCCCACGCGGGCGACCCATGCCTCCGCCCGCGCCTCCGCGGCGGGGCTGATGAACAGCTCGGCGGGGCCGCCGTCCGGCTCGACGCCGAGGCCGCGCGCCGCCTCGAAGTAGCGCTCCGCCACCGGGAGCCGGTCGGGGTAGCGGTCCTCGTGGGTGCGGATGAGCCGCTGCCGCGCCGCGCGCCGGGCGTCGTAGCCGGTCCAGGGGCCGGGGACCAGCAGGCGGAGCACCCGGGTGCGCACGCTGCCGTGGAGGTCCAGCAGGTGGGTGAAGCGCTCCCCCCGGATGGCGCGGGCCAGCGGCACCAGCGACTGGCCCGGCGAGACGGTCACCACTTCATCCAGGTGCGGATTGGCGGAGAGCAGCGGCGCCCAGCTCTGCTTGGTCAGCGCGGTGAGTGTGGCGGCCGGATGGCGCGCCCGCAAGGCCCGGATGAGCGGGGTGATCAGCAGCACGTCGCCGAGCGAGCTGAACCGGACCAGGAGGATGCGGGGGGAGGACACGACCTAAGAGTAAGGCCTTCGCGGAGGATCGGGGAAACGGAGAAACGGGGAAACGGAGAATCGGGGGGACCGGAGAAGCGATCCCAGTTCTCCGTTTCCCCGTTCCCCCGTTTCTCCATCCCCCGCCTATCTTGGATTCATGCCACGCCCCCGCAGCATCCTCTGGGTGGACGACGAGGTCGAGAGCCTCTCCTCCCACATCCTGTTCCTCGAGGAGCAGGGGTTCACGGTCGAGAAGGCCGCCCATGGCGACGACGCCCTGGTGCTGCTGCAGCGGCAGCCGTACGGCGTGGTGCTGCTGGACGAGCAGATGCCGGGCCGCCGCGGGATGGAGCTGTTCCGCGCCATCCGCACCCTGGACGCGACCATTCCCGTGGTGATGGTGACCAAGAGCGAGGAGCCGGCCACGCTCAAGGACGCGATCGGGGCCGAGATGGCGGATTATCTGGTCAAGCCGGTGAACCCGCGCCAGGTGCTCTCGGTCGTCACCCGGCTGCTCGAGGGGGACCGGATCCGGCAGCAGCGGCTGTCCCGTGACTTTGCCACCCGGTTCCGCGAGCTCGAGGCCAGCCGGCACCCCGACATGAACTGGCGGGAGTGGACCGACCTGGTGGTGGAGCTGGCCGAGTGGGAGGTGCGGCTGGGGCAGGCGGACGAGCCGGGACTCTCGGAGGCGCTGCGCACGCTGCAGGAGAGCCTGCGGCAGGAGTTCGCCCGCTTCATCGAGCGCAACTACCGCCGCTGGCTCAGCGGCCACCGGGGGGACCGGCCGCCGCTCAGCGTGGACATCGTGCCCGAGTTCGTGGAGCCGGCGCTGCGGCAGCACGGCAAGGCGCTGCTGGTGGTGGTGGACTGCCTCCGGCTCGACCAGTGGGAGGCGATCCGGCCGCTGATCAGCACCCGGTTCGACATCGAGACCTCGTACTACTTCTCGATCGTGCCGACCGCCACGCCCTACGCGCGGAACGCCATCTTCGGCGGGCTCTTCCCCCGGGACCTGGCGACCCGCTACCCCGCCTGGTGGCGGGACCAGGACGAGACCAGTCTCAACGCCCATGAGCAGGAACTGCTGGCCGCCCAGCTGGAGAGCCGCTACGGCCGGGCGGTGCCGGTGCGGTACGAAAAGGTCTTCACCGCCGCCGATGGCGAGATGCTGCTCACCCGGCTCCCGGGGCAGCTCGCGGCCGACGGGGTGACGGCGCTGGTCTTCAACTTCATTGACCAGCTGACCCACGGCCGGACGGAGAACTCGACCCTCTTCGAGGTGGCGCGCGACACCCACGCGCTCCGGAGCCTCACCCGCACCTGGTTCGAGCGCTCGCCCCTCTGGGCGGCGCTCCGGGAGGCGGAGCGCCGCAACGTGCCGGTGCTGCTCACCACCGACCACGGCTCCATCCACTGCCACACCCCGGCCACGATCTTCGCCCGCCGCGACGCGACCCTCAACCTGCGCTACAAGTTCGGCGAGGACCTGCGCACCCAGGAGCGCGAGGCGGCCATCGCCATCGACGACCTCCCCGCCTGGGGCCTCCCCCCGCGCGCGGCGGGCACCCGGCTGCTGCTGGCCACCGGAGACCGCTTCTTCGTCTACCCCACCAAGCTCCGGGAATACCAGGCGCGCTACCGCGGTGCCTTCCTCCACGGCGGGGTGACGCCGGAGGAGATGGTGCTGCCGATCGCGCTGCTGACCGCCCGGCGTGGTGGCTGAGGCCACCGCGGGGCGACTCCTGGGCTGGCTCCGGCCCTACCGCGGGCGGCTGCTCCTCGGCGTCGCGGCCACCACGGTGGCCTCGGTCCTAGACGGGGCCACGCTGCTCTTCCTCATTCCGCTGCTCCGCCACCTCTTCGGGTCGGCCGGCGGGCTCTCCGGCGGCACCGGCCTCGAGCGGATGGTGGACGACCTGCTCGCGCCGCTCCTGGCGGGCGCCTCCACCGGCGGCGTCACCGTGCGCCTGGTGGCGCTCCTCTGGGCCACCCTCCTCTGCAAGAATGCGCTGGCCTACCTCTCCGCCCTGCTCAGCGTGCGGGTGCAGGAAGGGCTGGTGCGGGACCTCCGCGGCGCGCTCTTCGCCCACCTGCTGCGGCTCGACCTCGGGTGGCTGGAGCGGACTCGCGGCGGGCAGATGATCGCCCGGGTGATGCAGGACGCCGACCAGACCAAGGGGGTGGTGAGCGCCGGCCTCGCCTCCTTCTTCCAGAACGCGGTCCTCATCCTGACCACGCTGCTGGTGCTGGCGCAGCTCTCTCCGCGGCTCACCCTGCTCACGCTGGCGGTGGCGCCGGTGCTGCTGGTGGGGATCCGCGCGCTGCTGCGCCGGCTCCGGCGGCATGCCCGGGCCCGGGCCGAGGAGGCGGGGGAGATGACCGCGCTCCTGGCCGAGCGGCTGGGAGCGGTGAAGCTGATCCGGACCTCGGGGGCAGAGGACCGGGAGGCGGCGCGCTTCCGGGACCAGGCCGACCGGTATCGCCGCTCGGTGGTCCGTACCCAGCGGTTCGCTACCCTGACGAGTCCGGTGAGCGAGCTGTTCGGTGGTCTCCTGCTGGTGCTGCTGATCGCGGCCGGCGCCTCGGCCAGCCTCCGCGGCGGTCAGCTCGCCCCCGAGGGACTGCTGGTGTTCATCGTGGCCGCGCTTCGCATCATGGCGCCACTCAAGGCCATCACCCAGTTCCCGGGGCAGATGGCCCAGGCCCTGGCCAGCGCGGAACGGGTGTTCGACATCCTGGGGCTCCCGGCGGCGGAACTGCAGCAGGACGGGCTGGCGCCCGCCCGGTTCGAACGGGAGATCCGCTTCGAGGAGGTCGGGTTTCGCTATGCGCCGGACTCGGCCCCGGTGCTCGAGGCGATCAGCTTCACGATCACCCGCGGGCAGACGGTGGCGCTGGTGGGACCGTCGGGGGCGGGGAAGACCACGATGGCGGAGCTGCTGCCCCGGCTGCGGGAGCCGACCGCCGGGCAGATCCTGCTCGACGACGTGCCGCTCCCGGCGCTGAGCCGCGCCACGGTGCGGGCGCTGATGGCGGTCGTGAGCCAGGAGACGGTGCTCTTCAACGAGACCGTCGCGGCCAACATCGGCTACGGCCGTCCGGGGGCGAGCCCGGCGGAGATCGAAGCGGCGGCCCGGGCCGCCAACGCGCACGAGTTCATCATCGGCCTCCCCGCGGGCTACGAGACCCGGCTCGGGGAACGGGGCACCCGGCTCTCCGGCGGTCAGCGGCAGCGGATCGCGCTGGCGCGCGCCATCCTGCGGGACCCCCCGATCCTGATCCTGGACGAGGCCACGAGCGCCCTCGACTCCGAGTCGGAACGCCTGGTGCAGGACGCCATCCTTCGCCTCATGGAGGGGCGCACCGTCCTGGTCATCGCCCACCGGCTGGCGACGGTGCGCCACGCCGATCTCATCCTGGTGGTGGAGGGAGGCCGGATCGTCGAGCGGGGCAGCCACGACACGCTGCTCGCGGCGGGAGGCGTCTACCAGCGGCTGGCTGCGGGGCAGTTCGGCGCGGCGACGCCGACCCCGGCCTCACCACTCCGCACCCGCCATCGGCCGTTGTAGATTGTCTCGCAGTCCGCCATGAACCCACCGTACTCCGGTCTCCGCATTCTCTATGTCGCGCCCGTGGATGACGCCGACCTGGCGCATCACGGGCTGATCCGCCGCGCCCTCGAGCGGCTGGGCACCAACCTGCTGCATATCGACCCGAACAACGCCGGCTGGCTGGAGCGCCTGGTCCGCCGGGACCTCGAGCACCGGCTGCGCACCTCGATCCAGCAGCATGTGCCGGACCTGGTCGTGGTGGCGGGGCACGGGGTGGTGCCGGGGGCGGTGGTGGACCAGGTGCGCCCCGGCTTCGGGGCCCGCTGGGTGCAGATCCTGGGCGAGTCCGTGGGGGACCTGCAGGCCACCACCCGGGAAGCGATGGCGTACGATCACGTATTCGTGGGTGGCACCGGCATCGTCAAGGCGCTGGACCGGAACGGGATGAAGCACGGTCACTATCTGGCCGTCGGGTGCGACCCCTCGGTGCACAAGCCGCTGCGCGCCCGGGGCCCGTTCCGGGCCAACGTGGTGTTCGCGGGGCAGGCGACACTCCGCCGCGAGCGGTTCCTGTCCGAGCTGGTGGAGTACGGGCTGGCGTTGTGGGGGCCGGGGTGGCGGAAGACGTCGCTCCGGGACTACTGCCGCGGCGAGCTGCCGAGCACCGAGGACTTCGTTCGGGCGTACGCCGGCGCCACGGTGGCGGTGAATATCCATCGCAGCGAGGCCGACGACGCCACCGGCAGCGGATCGGCCGTGAACCGGCGACTGTTCGAGGTGGCCGCGATCGGGGTGCCGCAGGTGGTGGACGCCCGGGCCGACCTGGCGCTGCACTTCGAGGATGGTTCCGAGGTGCTGGTGTACACCACGGTGGAACAGCTCCGGGGCCAGGTGAAGCGCGCCATCCAGGAAGACAAGTATCGCGAGCGGCTGGCCACCAACTCCCGGCAGCGGGCCATCCGGCAGCACACCTACATGCACCGGATGAGCGAACTCCTCGGCCTCGTCACCAGTTCGGGCCGGAAGGCGTAGCGGCCCGGCGGTTACCCGGGAATCCGCTCTCCCGCCGGCAGGGTCCCGGTCGCCAGCCACGCCTGGTAGCAGCGCAGGTAGCCGGCGGCCATCACGCGGTGGGTGAACCAGCGCTCCGCGCGGGCACGGCAGGCGGCCGGATCCTTCGCCTCCATGAGCGGCAACCGCGCCACCAGGTCCTCCACGGTGTCCCCCAGCTCCGCCACCTCCGCGCTCAGCACCTCGGGCAGCGCCCCCCGCCGGGTCCCCAGGACCGGGGTACCGCTCAGCAGCGCCTCGATCAGCGTCAGGCCGAACGGCTCATCCCAGAGCGCCGGCATCCACAGCAGCCGGGCCCCGGCCAGCCACTCCGCCTTGGCGTCGCCGCCGACCTCCCCCACGAAGCGGACCCAGCGCGACAGCGACGGCCGCCACCCGCCCGCCACCACCAGCTTCCGCTCCGCCGCCTTGGCGCCGGCAATCGCCCACTGGTAGCCCTTGCTCTGGTGCAGCCGGCCGAGGAACAGGTCATAGTCCCCCTTCTGGGCGCGGAAGCGATACTCCGCGGGATCAAGCCCGTTGTACACGAAGCTGGTCCCGCCATGCCGGATGGCGTGATCGGCGCTCACGTAGATCGTGTTCGGGGGACGCACCACGCCGGGCTTGGTGGTGCCTTCGAGGGTCCAGACCGTGGGGATCGACGGCGGCCGCCGCAGCGGAAAAAAGGCATGCACCACGTCGGTCCCGGCCGGGACCAGCGGCGTCACATCGAAGGCGGGGTCGCGCAGCCGGCCCGGGTCGAGCGGCAGCACCCGCGCCTCGGGGACCCGGGTCCCCGCCGGGGCGAGCAGCGATACCTCATGCCCCAGTTCGGCCAGCCCGCGGGCGAGCGCCACGACCACCCGCTCGGTGCCCCCGTACCCGCTCACGGGCAGCCGCGTGTGATGCACCAGCGTGATCCGCATATCTTTCCGCCGTCTCTTCCCCGCGCGAAAGCTCCCGCATGCGCGTCGTCGGATTCAGTCTCGTGGCCAACGCGGTCCGCCTCGATTTTCCGGTGCTCGAGGCGCTGCGCTCCATCCTGCCACTGGTCGAGGAACTGGTGGTGAACGTGGGCCCCTCTACCGACGGGACCCGCGATCTCGTCACCGGGCTCCACGATCCCCGGATTCGAGTGCTGGATGGCCAGTGGGATACGTCCGAGGGCGGCCGGATGCTGGCCCGGGAGACGCAACGCGCACTCGATGCCTGCCAGGGTGACTGGGCAATCTACATCCAGGCCGATGAAGTCCTGCACGAGGCCGGCGTCACCCCGCTCACCACGGCCATGGCCACCGCCTGGCGCGACCCGCGGGTGGAGGGGCTGCTGGTGGACTTCCTGCACTTCTACGGCACCCCGGCGTGGGTTGGCGGCGGGAGGCCCTGGTATCGCCGCGAGGTGCGCGTCGTCCGCCCGGGAGGGAACGCGCGGAGCCACGGGGATGCCCAGGGGTTCCGGGCCGGACCCGACGGCCGGAAGCTCCGGGCCCGGCGGAGCGGCGCCACCTACCATCACTACGGCTGGGCCAGGCCGCTGGCGGCGCTCGGCGTCAAGCGGGAAGTGGACAACGCGCTGTTCTACGGCGGCGCGGACCGGCGGGCGCCGCTCGGCGGGCGGCTGCCCTGGGAAGTGGGCACCAGGCCCTTCGGAGGCAGTCACCCCGCCGTGATGCGGGAGTGGATCGCCGCCCGGCGCGATGCGGTCTCCCCCGGATTCGCGCCCCGGCGGTGGGATGCCCGCCGCCTGGCCCTGCACGCCTCGCTCGGCATCGAGCGGCTCACCGGGTGGCGGCCGTTCGAACGCGCCGGCTACGTCGAGGTGTAGCCCTGGCCCGCGAGCAGCCGGGACAGCCGGTGGGCATAGGTGTGGCGGGCAAGCACATGCGCCCGCCCCTCCGCGGCAAGCCGCGCACGCAGGGCGTCGTCCGCCAGGGCGGCGCGCGCCAGTTCCACCGCGTCGGCGTGGTGGCGGTACCAGAGGGCGTGCTGCCCGTGGCGCGCGAATTCCTCGACATTGTCCACGTATTCGCCGAGGAAGCAGCCGCCGGCCGCCAGCACCCGCCAGAGGCGGTTGGAGGTGCCGCCGCGCGCCTCGGCCCGCTGCGCCTCGAGCGCGTCGATCCCGAGCATCAGCCGGGCGCCACGCACCACCAGCGGAAACACGGCCCCGCGCACCACTCCGCCGGCAATCGGGAGCCGGCCCGCCATCCCCTCCCAGCCCGGGCCGCGCACCTGCAGCATCGTGTGCCGCGCCAGTTCGGCGAGCAGCGCGTGGCGGCGGGCGAACTGACCCGACCCCACGAAGGCCAGGTCGCAGTGATAGCGCGGGGGGGCGACCTCCGCGGGACGGTCGGCCTCCGGATCGGCGCCCTGCGGAAGGAACTCGGCCCGGAGCCCCACCGCGCGAAAGGCATCCACCTGGTAGCCGTAGGTGGCGAAGACCTGGTCCACCTGGCGCCCGAGCTGGATGACCCGCTCGGGGAGCGGGGCGACGGCATCGAAATACCAGAAGGCGCTCGGGCGGCCGCGCGTCAGGTTGCGCAGGGCTCGTTCTCCCGCCGCCGCCGCATGCCGGGTGCAGAGGACGAACTCGGGACGGTAGCGGTCCGCCTGCCAGCGGAGGACGGCGCCGCCCCAGCCCCCGAGCCTCCGCCGCCAGCCGAGGGCGTCGAGCACGCGGGCGTCATGCCCGAGCCCGCGGGCGGCCCGGGCCAGGGCTTGCTCGGTGCGATCCGCTCCACCGGCGCCGACGATCAGGATGCGCATGGGTGACGGGAAAGCTGAACCGGTGGCACGGCCGGGGGAAGCGCCGCTCAGGGTGCTGGTGTCGCTGCACCAGGGCGGCGGCGCCGGTTCGGTGAATTCGGTGCTGCGGCTCGCGCTCGGTCTGCAGGAACGGGGACTGCACGTCCGGTTCGTCTGCCCCCCCGGCTCCCCGGTGGAGGCGGAAGCGAACGCCGGTGCGCTCGAGGTGCATCCCGTGCCGCTGGCCCGCGGTGGGCGGTTCGCCAACGCCGCGGCACTCCGGCGGCTGCTGGCCGAGTATCCGGTGGATCTGGTGGACGCCCATGGCGCCCGCGACCGCGAAGCCTTCACCTGGCTGGGCTTCACCGGCAGGCTGCCGGTGCCGGCGATCTTCACCCGGCGGTCCTGGCCGCGCACGGTGCGGGCGGAAAACTGGCTGGCCGGCCGGGTCGCGGCGCGCGTGGTGGCACTCAGCGAGCCGGTGGCGGCCCGGCTTGCCGCGACGGGGATCCCCCGGGGCAAGCTGCGGGTCATCCACAACGGCGTCCTGCTGGACCGGCTGGACCGGCCCGTCCACGAGGCGGAGCGGGCCGCCTGGCGCGAGCGGATCGGCGGAGACCCTGACCGGCGCACCATCGCGATCGTGGCCCGTCCCAAGGATCAGTGGGTCGTACTCCAGGCGCTGCCGCTGCTGCGGACGCCGGTGCGCCTCGTGCTCACCGGGCTGGACGGCGCGGCCCTCACCGCGCCGTTGCCGGAGGTCCCGGAACGGCATGCGGTCGTGCGGCTGCCGTTCCTCCCCGACGTCCGCCCCCTCTACGACCTGATCGAGCTGGCGCTGCACCCCTCGCGATGGGATGCGCTGCCCCAGGCGGTGCTCGAGGCAATGGCGCTCGGCAAGCCGGTCATCGCCTCGGACGCAAGCGGCAACGCGGTCATTCTGCGCGACGGGCTCGATGGGCTGCTGGTCCATCCCACCGATCCTGCCGCGTGGGCGGTGGCCATTGACCGGGTGCTCGGTGATCCGGCCCTCGCCGCGCGCCTCGGGACGGAGGCGCGGCGGCACGCGCGCGAGGGCTTCCCCTTCTCCCGCACCCTGGACCAGACCGTCGCCCTGTATCACGATGTGCTCGGGCGCTGAGCCATGACGCCCACCGCTGCGCTGCTCCTGGCCTATGACTTTCCGCCGATCGGCGGCGGCATTGCGCGGGCGCTGGGGGAGATTGCCCGCCACGCCCCGGCCGGGAGCCTGACGGTCTCCACCGGGCGCATGCCGGACAGCGCGGCGTTCGATGCCGGTTGCCCTTCACCGGTGGACCGGGTGCCGGTGCCGAGCGAGCGGCTCCGGGCCTGGTACGGGCTGGCGGCATGGAGCTGGCGGGCTCGCCGGCTGGCCCGGGAACGCGGGGCGGAGTTCCTCTGGGCGGGCAACCTCAAGCCCGCGGGGCATGTGGCGCGGTACGTCGGACGGCGCCAGGCCCTGCCGTACGGGCTGATCGTCTACGGACTCGATGTGCAGCTGGTCCTGCGCCAGGCGGCGGAGCACCCCGCCCGGCGGCGCCGGGCCGCGGGGATCGTGGGCGACGCGTCGGGCGCCGTGGCCATCAGTCACTGGACCGCGAGCCGCTACTGCGAACTGGCCCGAGCCCTGGGTGTGCCGGCGGCGGCCGAGCGGCTGCGCGTGGTCCCGCCCGGCGTGGACGGGGAACGCTTCCGTCCCGGGCTCGGCACCGAGGCGATCCGGCTCCGCTACGGCCTCGACCGGCGGCCCTGGCTCCTCACGGTGGCCCGGCTGCAGCGCCACAAGGGGGTGGACCGCGGTCTCGAGGTGCTCCGCTGGCTGCGGCAGCAGGGGCTCGACCTCGGCTACGCCATCGCCGGAGAGGGGCCGGCGCGCCCCGAGCTGGAGCGGAAGGCGGAGGAACTGGGGGTGGCGCCGCACGTTCGCTGGCTGGGTCCGGTGCCGGAAGCGGATCTCCCCGCGCTTTACGGCGCGGCCACGGTGTATCTCGGCCTGTCCCGCGAGGAAGGGCCGCAGGCGGAGGGGTTCGGCCTCTCGCTGCTGGAGGCGCAGGCCTCCGGGGTGCCGGTCGTGGCCGGGGCGGGGGGCGGAACCGTGGACGCCGTCACCCACGGCGTCACCGGCTTCGTCGTGGAGACCCGGGACGAGCTCCCCGCGGGGCACTCGGTCCAGGCGCTGCTGCTGGACCCGGCCCGGGCCCGGGTGATGGGAGCCGCCGGGCGGGCTCGGGTGGAACGGGAGTTCAGCTGGCGCCGCGTGGCGCAGGGGCTCGACGCGGCGGCGGCGGCCTTCAGGAGCGGCTGGGTGTCGCGAGCCGGGCGCTGATGGCGTAGGTGGGGCAGTTCCGCACGTAGGCGCCGTCCAGCGGGGACCAGGACTGGATCGGCTGGCGCACCGCGGCGCGGCCCCCTTCGTCCAGCTCGAACACCCAGGGGGCGTGCATCACGCAGGCGCCGCACCCCACGCAGCGCTCGCGATCCACCCGGATCTGCACCTTGCGCTGCGGGTACACCCCGTGCCCCGCGGGGTCGAACTCCGGTCCCAGCAGGTCCAGCAGGTCCAGGGTGGCGCGGTGCCCCTCCTCGATGAGCTCCCGGTTGTGCCCGAATGCGAACAGCGAGACATGCTCCACCCTGGGGTGCACCAGCACCAGCGGCGGCGCGCCCCAGTGCCGCAGGCGGCTCTCCATCATCGTCTGCATGACGATCTCGAGCCCGCGGATGTAGGTGGCGGCGAAGCCATCATCCTGCACGTTGGAGCGGAGGGCGCTGGTGGCGCCCACGTCCACGGCCATCACCGGCCCCGCCCCGCGCGCCGCGGCCACCTGCACCGGCATGTTCTCGACGACCGCGCCGTCCACATACCAGCGGCCGTCGATCTCGCGGGGCGGGAAGATCCCGGGCAGGGCGCAGGAGGCGAACACCGCGTCCGCGACCCGGGCCTCGCGGAGCCCCGGGAGCCCCCAGAACACCTGCATGCCGGAGTTGAGTTCGACGGTGTTGATGAGGAGGGGGCGCGCCAGCTCGCCGAAGGTCCGGTTCCCGACCAGGGAGGCGATCAGCGCATCGAGGGGCTCCCGGCGGTAGACCGCCGGGGACCGCATCCGCTTGAGCGCCATGTCCACGTGCGCCACCTGAAAGATGTCCTTGCGACGGACCGCGAGGGCCCGCTCGGTCATCTCCTCCAGCGGCATCCCCGCCGCCCAGGCCGCGGCCACCAGCGAGCCCATGCTGCTCCCCACCACCAGGCCAGGAGTCAGCCCGCGTTCGTCCAGGGCCTTGAGCACGCCGATGTGCGCCAGCCCCTTGAGGCCGCCGCCGCTCAGCACCAGCGTGAAGGGACCACTGAGGGCCATTACCTTCATCCACGGTTCGGGAGTGCCGAAACGTACGCCGGAAGCGGGAGGGTTGAGAAGAGTGGGCTATGACATCGCCGGCCTGCGGGCCGCGGAGTTCCCCTGGGCCGGGCAGACCATCTACCTCGACCATGCGTCCATCGGTCCCCTGCCCGAGCGCACCCGCCAGGCGGGCGAGCGGTTCCTCCACCGTCGCGCCCGGCCCTTCGAGCTGACCCACGATGACATGTTCGGCGGCCTGGCGGCCGCCCGTGCCGCCGCCGCCCGGCTGATCAACGCCGAGCCGGCGGAGATCGCGCTGAGCACCAACACCAGCTTCGGGCTCTGCCTCGCGGCCCAGGCACTGCCTTGGCGTGCCGGGGACGTGGTCCTGGTCAGCGACCGCGAGTTCCCCGCCAACGTATATCCGTGGAAGCGGCTCGGCGAGCGGGAGGTGACCCTGGAACTGGTCCCGGCCACCCCCGCGGGGTTCCCGGACGAGGATCGGTTGCTGGCGCGGCTCGCGGACCCCTGCGTCCGCTGCCTGGCGGTGTCCCTCACCCAGTTCGCCAACGGGTACACCGTGGATCTGCCCCGGCTCTCCCGCGCCACCCGGGAGCTGGGCAAGTACCTCGTGGTGGACGCCATCCAGGCGCTGGGCCAGCTGCCGGTGGATGTGCGGGCAACCCCGGTGGACATCCTGGCAACCGGCGCCCAGAAATGGCTGCTCTCGCCCTGGGGCAGCGGATTCCTCTATGTCCGCCGGGAGCTGATCCCCGCGCTGCATCCCGCCGTTACCGGCTGGATGGCCTACGAGGGGACTGACGACTTCTCCCGCCTCACCGACTACCAGGATGCCCTGCGGTCGGATGCCCGGCGCTTCGAGATGATCAGCCTTCCCTTCCAGGACATGTACGGCATGGCGGTGTCCCTGGGGCTCCTCGCCGAGCTCGGCGTGGCGGAGATCCAGCGCCACCTGGGCGCCCTGCAGCAGCCAGTCCGCGAGTGGGCGGCGAGGCGGGGCGTACCCGTGACCTCACCCCAGGGAGCCCGCGGCTCGGGCATCATCTGCGTGGCGCCCGCCCGGCTGGAGGAAGCGTACCGCGCCCTCCGCGAGGCGCGGATCTACTGCAGCCTGCGCGAAGGGGCGCTGCGGCTGAGCCCGCACTGCTACAATACCGTGGAGGAGATGGCGCGGGTCACGGAGGTGCTGGACCGCTTCGCGTAGAGCCCCGCGGTATTGCGAGCCGGCGCCCTCGCCTCCATTCTCCGGCGCATCCGTTCCCCGTTCCCCGTTCGCCGTTTCCCGTTCCCCGTTCCCCGTTCGCCATTTCCCGTCCCCCCGTTCCCCCGTTCCCCCAAACCCCCGCCCCCTATGCCCGGCACCCTCGCTGATCAGCTCGCCACCGGCTATGGCTTCGCCGGCCCCGCCGTGATCCTGGGCGGCGCCCTCGAGGGCAGCCGGGTGCATCAGGAGCCGAAGATCCGCATCCCGCTCGCCATGATGAACCGGCATGGGCTCATCGCCGGCGCCACCGGCACGGGCAAGACCAAGACCCTGCAGCTCCTTGCCGAGCAGCTCGCGGGGCAGGGGGTGCCGGTGTTCGTGGCGGACATCAAGGGGGATCTCTCGGGCCTCGCCATGCCGGGGCAGCCCAGCGAGCGGGTCAACCAGCGGGCTACCGATATCGGCTGGACCTGGACCCCGGCCGGGGTGCCGGTCGAGTTCGTGAGCCTGACCGGCAAGCTCGGCGTCCAGCTTCGCGCCACGGTCTCGAGCTTCGGGCCGCTCCTCCTCGCCAAGGTCCTGGGGCTCAACGAGACCCAGACCAGCGTGCTCAGCCTGGTCTTCAAGTACTGCGATGACCAGGGGCTCCCCCTGCTCGACTTCAGCGACCTCCGGGCCGTCTTCCAGTTCCTGAGCGGGGACGAGGGCAAGGCGCAGCTCGAGGGGTACGGCGGGATGTCGTCGGCGACGGTCGGGGTGCTGCTCCGCAAGATGATCGAGCTCGAGGCGCAGGGAGCGGAGCAGTTCTTCGGCGAGCCCGAGTTCGACGTCCACGACCTGCTGGTGACCACGCGGGACGGCCGGGGGGTGGTGACCTGTCTCGAGCTGGCGGACGTGCAGGACCGGCCCCGGCTCTTCTCCACCTTCATGATGTGGCTGCTGGCGGATCTGTACCACACCCTGCCGGAAGCCGGCGACCTGGAGCGGCCCAAGCTGGTGTTCTTCTTCGATGAGGCGCACCTCCTCTTTAACGACGCCTCCAAGGCGTTCCTGGAGCAGGTGGAACAGGTGGTGCGGCTGGTCCGGTCCAAGGGGGTGGGGGTGTACTTCGTGACCCAGACGCCCAAGGACGTCCCGGCGGATATCCTGGCGCAGCTCGGGCATCGGGTGCAGCACGCCCTTCGCGCGCACACCCCCGATGACGAGGCGGCGCTCAAGGCCACCGTCCGGACCTTCCCCCGCACCGAGTTCTACGACCTGCAGGCCACGCTGACCTCCCTGGGAATCGGGGAGGCCGTGGTGACCGCGCTCGATCCCCGCGGCGTGCCGACCCCCGTGGTGGCCACGCGCCTCATCCCCCCCGCCTCCCGGATGGCGCCGCTCACCCCGCAAGAGCTGCAGGAGGACATCCGGCAGTCGGACCTGGTGGCGGAGTATGGCCGGGCGGTGGACCGGGAGAGCGCGCGCGAGATGCTGGCGGCCCGGATCGCGAAGGCCGCGCCGCCCGCGGCGGAGCCGGAGCCGAAGCGCGGCGGGAGGAGCGGCCTGTCCCCCGGCGCCAAGGTCGGGGTGTCGGTGCTCGGGGCGCTGGGGACGACCATTGCGCGCTCGGTGGGCCGGGCGCTGGTGCGTGGCGTACTGGGGGGACTGACCGGCGGGAAGGCGTCGCGAGGGACGAGACGAACCCGGTGGTAGGGTGGGGGCCAGGGCAGGCCTTGGCCCCCGCCAGCCTGCCTACTTCTTGCCGACGACCTCTTCCTTCAGAACCTTCTTGGCGAACAGGAACACCAGGAAGGCGACGATGATGAAGTTGATTGTTGCCGCCAGGACCGGCCCGATCGCGAACGGCCCGAGCGTCCACTTCTGCCACTCCCCGCCGGGCAGCGCCAGCCCCACGATCGGCATCAGCAGCCCATCCACGATGGACTTGACCAGTTCCCCCGCTTTGCCGCCGATGATCACGGCGATCGCGAGGCCGATGACGCTGTATTCCTTGAGGAAACTCATGAATTCGCCGCGCATGCTCCGCTCCGGATGGTAAGGGTGGGTATCAGGTCAGCTTGATCAGCGCGTAGTTCCGCTTCCCCTTCTGCAGCATCAGGTAGCCGCCGGCCAGGATGTCGGTCCCGGCCATCACCCGGTCGGGATCGCTCAGCGGCTGGCCGTTGAGCGAGAAGCCCTTCTGCGCCAGCCCCCGGCGCGCCTCCCCCTTGGACGCCGCCAGCTCCACCCGCACCAGGGCATCCACGATCCCGAGCCCGATGGCCTCGGTGCGGGCCAGCGTCACGGTCGGAACTTCGGTGGCCAGCACCTCGAACACGTCCGCCCCGGCGTCCGTCAGGTCGAGCCCGCCGAACAGGAGCCGGCTGGCCCGCACCACGCTCTCCGCGGTGGCGGCGCCATGCACCCGCGCGGTCACCTCCTGGGCCAGCCGGCGTTGCGCCACCCGCTTCCCCGGGTCGCCGGCCTGCGCCTGGAGCAAGGCGGCGATCTCCTCGAGCGGGAGGAAGGTGAAGAACCGGAGCAGCCGCTCCACGTCCCGGTCGTCGCTGTTGAACCAGAACTGGTAGAACTGGTAGGGGGAGGTCTTCGCCGGGTCGAGCCAGACGTTCCCCCCCTCGCTCTTGCCGAACTTGCCGCCGGCGGCATTCGTGAGCAGGGGGAAGACCAGGCCATGCGCGCTCGCCGATTCCCGGCGCCCGATGAGCTCGGTCCCGGCGGTGATGTTGCCCCACTGGTCGCTGCCGCCCATCTGCAGCTCGCAGCGCTCCGTCTTCCAGAGGTGCCAGAAGTCGTACGCCTGCACCAGCATATAGCTGAGCTCGGTGTACGAGATGCCGGTCTCCATCCGGCTCTTCACCGCGTCCTTCTGCAGCATGTAATTGAGGGTGAAATGCTTCCCGACATCGCGCAGGAAGTCGAGCAGGCGGAGCGGCCGGAGCCAGTCGGCGTTGTCCCGCAGCCGGGCCGCGTTGGCGCCCTCGAAGGAGACGAACCGCTCCAGTTGCGCCCGGATGCGGCGGACGTTGTGATCGATCTGCGCCACCTCCAGCATGGGCCGTTCGGCGCGTTTGCCGCTGGGGTCGCCGACCAGGCCGGTGCCGCCTCCCACCAGGATGATCGGCGTGCCGCCAAACCGCTGCAGCCAGGCCAGGCCCATCACCGGAACCAGGTTGCCCACGTGCAGCGAGTCGGCCGTCGGGTCGAACCCGACGTAGCCGGTGATGGGGCCCTGGGTCAGCCGGCCGGCAAGCCCGGGGGTCGCGTCGTGGACAAAGCCGCGCGCGGTGAGGGCGTCGAGGAGGGTGGGCATCGGTCGCGAATCCTAGGGCGGGTCCCCGGCCCCCCGCAAGCCGATCCGGGGCCGGCCACCCCCGGAGGTGGTGCAGGGGCCCGCCTCGTTCGTCTAGATTGATGCCATGGCTCCCCGTCCCCTGAACGCCCTGCGTCGCTGGTGGTACACCCCCCGTATCCGCAGCAACCTGATCACCACGGTGCTGGCCGTCGGGATGCTGGGGCTGGGCGTGGTGGCCGCCGCCTGGACCCGCGCCTGCGCCAACAGCGCCTGTCCCTCGATCGCCTCGCTGGTCCGGGAGTACGACCCCGCCCAGGCGTCCAAGGTCTACGCCGCGGACGGCCGCCTGATCACCGACCTGGGTGCCGAGCGGCGGACGGTCGTATCGCTGGAGCAGATCTCGCCCGCCGCCGTCGCGGCCTTCGTGGTGGTGGAGGACAAGCGGTTCTACGAGCATGGCGGGGTGGACTGGGTGCGCGCGTTCGGCGCCGTCCGGCACACCCTGGTCTACCTGCTCACCGGCCAGGGCCGGGTGCAGGGGTTCTCCACGATCACCATGCAGCTGGCAGGCAACCTCTTCCCCGACGAGATCAGCCGCTCGGACCGGACGCTCAAGCGGAAGCTCCGGGAGATGCACGTCGCGTTCGAGATCGAGCACAACTTCGCCAAGGGCAAGGTGCTGGAGTTCTACCTGAACCAGATCAACCTCGGGAACGGCGCCTTCGGGGTGGAGGCCGCCGCCCAGCGGTACTTCGGCAAGACCGCCCGCGAGCTCAACGTGGCGGAGGCCGCCACCCTGGCGGGAATCCCCCGCTCCCCCACCCGCTACAACCCGCGCCGGAATCCCGACTTCTCCGTGGAGCGCCGCAACCTCATCCTCCAGCTCATGGCCGACGAGGGGGTGCTCACCCGGGACGACGCGGAGCGGTGGAAGGCCTATCCGCTGCTGCTCTCCACCCGCTCCGACTTCAGCGAGGTGGCGCCGTATTTCACCGAGTACGTGCGGCAGCAGTTGCAGACCCGGTTCGGCAGCCAGCTCTATAAGGATGGCCTCCGGATCTACACCACGGTGGATCTCGACATTCAGCAGGCGGCGGAACGCGCGCTGACCCGCCAGCTGGACGAGGTCGAGCGCAACAAGGCCCGCTACGGCACCTATCCCCGCGCCACCTACGCCGACTACCTCGAGAAGCGGGCCGACGACGCCGAGCCGCTGGCGGAGTCCCCCTATCTCCAGGGGCTGGCGGTGGTGCTGGAGGCGCGGACCGGCAAGGTGCTGGCCATGGTCGGCGGCCGCGACTTCAACGACAACAAGTACAACCGGGCGGTGCAGGCGGTGCGGCAGGCCGGCTCCACTTTCAAGCCGATCGTCTACGCCGCGGGGCTCCGGGCCGGGCACACCTGGGCCGAAATCGTCGACGACACCCCGATCAGCATGGAGATGACCCCCGGGGAACCGCCGTGGGAGCCGCAGAATTACGATAACCGGTTCGCCGGACCAATGTCGCTCAAGGAGGCCTTCTACGAGAGCCGGAACATCCCCGCGATCCGCCTGGGCGACGACATCGGCCCCCAGGCCGTCGTGGGGGAGGCGGCGCGCTTCGGCATCAGCACCCCGGTGCCGCCCTATCCCTCGACCTATATCGGTGCCGCGTCCGTCATCCCCATCGAGATGATCGCGGCCTTCAGTCCCTTCGCCACGCTCGGGACCCGCACCACGCCCTACGCGATCGAGCGGGTCGAGGACCGGAACGGCAACGTCCTGTGGCAGCCCCGGCCCCGCTCGGAACAGGTGCTGGACCCCACCCTCGCCTGGCTGCTGCTCGACGGCCTGCGGGACGTCGTCCGGCGGGGCACCGCCGCCGGCACCGTCGGCAGTCAGCTCGGCCCCATCCCCGCCGGGGGCAAGACCGGCACCACGAACGACGGCGCCGACGTCTGGTTCATCGGCTTCACCCCGGACCTGGTGGCCGGCGTGTGGATGGGGATGGACCGGCCCCAGAAGATCATGGACAACGCCCAGGGCGGCCGGCTCGCCGCCCCCGCCTGGACCATGATGATGAAAGAGATTTACGAGCGCCGGCCGATCCCCTCCGGCTGGCCCCGCCCCGACGGCCTCACCGTGGCGGAAGTGGACCGGCAGACCGGGAAGAAGTTCACGCCGTTCTGCCCCAAGGATTCGCTGTCGGTGGAGTCCTTCCTGCTCGGCACCGAGCCGAAGGAGTTCTGTCCCATCCACAATCCGTGGGGGGCGGGGTCAGGCACCGGGACCAGCGCCGGGCCCAGCTCCGGCAATCCGCTGCAGAACCGGCCGCGGTGACCGGCGCCCCTCGACGGCTGGCGGCCCCCTGGGTCCTGCCGATCGAGGGGCCGCCGATCCGCGATGGCGCCGTGCTGCTGGATGCCGGCGGCCGGATCGCTGCGGTTGGCGCCGGCGCCGTGGTCCCCACGCCGCCGGGGGTGCCCGCCGAATCCCTGCCAGACGCCGTCCTCCTCCCCGGCCTGATCAACGTCCACACCCACCTCGAACTGACCGGCCTCGATCACCAGGTGCCGGACGCCGACTTCCCCTCCTGGATCCGGCACATCATCGCGCTCAAGGCGGCGCGCACGCCGGCGGACTTCACAGCCGCCGCGCGTCAGGGCCTTCGGGATTGCTGGGCCGCGGGGGTCACCACCGTCGCCGATACCGGCGACTCCGGGGCCGTCATCGAGGCGCTGGCGGAGGCCGGTGGCAGCGGGATCGCCTATCACGAGGTGTTCGGGCCCCATCCCGATCAGGCGGACGAGGCCATGGCCGGCGCCATCCGGCGCCTGACCGAGCTCTCCCGATTCACCTCCGCCCGGGTGCGGCTCGGGGTCTCCCCGCACGCTCCCTACAGCGTGAGTGGGCCGCTCTACACCCGGGTGGCGGACCACGCCCGGACGGCGGACCTCCCGCTGGCGGTGCATCTCGCCGAATCGGAGGACGAGTCGCTGCTGCTCGAGCGGGGACGCGGCGGGTTCGCGCGGGCGTGGGAAGGGCGGGGGATCCCGCTTCCACCCCCACCGGGCCGGACGCCGGTCGCCTGGCTCGACGAACATGGCGTGCTCTCGGCCCGGACCCTCTGCATCCACCTGGTGCGGGTCGGCGCTGCCGACGTCGAGATCCTGCGGCGGGGAGGCGTGGCGGTGGCGCACTGCCCCCGTTCCAACCTGCGGCACGCCCATGGCTCGGCTCCGCTGGCCGCACTGCTCGCCGCCGGCCTCAGGGTCGGGGTCGGCACCGATTCGGTGGCGAGCGTGGCGCCACTCGATCTGCTGGCCGAGGCGCGCGCGGCCCGGGCGCTCGGGGCGCTGGGGGCGGAGGGGGCCCTGCGACTAGTTACCAGAGACGCGGCCCGGGCGCTCGGCCTCGAGCAGGAGATCGGGAGTCTCCAGCCCGGGAATTGGGGAGACGTCGCGGCGTTCCGCCTTCCCGTCAGCATCGATGCCGAGCATCTTCCCGAGGCCGTCTTGTCCCTCGGCCCGGAGGCGGTATTGTTGACCTGTCTCGCCGGCCGGGAGATGTACCGCAGGAAAAGGCTGTGACAGCTGCGTGCTGTCAGCTATCAGCTGCTGGCTGAACTGTGGGCCAGGGGGCTTCGGTCCCCCCGCGCCCACCGCTGACTCCAACCCGCTGCAGCGCACCGCTGTCAGCCCCCCGGGAGTTGTGTCCCCCATGAAACTCCAGCGCCACGCTGCGATCCTCCGCATGGTCCGTGAACGCCGCATCGAAAGCCAGGATGGACTCCGCGAGGCGCTGGGCGGGGAGGGTATCTCCGTCACCCAGGCGACCCTGTCGCGGGACATCCGGGAGCTGGGGCTGGCCAAGCTGGTGGACCCCCAGGGGGGCTCCTATTACGCCAACCCGCACGAGGGTTCGCTGCGGCCCGACCTGACCCAGATCCTGCCCACCCTGCTGGTCAGCGTGGACGGGACCGGACCGCTCATCGTGGTCAAGACAGCCACCGGCGGCGCCCCCGCGGTTGCCGCGGCGCTGGATCAGGCCGGCTGGAAGGAGATCATCGGGACCCTCGCCGGGGACGACACCCTGCTGATCATCACCAAGAACCCGCGGGTCCGACTCCTGGTCGAGGCCCGGCTGGCGGCCCTCACCCGGTAACCAACCCGTTGCTTGCGCCCCCTGACCGGGACAAGGTACGATTGTAGGTCCTCTCAGTGGAGCGAAATACCCGGTGCGGTGCCTGGCGCTCAACGCGTCCTTCGAGCCCCTGACCATGGTGCCCGTGCGACGCGCCCTCAGACTGGTGATCGAGGGCAAGGCGGAAATCGTCGAAGCGGAGGGACGGGACGTGGTGCGCAGTGAGCGCCTCGTCCTTCCCAAACCGGCGATCATCCGGCTGGTCAAGTTCGTGCACGTCCCCCGCCGCTTCCGCCGCCAGGTCACCAACACCTTTCTCTTTGCCCGCGACGGCTATCGCTGCCAGTACTGCGAGCGCTTTCACCTGGAGCTGCGCGGCCGCGAGTGCCTCACCCGGGACCATCTGGTGCCGCTGTCCCGCGGCGGGTCCAACGAGTGGACCAACGTGGTGACCGCCTGCTCCACCTGCAACACCCGCAAGGGCAACCGGTTGCCGTCGGAGTGCGGCATGCACCCGCACACCCACCCGCATGAGCCGCACTTCGTGCACCTGGCCTGGGCGGTCCGCCGGCTGACCTCGACCCAGTCGAAGTACATCAAGCTGTTCTACGGCCCCGAGGCGCTGCGGGCACTCGGGGGCTGACGGCTCGGCCGCAGGTATCTTGCCGCGTCGCCCTACCGCCCTACCGCCCTACCGCCCACCCACCTACCTCACTTCAAATACCTCCGACTGTCCGCTCAGCCTCAGCGTCGGCAGCCCCGCGAGCCGCAGCACCAGGCGCCGGGCCCGGTCCGCCAGCGAGCCGCCCCCGCCATCGCTCCGCAGTTCTCCCCGCAGCAGCCGCTCGAACTTTTCCAGGTCCGAATCGGACAGGGTGGTCACCTCGAGCGAGGTGGTGTAGTAGTACCGCCCCGGGTCCCGAGGACTGATCTGGAACTGGTAGCGGATCCCGAGGACCTCGGCGAGCGCCCCCGCGGTGCCGTAGCGCTTGGTCTGGGAGAAGTTGCCCGGCCCGAGCCGGGTGACGGAGAACTGGTCCAGCACCGGCTCGTGCCGCACCACCAGCATCCAGTCCACCGTGCGTTGCACCTCGTCCAGCCAGCCATTGCGCGAGCGCCAGATCTCCAGCCGGTACTGCAACCGGACCGGCAGCCCCTCCCGGAGCGCGGCGAGCCAGGGGGTATCCTCGAGCAGCTGCCGGGTGGCCACCTGCGGGTCGCGGGAGGGTGAGGCGAGGGTCACTTCGAGCGCGACCTGGGTGGAATCCTGGCCGCGCAGCGGGGTACCGGTCGCGAGCCCCAGGGTGGCCAGCGCCGCGAGCATGCGCATCCCGCCACCGCGGCTGGTCCAGCGATCGCGCCGGCTCACGACGTTAGAACCGCCGTTCGAGGCGCAGGAAGAACCGGACCGGCTCGCCGTCGGTGACCGGCTTGGCGAGGTAGGCCGCGATGCCGCCGGCGTCGATGCCAACGCCGACATCCGCCCGCCATTCGCTCAGCGCACGGATCCGGTCCGAGGGGACCCGTCCCGGGCCGTCGCCGGCCAGCCAGGCGGTCCCCGCGTCACCGAAGAGCACCAGCTCCGGGTCCTCGATGCCGAGGAAGCGATCCAGCTCCTGGTGCTCCGGGTCGCGCACCAGGTACCCGGCGCGGAGCCGCAGCCGGTGCCGCAGCTCGACCTGGGTGATGAGCGCCCGGTCGCACAGCGCCGCCCGCGAGGGATCGTCGAAGCCGGCTGGCGCGCAGTCGAAGGAGCGGAAGGCGTAGCCGGGAAGGAGGTCGGTTCCCCCGAGGGAGACCCGGCGCTGGATCGGGAGCGGATCGCCGGAGAGCCACCCGCCGGCCCACAGCCTGGCGTTGAGCTGGATCTCGGGGCTGATCCGGTTGTAGCGCCTGAGGTCGAGGGTGAAGCGATTGAAGGCGTAGTCGCTCGTCGGCAGGGCGCTCCGGACCGCCCGTGGGAGCGCCACCGGGGCGACGTCGTCGCTCGAGGCGTGCTCCACGCTGCCGCGCAGCCACCAGCCGGAGGAGGGGTCCGAGGTGGCGTTCCGGGAATCGTACGCCGCCGACAGCCCCAGGATGGTGTAGTGCCCATCGTCCACCAGCGGATTGGGGCGCCACCGATCGCTGTTCCGGAACAGGCTCCAGGGGTCGTTGGCCCGCACCGACCCCTGCTTTTCATAGCGGAGCGCGCCGTCCAGCCGCAGCCGCGGCGAGAGATACACGTACCCGCTGCCCCCCACCCCCTCGCTCGAGAAGTAGTCGCGGTTGTCGCGCTGGAACAGGAAAGCGTTCCACCCGATCTCGTCCCGCGGCAGGGTGTGTTCCTCGATCCCGGAGATCACCGAATAGGTGCGCGCCCCGAGTCCCCAGCCGCGGCTGCCCTCAAAGCGCCAGTCGGTGCGGATGATCCAGCCCAGGTCCCGGCGGAAGGGAGAGTTGTCTGGCGCGGTGCGGAGGATGCCGCGCAGGTCAAGGGAGGCCGCGAGCCCCGGGTTGGGCCGCCACTCGAAGGCCGGCCCGAACACGATGCCGAGCCCTTCGATCCGGTTGTAGGTCTGGGTGGTGGTGAGCCGGAGGGTGGTGGCGATCCGGCCCGCCTGGAAGGTCCGCTCGGCCGTGGCCAGGGAACCGATCGGCCGGCGGCGCTCCCGCACCACCAGGGTGCCATCAGATTGCCGGGTCACTGGCGCCGCGTCCCAGAACACCCGCGCCTCGCCGTCGTGGGCCGCGGTCTCCGCCATGCTCAGGCGGCCGCCCGCCACCAGGATGCCCCCGGTCACCCGCGCCCCGGGGAGCAGCACCAGGTCGCCGTTGATCACCGTGAGTGAGCCTTCGATCTCTCCCCCGATCCGCAGGGTCCCGCGGTAGCTCGCGATCGCACCGCTGAGCCGGGCTCCCGCCGGCAGGTTGAGTCCGCCGGCCAGGCGGACCGTGGCGCTGTCGTTCCAGCGGTCCAGCAGCTCCTGCAGGATCTCGGGGGGGAGGCCGGTGAGTCCCGAGTCGGCACCGGGAGCGTCCGGGTTGATGACGATGACGCTGTCCTGCGCCGCCGCCACTGCGGGGCAGGCCGCCAGGACCAGCAGCAGGCCGAGGACCCGCCCGCTCACCGTTCCCCCCCAACCGGCTCGTTCCGGGCCAGCAGCCCGAGGCGCTTCATCCGGCGGTAGAGGTTGGCGCGGTCGGTCACCAGGAGGCGGGCGGCCTCCGCGACGTTGCCGCCCGTGCGCTCCAGCGCGCCCGCGATGAGCGAGCGCTCGTAGTCGTCGAGCGCGTCGGTGAGGGAGCGGCCCGCCAGGTCGGCCGCCGCGCCGGTCCGCCGGTCTGCCGGTCCGTCGGTCCGCCGCGTGGCCAGCGGCAGGATCCCGGCGATGTCTCCGGCGCCGACCGTCTCCCCGCCGATGATCGCCAGCCGTTCCACCAGGTTGGCCAGTTCCCGGATGTTGCCCGGCCAGGGGTGCTGCCGGAGCAGCGCCAGCGCGTCGTCGTCGTAGCGCTGCGGCTGCCCGGGCCGGGCCCGTCGCGCCAGGTGGCTGACCAGCGCGGGCAGGTCCTCCAGGCGTTCCCGGAGCGGCGGGATGTGGATCGGGAAGATGTTGAGCCGGAAGAAGAGATCCTCGCGGAACGCGCCGCTGGCCACCGCCTGGTCGAGCCGCCGGTTGGTCGCCGCCAGCACCCGCACATTCACCTGTTGCGGCTGTTCCGCGCCCAGCCGTTGCAGGACCCCAGTCTCGAGGGTGCGCAGCAGCTTCGCCTGGGCCTCGAGGTTGAGGTCCCCGATCTCGTCAAGAAAGAGGGTGCCGCCGTCGGCCAGCTCGAATCGGCCGAGGCGCCGCTCGGCCGCGCCGGTGAAGGCGCCCCGTTCGTGGCCGAACATCTCCGACTCGACCAGCTCGCGCGGGATCGCGGCGCAGTTCACCGTGACGAACGGTTCCGCCGCGCGGCGGCTGGCGCGGTGGATGGCCGCCGCGACCAGCTCCTTCCCGGTGCCGGAGTCGCCGGTGATCAGCACCCGGGCATCGGTGGGGGCCACCTGCTGGATCAGCTGCCGGACCTGGGCCAGCGCCGCGCTCTGGCCCACCATTTCCTCGCGGCTCTCGAGCGCCTGCCGCAGCGCCCGGTTCTGGTGCCGGGTGCGTCCCAGGTCCACCGCGGAGCGCAGGGTGACGAGCACCGCTTCCGGGCTGAGCGGCTTCTCGAGGAACTGGAAGGCGCCGAGCTGGGTGGCGCGCACGGCATCGGCCAGCTGGGCCTTGCCGCTCATCATGATGACCGGGGCGTCGATGCCCCGGCCGCGGACCTGGGTCAGCGTCTCGAGCCCGTCGGGCCCGGGGGGCATCATGAGGTCGAGGAAGATCGCGTCGGGCTCGAACTGCTCCAGCGCGAGCAGCCCGGCATTCCCGCTGCCGGCCTCCTCCACCTGGAACCCCTACGCGCGCAGCAGCGCGGCGAGCATCCGCCGGATGTTCGGCTCGTCGTCCACGATCAGGATGCGATGCGGCATGATCCGAAATGTAGGCGCAGCGGGTCGGCGGCGGAGGGGCGGGCCGGCCCCGGCCCTACGCCCCCGGGCGGCGGACCCGCGGGAGCGTCACCACGAAGGTGGCACCGCCCCCCGGCGTCGGCTCGTGGCGCACCCGGCCGCCATGCGCCTCGACGGTCTGGCGCACCAGCGCCAGGCCCAGGCCGGTCCCGCCATCCTTGCCGCCCGTGACGTACGGGTCGAAGATCGAGTCCCGCAGCTCGGCCGGCACGCCCGGACCGTGATCCACGAAGCGGACCTCCGCCCCGTTCTGGCCCAGCGGGCGGCAGCTCACCTGGAGCCCGCCGGGCCCGGGACCGGCCTCCAGCGCATTCCGCAGCAGGTTGCTGAAGGCGCGGCGGAGCGGCTCGTAGTGGCCGGTGATCCGGGGGGTCTCGGGGTCCGCCTCCACCTGGACCGGAAGCGTTGCCGGCACGGCGGTGCGGACCAATTCGCTCACCAGTTCTCCCAGGTCCACTTCGGCCGCGGGTCCCTCGGGCAGCCGCCCCATCTCGGTGAACTCGCGGGCCAGCTGCTCCAGCCGGTTCGATTCGGTGGCCAGCACCTCCAGCGACTCCATCTGTTCCGGCCGCGCGCTCCGGGTCAGCGCGCTGACGGCGAACCGGATCGGCGTGAGCGGGTTCTTCATCTCGTGCGCCACCCGGCGGGCCACCTCGCGGAAGGCGCGCAGCCGCTCCGCTTCGAGCTGGCGGGTCCGCGCCTCCGCCAGGCCGCTCGCCATTTCCCGCACGGCGCCGCGGAGCGCGGCGAACTCGGGGGCGCCCCCTTCGTGCGCGTCGGCCGGCAGCGGCTCATCCCGCTGGATGCGCCCGGTCCAGCCGATCAATTCGTCAATCGGGCGGCTGAGCTGCCGCGACAGATAGCCGCCCACCCGCACCGAGGCGTAGAGCACCAGCGCGCCCAGGCCGAAGATGATCGCGGCATACACGCCGGCGTACACCGTCGAGTAGGTCTCCTGCCGGGTCACCCGGGAAATCGCCTCGTTGAGCGCCCGGCCATGCTCGGCCAGGGCGCGGCGCTCGACGCGGGTGAGCCGCGTGGAATCGATGGTCTGGAGCAGGGTACGGCCCGTCTCCCGCAGCGGCTCGACCGCGGCGCGGGTACTGGCCAGCGGACCGACCGGCGGGCTGACCGCGAGTACCCACCCGATGAGCGCCACCGCCGTCGGCACCGTGCCGAGTGCGACCAGCGAGAGCAGGATCCGGCGCCGGAAGGTCAGGGCCATACACGTAATGTAAGGGCGACCCTCGTGGTCGCCCGCGGCCGGGCACTGGAAGTGCCGATCGCGCTGCCCCGCCTGGCCTCCGGAGTCATGGGCGCCACCCCCGGCTCCGCCGCCCGAGCCACCCCCCGGCGGCCCCTCCGGCGAGGCTGCCGAGCGCCTCCAATGGCGCCGGCAGCGGCAGGCCGAGCATCCGGCTCACGAGGACCAGCGCCAGCACCGCCCCGAGTCCGAAGGCCACGCCGTGAGCACCCGCCCGGCCCGCCCACCAGGCCGCGGGGAGGAGCAAGGTGCCCAGCCAGAGCCCCGACCAGACCGAGGCCAGTTCCCCAAGCAATGGGCGGAATGGGAGGAGCCCGCTCCAGAGGAGCCCCATCGAGAAGGGCACACGCCGGACGACACCGCCCGCCGGCCCGCTCGCGGCCAGGATCCACGCTCGACCGGCCACACCGCCCTGGAGCAGAAGGGTGTCCCCGGAGCCCGACGCCGGGAGGCGCGGCAGCAGGATGGTCTGCTCGCCGAACTCGGCGGCCCGCAATCCGGTGCGTAACCGGAATACCAGCCCCTCTCCCAGCTGACCGAGCAGGAAGATCTCCCGCTGCTCGCTGTCAAAGACGCTGACGATCGGCGCGATGTCCGCCGTGGGTGGGCCAGGGATGACCCGGGCGGAGATCAGGACGGTGTCTTGTTCGAGGAGACCACGGAGGTGGTCGGAGTCGGCCAGACGGCCGCTGGGGAGGGGCCAGCCGTTCACCTCCGCGGCCAGCAACCGTCCCCGCCAGGTGTCGAACTGTCCCAGTTCCGGCGCCCACTGTCCCCAGTACACGCTCCGCGGGAGGGAGGGACGCACCAGGATCCCGGTCGCGAGGAGAGCGGCGAGCCAGCCGATCCCGCCGGCCGCCGCGAGGGCCACGGCCGGGCGCGGGGCAGGGAAGAGGAGCGCGCGCCAGCGGGTGGCCATGAGGATCCCGAGGCCGGCCCCGAGGGTGTTGGTCAGCAGGTCGCGGAGGCTCGGGTCGCGACCCAGCAGGTACCGGAACTGGACGAACTCGATCGTCGCCGTGACCAGCACCGCGAGCAGCAGTGCCCGGCGCGGGGGGAGAACCAGCGCGGCGGCGAGGCCGAGGGGGACAAACAGGGCGACATTCAGGACGGCGTCCCGCAGCGACTGGTCACCGCACGGGAAGAGGCAGGTCCAGGGCACACGGGCCGCCGCCTCGGCGTCAGCCGGGGCGGGGCGGAGGGTGAACCCGCCGATGATCGCCAGGGCGAGGAGGGTGAGGCCGATCCCCCACCCGGAACGTGGATTGGGTGCCACATTGCTCCGCTGTGAGAACCGCTTGCGCCGGTGGCATCATAACTGCACTATCCTTCTCCTCGACAGTGACCGCATCCTTCCCCTTCCCCGGACCCCCAATGACCGTTCTCCGTCCGAGGCGCAACTCCTGGAATGCGCTGACGGTGGCCGCCGCCCTGCTGGGCGCTCTTGCCGCGCCCCTGGGCGCCCAGAGCCTGACCGAGGGGGCCCTCCGCGGGGAAGTGGTGCTGACGGACGGCACGCCGGTGACCGCGGTGAACCTGACGCTCGAAGACCCGACCGGCATCGTCATCCGCCAGTTCCGGTCCGACATCCGCGGCCGGTTCAACCTTTCACTCCTGGCTCCCGGCCGGTACTCGATGCTGGTCGAGAAGTCGGGGTTCCAGCCGCTCCGCCAGCGGGGCATTGATATCGTCGCCGACGCCGCCACCCAGCTCCGGATCCGGATCGTCCGCCGCCCGCCACCGATCTCCACCGTCGAGGAAGTACCCGTCGCGGACCAGCGGCTGCTCCGCTCGGCTCCGGCGATCGCCGCCGTGCTCAGTCAGGGGCCGGCGTCGGGGCTGGCCCCGCGGTCGGACATCACCGAGGCGGGGCGCAACGGGGCGCTGGTGGCGGCCCCGCGGGACCAGACGTCGGGGTTCGCGGCGTCCTTCGGCGGGCTGCCCCAGCCCTACGTGCGCCTGATGGTGGATGGACTCGCGGCGAGCTGGTTCCGGCATCCCGGGGCCGGGATCGACGTCGGCGGCGCGCCGGTCTATTCCCGGCTGCTCTTCGATCAGGTGCAGGCCTTTACCCAGCCCACCGATGCCGAACTCGGCGGCGGCAACGGCGGCATGGTGACCGCGGTCTCCCGCCGCGGTACCAACCGGTTCCGCTTCTCGCCGTTCGCATCGTGGAGCGGCGGGATCGGGCAGCCCACGGTGCAGAATCCCGGCGACTCCTCCATCAGCTCCTTCCAGGGCGGGGCGGTGATCTCCGGGGTCATCGTGCCGGACCGGGCCAACTTCATCGTCGGCCTCGACTACCAGGCCCTCGAGATGCCGACCGGCCTCGCGTGGGATAACGACGCGGCCAGCTTCGGCGGCAGCGGGGTCTCGCTGGCCGGGACCATCGCGGGGATCGCCCAGGACAGTTTCGGCCGGGCGGCGGGCCGGTTCGTCGCTCCCACGGTGCGGCGCACCAGCGGAGGGTCGGGCGGCTTTCGGGTGGACTGGCGGCTCAACAACAACAACACCCTCTTCACCCGCGCCAATTTCGGCCGCCAGACCGAGGAAAACCCCGAGGCCCGGTACGACGTGCTGACCGGGGCCGGCGGGGAACTCGACGCCCGGGACTTCTCCGCCGGGGCCGCGCTGGTGACCGTGCTCAGCCCCACGATGGCCAACGAGTTCCGGTTCGGGATCCGGCGGAGTTCCCGGGAGTGGACTGGCCCGAGCCTACCCACCAGCTACTTCGTGGCGGAGGGGGCGGGCATCGGCGCCTCGCCGACCCTGCCCGGCGACTTCACCCGCACCTCGGTCGATTTCGCCGAGACCTTCCAGCTGGCCTTTGGCGGCAGCGCGGAGCACCGGATGAAGGTGGGCCTGCAGTATTCCAACGGCCACTGGGAGCAGGACTACCTGTACGGCCAGAACGGCATCTTCTCGTTCGGGGGCCTGGACGGCTTCGGCCAGGGGCGCGGAGCGTTCTTCGTCGCGGAAGCGCCCCAGACCAGGTCGACGAGCAGCATGGAAGAAGTGGGACTGTTCGGGCAGCTGATCTACCGCGTCTCCCCGCGGTTCTCGGTGCTGGGCGCGCTCCGCTACGACCGGCAGAAGTACCCCCGGCAGGGGACACAGCCGATCAAGCCCAACCAGCAGTTCCAGTCGCTCTTCGGGCTGCAGAATGCCCGGGTGCCGGATGACAACAACAACGTCGGGCCGCGGCTCGGCATGATGTACGAGGGGGGACGGAACAAGGAGTGGATCGTCGGCGCCGGCCTCTCCCGGCAGTACGGCGCCCTCGACCCCGCCACCTTTGCCGAGGCGCGGCTGGCCGATGGCCCGCTGACGATCCGGCGTGGCGTCGGCAACTTCAGCACCTGGCCGGCGCTGCCGGATACGGTCCTGGCCCCGCGGGTCGGGCAGCGGATCACCCTCTTCAGCCCCACGGACAAGTACCGCAACCCGCGCACCTTCAAGGCCGACCTCGAAATCGCCCGCAACCTGGCCTCCTTCACCACGGTGCGCCTGTACGGCGGGTACCATCACACCGACTTCCTCCTCCGCCGCACCGACCTCAACATCCTCCCCGGTCCCACGGGGCTGACCCAGGAAGGGCGTCCGGTGTACGGCACCCTCACCCAGGAGGGGGGAATGCTGGTGG
Organism: uncultured Gemmatimonadaceae bacterium; assembly: GCA_964585655.1. Lineage (GTDB taxonomy): Bacteria > Gemmatimonadota > Gemmatimonadetes > Gemmatimonadales > GWC2-71-9 > JADJOM01. Next base: position 18,467 of record CAZPER010000025.1, on the reverse strand, counting down.
CCACGCCGGGGAGCAACCGGGCGGTGGCCGGCTTCGACCTGGTCTCGGCGATGGTCTCCACGGGGTTCCAGGACCACTACGAGACCGGGGTCTCGATCAGCCGTGAGGCCGCCTCGGGTTTCTCCTTTGCGGCTTCCTACACGTTCTCCCGCACCCGGGACAACTGGCTGGTGAGCTGGAGCGGCGATCCCGCCGACGCGCTGTCGCCCTTCCCCGAGGAACGGCTGGGCAACGAATGGGCCGAGGGGGTCTCCGACTTCGACGTGCCGCACCGGGCGGTGATGCAGGCCGGCTGGCGCACCCCCGGCCGGGTGCCGGTGAGCCTCGGCGCCCGCTACCGGTTCCGCTCCGGGTTCCCCTTCACCCCCGGCTTCCGGCCCGGGGTGGACGCGAACGCGGACGGCTCCGGCCGCAACGACCCCGCATTCGTGGACGACGCGATTCCCGGGCTGGGCCAGCTCATCAGCGACAATTCCTGCCTCGGGGATCAGGTGGGCAAGATCGTCGAGCGCAACAGCTGCCGGGAGCAGGCCAACCACGCGCTGGATCTCTCCGCCGCCGTGGGCCTGCCGGTGCGGTCGCTCGGGGGCCGGCTGGAGCTGACCGTTGAGGTCTTCAATGTCGCCTCGACGCCAGTCGGGGTCGTGGACCGGGCGCTGGTCCTGGTGGATCCGGCCGGCACGCTGACCACCGATCCCCAGGGCAACGTCACGCTGCCCCTCATCGCCAATCCGCGGTTCGGGAAGTTCCTGAGCCGTCGCACGGAGCCCCGGATGGTGCGGTTCGGGCTCCGCGTCGCGTACTGATCGAGGCCCTCATGCCCCGTACTCTCCGTTCCCTCGCCCGGCCGGGTCTCCTCCTCGCGGCGCTGCTCGCGGCCGCCGGCGGCTGCGGCAACGCCGGGGACGAATTCGGCATCACCCTGCCGGCCGCACCCGGCATCGCGGCCCAGCTCTTCGTGGACCGGGACTTCAACGGCGTGTTCACCCAGCCGGATACCGTCCTGGCCGGGGTCCGGGTCTTCCTGCTGGTCGCGGGCGGGCAGGGCGACACGGTCGCGGTGGACACCACCGATGCCAATGGCCAGGTGGCATACACCAACCTTGCGCCCGGACCGTATGCCGTCTCGGTGGATTCGGTCGCGGCCCTCGGCGATTCCCTCTTCACCTTCCTGACGCCGGCATCGGTGCAGGTGGTGCTCAACGGGCAGGTCCCCGTCATCGCGATCCGGCTCGGGTTCCCGACCGATGACGTCTCCGGCGTCCGGGCCAGCGCGGTGGGCCGCCGGGTGGTGACCAGCGGCATCGTGCTGTCGGGGCCGCAGTTCTTCCGCGATACCAGCGCCTTCCTCCGGGACACCGGAGGCGCCATCCGGCTGACGGACGCGACGGTGCTCATCGGCAACTTCGTCACCCCCGGCGATTCGGTGCGGGTCCTCGGCACGGTGGCGGTCCGGAATGGCCAGCCGGTGCTGGATGCGGCGGAGATCGTTCTGCTCATCCCCGGGATCAACGCCACGATCGTGGATACCATCACCACGGCGGAAGCGGCCGCGGCCCGCGCCGGCGCCCTCGACGCGGACCTGGTGCGGATCCAGGCGGCCGGGGTCACCGATTCGGCCTCGGTGGGCGGCGATTACTCCGTCACGGTGGACGACGGTTCCGGCCCCGTGACCGTGGTGATCGACTCGGTGCTGGCACTCAACCCGACCGCGGTGGTGCCCGGCGATTCGCTCCGGGTCAACGGGGTGCTGGTCCCAACCGGGACCGGCAGCTGGGTGCTCAAGCCGCGCATCACCAGCGACCTCACTGTCTTCTAGGCGGGACCAGCAGATCCCGGTGCCGGGCATCCCGCCCCGCCCCGGCCACGGACTCGAGTGGGGAGAGTTACCCCGTGCCTGATCGTCAGCGCCTGGCGCTCAACGACACCCTGCTGTGGCAGGTGTTCGCCATCGTGGGGATGCTCTTCTTCGTGCTCGGAGTGGTGAACCTGGGCCTGGTCTGGTTCCCGCTGGAACTGGGGGAGGCGGAGTGGGAGTACGGTACCACCAGCGCCTTCTTCGATCTCTTCCCCCTGCTCGGCCTCGGCATCGCCCTGCTGGTCTCGTCGTCCATCGCGCTGGGGTGGAAGTGGACCGCGCGGGGCGTCGCGCTCACCTGCATCCTCGTCGCGGTCTTCATGTGGCTGGCCTTCGCCCTGTTTGTGACCGTCTTTCCGCTGGTCTTCCGCGCGGTCGGGAGCCCGATCGCGCTGACCCCGGTGAAGAAGGCGGCGGCCAAGACGGCGGTGCAGGCCCTGATCTATCCTTTCGCCCTCCTGTGGCTTGCCGGGGCGGCCTGGCGGGCAACGCTGCGCCGCCGGGGTGGGTAAAGAGGCCCCGTTATTGTTGTGGTGTCACGACAACAGGTTCATGAATCCGCCGGTTTCCAGCTCCGTCTGCGTCACTTAAGTTATTGTACTTCAACATCTTACTATAGGATTCCAAGGTCTCCGACGTTGGCCTGAACCCTGCACTAGGGTATGGCGGGCCAAAGGAGGCCGGGAAACGCTCAGATGACTTCCTCCCGGATCCTGATCAAGACGGACGAGAAAAACCGCGCCATTCTGGACCCCTCGCCGGAGTCAGGCTGGTACCTCCTCGGTGGCATCGGGCTGGTTTTCGCGGTGGTGGCGCTGGCCGATCTGACGCTGGCCTGGTATCCCCTGCAGTTCGGGGACGCGGAATGGGAGTTCGGCACCGCGACGACCGTCCTGGGCAGCATGCCACTCCTCACGATGGGACTGGCCCTCGGGTTTTCAGCGGCGGTGGCGCGGGGCCGGGTAGGGATGGTGCGGGTGCTGGCCATCGTGTTTGCGCTGCTGGCGGTGCTCCTGATGGCGGTGGTCGGGCTCTACGCGAGCAACATCTCGACCGGCCTCAGTACGGTGCTCCCGGAGAACAAGCCCGGGTTGCAGAAGGCGATCGCACAAACGTTGACCCAGGGCGTCCTCTATCCGCTCGCCTTCCTGTGGGTCGCGATCAAAGGATGGAAACACGCCAGTACTGGCGTGAAGCCATAGTTCACCAATTGACGAGGTACGTGCAGATGAAAACTGGCCGGTTCGTCGCCCTTCTGGGCGCTCTTGCGGTAGCGGTCCCCTCCGCGGCGTACGCGGACGGATTCCGCAACTACCGCGTCTGCGGGGGCGATCAGTTCGCCACCTGCGCCGCGGTCAGCATCAACGTGGTCGGCAGCAATGTGACGGTCCGCCTGTGGAACCTCTCCGGCAACTCCGTCGGCACCTGGGGTCAGGGTGCGGGCACCTGGGCCGGCACCGTGTTCAACGGCATCGGCTTCTACAACGCCGGGAACGTCTCCGCCGTGCTCGGCTCGCTCAGCGTCACCGGCCCCGCTATGGCCGGCAGCAGCCCCGCGAGCTGGAAGCTCAGCAACAACTCCCAGGTGAACTTCGGCGTGGACTTCCGGATGAACACCCCCGGCAATCGCGCCATGGACAACGGGATCGCCAGCGGCTGCGCGGCCAGCGGCTCCTACCCGAGCGGGGTGGACCTGTTCTCCAATCCCTGCACCCAGGTGAGCAGCAACACCAACGACTGGGTAACCTTCAGCTTCAAGATCACCGGCAACTGGAATCCGAATAACTCGGACATCGTGATCCGCGGCCTCAACGGCCCGACCGGCCCCGGTGGTACCACCGAGTGCTGGACCAACGACACCCCGTACGGTGCGCCGTCCAACTGCACCACCATCACCCCCGAGCCGGTCTCCATGACGCTGCTCGCGACGGGTCTGGCCGGGATCGGTGGCATGGGCGCCTTCCGCCGCCGGAAGCAGAAGCAGGCCGCGTAACGCTCCGCAGTCAATTGGTGAACTGGCCCCGGGACTCGTCACCCCGGGGCCGTTGCCTTTCCGGGCCTGAAGCTTGCCGATAAGCCCCCATCCATGGGTAACTTACGCCAAGCATGACCAGCCCCCTGACCCGCCGCATCCTCCCGCCCGCCCCCGGGGCCCCGCACATCTTCAGCGTGGACGTCGAGGATTACTTCCAGGTCGTCGCCTTCGAAGGGATCGTGGACCGCGCGCGGTGGAGCTCCTATGAGTCGCGCGTGGAAGCCAACACCGACCGGCTGCTCGGCCTGCTGGCCGAGCGCGGGGTGAGCGGCACCTTCTTCACCCTGGGCTGGGTGGCGGAGCATCATCCGGGGATCGTCCGCCGGATCGCGGCCCAGGGGCATGAGGTGGCCTCCCACGGCCACTGGCACCGCCGGGTGAATACCCTGGGCCGCGAGGAGTTCCGCGAGGAGCTGCGGGCCTCCAAGGCCCGGCTCGAGGCGCTGAGCGGGCAGCCCTGCCTTGGATTCCGCGCCCCGAGTTTTTCCATTACCCCCGGGCACGAGTGGGCCTTCGACCTCCTGCTGGAGGAGGGGTTCCGCTACGACTCCAGCCTCTTCCCCATCCGCCGGCCCGACTACGGCTACCCCGCCGCCCCGGCCACACCGTTCGAGATCGAGCGGCCTGCGGGCACCCTGCTCGAGCTGCCCCTGGCGACGATGGGCTGGCTCGGGCTGCGGCTGCCGGCGGCCGGCGGTGGCTACCTGCGGCAGTTCCCCACCGGCCTCATCCGGCGGGCCTTCCGGCAGGCCGGCGCCGCCGGGATCTCCGCGATGTTCTACATCCATCCCTGGGAGTACGACGTGGACCAGCCGCGGCTGCCCTGTGGCCGGGTGACCCGTGCCCGCCACTACGGCAACCTGGCCCGGACCTGGCCCCGGATGCAGTCGCTGCTGGCGGAGTTTTCCTTTACGAGCGTGGCGCGTCGGTATCCCGAGTTGCTCGGGCAGGTGGTTTCTGCGGGGGCGGCGCGATGACGCTCACCGTCGCGCCCTTTGCCGGTGCCGCCGCGGAGTGGGATGACTTCATCGCCGGGCAGGAGGGGTGGACTCACTTCCACCGGTACGGCTGGCGGGAGATCTACGAGTCGGTCTTTCAGCACGAGTGCCTCTACCTCGAGGCGCGTGAAGCCGACGGGAAGCTGTCGGGGATCCTGCCGCTGGTCCGGGTGCGCAGCCTGGTCTTCGGGCACTACCTCGTGTCGCTGCCGTTCGTGAACTACGGTGGCCCGCTCGGGAGCGATGCCGCCATCGTCGCGCTGACCGAATGGGCCGCGGCCCAGGCACGGGCGGATGGCGTCAAGCTGCTCGAGCTCCGGAGCCGGCGGGCGCTGCCGGTCCCGCTCCCGGTGTCGCACCGGAAGATCACCGTGGTGCTGGACCTCCCCGCCGAGCCGGAGAAGCTCCTCAAGAGCTTCGAGGCCAAGGTCCGGAGCCAGGTGCGCCGACCGGGCAAAGAGGGGATCACCGTCCGGTTCGGGCCGGACCAGGTGGGCCCGTTCTTCCAGGTCTTTGCCCGGCACATGCGGGACCTCGGCACCCCCACCCAGCCACGGGAACTGTTCGATCGGATCGTCGCGGTGTTCCCCGACACCTGGGTGGGCTGCGCCTGGCTGGGCGACCAGCCCCTCGCCGGCGGCATGGGATTCCGCTGGGGGCGGGAGTTCGAGATGACCTGGGCCAGTTCGCTCTACGCCTACAACCGGTTCTCGCCGAACATGGGGCTCTACTGGGCCTTCATGGAGCGGGCCTGCCGGGAGGGGGTGACGCTCTTCAACTTCGGCCGCTGTTCTCCCGGGGCCGGGACCCACCGGTTCAAGAGCCAGTGGGGGAGCCGCGACGAGCAGCTCTGGTGGTACCAGCAGGCCCGGGATGGCGGCGAGGCCGCAACGCCGTCCCCGGATTCCGGGGCGTTTGCCTGGGGGCCGCGGGTGTGGCGCAAGCTGCCGCTGGGGCTGGCCACTGCAATCGGGCCGCGGGTGGTGCGCGGGATTCCGTGATGTTCCGCCGGGTGCCACCGGTGCATTCACCGCTCTCCCTGGCAGCGCTCTTCCGGGGCGCCGCCGCCACGGTGTCGGAGCGTGCCTGGCGCGCGGCGCGGGCGGAGATTGACCAGTGGGTCAGGGAGACCTTCGATCCGCGGGCGTGGGCCTGGACCGACAGCGGCACCACCGCGCTGACCCTTGCACTCCGGCTCGCGATGGCGGAGCGGGGGTCCCGCCGGATCGCCCTCCCGGCCTACGGCTGCTACGACCTGGCCACCGCCTGCGATGGCGCCGAGGTCGAGGTGCTCCTCTACGACATCGACCCCGAGACCCTGGGCCCGGACTGGCGCTCGCTGGAATGGGCACTGGCGCAGGGGGCCCGGACCATCGTCATCGCGTACCTCTATGGCATTCCGGTTGACCTGGAGCGGGTGCGCTCGCTCGCCGCCGCCCACCAGGCCGTGATCGTCGAGGACGCCGCCCAGGGGATCGGGGGCAGCTACGCCGGGCGGCCGCTCGGTGCCCACGGAGACCTGGCCGTGCTGAGCTTCGGGCGGGGGAAGGGGCTCACGGCGGGCGGGGGTGGGGCCCTGCTCGCGGGGTCCGTGGCATTCGCCGCTCCGGTCCGCGATCTGGAGGAGGCAGGACTTCCCCGGCCAGGGCGTGGCGTGGCCGGAGTACTCAAGTCAGCGGTGCAGTGGGCGCTGGCGCGGCCGTCGTTGTACTGGATCCCCGCGGGGCTGCCGTTTCTTGGCCTGGGTGAGACGGTCTATCGTCCTCCCCATGCGGCGGGAAGGATGACCCGGGGAGCGGCGGGGGTGCTGGCGGTGACGACGACGCTCGTCGGACGCGAGGCGGAAGCCCGCCGAACCCGGGCTGCCGAGCTCCGCCGACAGGCCGAGGTCGCCTGCCGCATCCCTCGAGTGCCTTCGGCGAGCGAGCCGGGCTACCTGCGATTTCCCCTCCTGCCGGGCCCCTTCGCCCGGGACTCAGCACTCGTCAGGGGCGGGCACAGGTTGGGATTGAGCCACGGGTACCCTTCCACGCTGGCCGAGCTCCCTGGCTTCCGGTCCCTTCATGAACCGGTGCCGGGTGCGCAAACCATTGTTAGACAACTGGTTACTTCCCCGACGCACAGCGCGGTGACCGGAAACGATCTCGTCGCCTCCGCTCGCGTTTTGTGCCCACCGGTGCCCCCTCCGCCGTCCTGATACCGAGCGATTCACAGGCGTTGAGGCGCCACTACGGGTGTGGCGTCAGGACCACCCTTACCGGTTCTAAGTGCTTGCCTTAGCTTGGTTTGAAACGACGATATCGGTTTGGCCCCGGCGCCGGCTCGACTTGGCGTGAGTGGTGACGCGGGCCACGGCCGATACTCAATCGAGAGGGTAGGTTGTATGCATCACCCCCGTTGCAGCAGGAGTCCTGTGCTCGAGCGAGCGGCTGTACACCGCGCGGGCCATGCGGTCGCGTGGCTCGTCGTGGCGACTTGTACCATCGGACTGATCGCTCGTCCGCTCTCGGGTCAGGAGGGGCAGTCCCAGTCCGACGCCGGTAGCACGCTGGAGCGGGTGCGCCGGCCCAATGAACCGGCCGGATTCCGGATGCTTACCAACCGGCCGTTCGCCGACCGCCAGGAGACCGGCTGGGAGACCCGACGCGACCCGACGTTCAGGATTGTGGACGATCCCACGGCGCCGGTGTCGCCGCCGCACGTCGGGGTCGCGGTCTTCCCGCCCAACTTCCGCGGCGGTCGCGGGCCCATCGATACGTATTTCACGCTCCCTCCCGGAAGGGTTCGGGATCTCTACCTGACGTTCTGGGTGAAGTTCCCCACCGGATTTGTCGGTGCCCAGAGTGCGGGGATCAACAAGATTCTGCACATCTGGGTGGCGGGGAAGAGCGTCGTCGTCTTCTCCGCGCAGGGCCGCGGGCGCAACGCCCTGCTGCCGCAGATGCGGCTGCAGAATGTCCAGTCGGATCCCAGGGGCATCTCCTTCAATCTGGACCCGCGTGCCGGAGGCCGTCCCAGCCGCCTGGAGCGCGATCGCTGGTACCAGATCGAGGTGCTGCTGCGGCTCAACGAGGCCGGCCGGCGGGACGGCAGCGTGCGCTGGTGGGTGGATGGCGACCCCGCCGGCCTGTATGACAACATCGGCTTTCTCCGGGGCGACCGTGACGGGAGCTGGGACCGGGTGTCCTGGAATCCCACCTGGGGTTCCCCGAAGGATCAGACTTCCTCCGAGATGCGAATCATGATGGACCACTTCTACATCAGTGCCAGACCGTGAGCGTGCGCCCCATGTCCCAGCGAATTGTGCGTCAGCCGCCCGGGCTGTTCCGTGCCGGCGTCCTCTCCCTGGTGGCCGTGCTCGGTCTCGGCTGCACCGCGGAGGTGCGGGACGGCGGCTTTTCCCCGGATCCTCGCGGCAAGGGCGTCCTCACGCTCTCCCAGGACCAGTTCGATCTCGCCACCATTCAGGGCCAGCCCAACCTCGGCACTTCCACGGTGAACATTACGGCCGGTGATACCGCCGCCGTCACCGGCCTGTCGCTCGGGACCGTCCAGTACACCGGTCCCGGCGGCTGGCTGGTGACCTCGCTCGGGGGAACCACCGCGCCGACGACGCTCAGCCTGACTCCCAACAACGCGGGCCTGGCCCCCGGCTATTACACCGCGGTGGTTCCCGTCGTCGCCACCTCGGCCGGGAACAGCCCCCAGAACGTCGTGGTGACGCTTTCGGTTGACAGCCTGCCGAAGCTCAATCTCTCGCCGGATACCGTGTACTTCGATGGCACGGTCGCGGCCGCCAATCCCGCCTCGCAGGCGGTGCAGGTGACCAACGGCGGTGGCGCCGCGATTACCGGCCTGGCCCTGGGAACGGTGAGCTACCAGCCGGCGGGAAGCGCCGGCTGGCTTTCCACGAGTCTCGGCGGGGCCAATGTCCCGACCGCGATCACGGTGCAGCCCAACGTGGCCGCCCTCGCGGCCGGGAACTACACCGCCCTGGTGCCGGTCCTCGCCAACGGCATCGTGGCGGAGACGGTCGTGACCAGGCTGACGATGGCGGTCGCGGTCCAGCCGCCCCGCATCTCAGTCTCCCCGGGCTCCGCGACGTTTGCGGCAGTTTCCGGAGGCAGTGATCCGGCATCCCAGGCGGTCGCCATCACCAACACCGGTGGCGGCACCCTGACCGGCCTGAACGTTTCCTCGATCGGGTACACGGGTGGGGCCACAGGCTGGATGACGGCGACGCTGTCCAGCACCACCGGGCCCGCCACGCTCACCCTCCAGCCGGTCGTCGGCAACCTGCTCGGCGGCACCTACCGCGCGACGGTGCGGCTCGGCGCGCCGGGTGCGGCCAACACCGACAGCGTGCGGGTCACCTTCACGGTGACCTCGCCGCCGCGGATCGCGATCGCCCCAACCACAGTCTCCTTCTCGGCCAACACCGGTGGCGCCAACCCCGGTCTCCAGGCCGTCAGTGTCACCAACATCGGCGGCGGGCTGCTGAATGGCCTGCAGATCGGCTCGATCAGCTACGGCCTGGGCCAGCCCGGCGGGTGGCTGACCGCGACCCTCAACGGGACCACCGCCCCCTCAACGATCTCGCTCCGGGTCACCCTCGGGTCGCTCCCGGCCGGGCTCTTCACCGCCTCGGTGCCGGTTACCTCGTCGCTCGGCATCCCGTCGCAGACGGTCCAGGTGAGCTTCAACATCACGGGCGGGTCCGGTGCCATCGTGGGGCTGACCGGCCTGAACCAGACGGGATTCCCCGACTCGGTCTTGCCGCAGCCGGTCGTGGTGCGGGTACTCACCGCCGCAGGGGGGCCGGCGGTAGGCGTCTCAGTGACATGGACGCCGGGCCAGGGTGGAACCCTCCCCGCCGCGACCACGACTACGGACCAGAATGGCGAGGTCCGCGCCACCTGGAAACTGGGGCCGTCGAGCGGTACGCAGGCCCTGGTGGCGGCGACGAGCGGCCAGACGCCGCTCACCGTCAACGCCTACGCCACTCAGGCGCCTGGGTCCAACCCCGGTGAGCCCGCCGGATACCAGCCGGTCTCGGATCGGCCGTTCAACGCCAAGGTGGAGGATGGGTGGCTGGATCGGGGTGACCTCGTGTTCACCATCCAGCAGGACCCCAATGCACCCAGGTCGGCGCCGAACGTCGGTCAGGCGATGTTCCGCCAGGGCCGGACCGGCGGCACCGGGCCAATCAACACCTACTACGTGATGGGTCAGTACAATTATTCGCAGATGTACCTGTCGTTCTACTTCCACCTCGATCCCAACTGGGTTGGGGCGCCCTCGAACGGCATCAACAAGGTGCTCCACATCTGGATCAACGGTGGCAGCGTGGTGGTCTTCTCCGCCCAGGGCCAGAGCGGCAACCCGATCACGCCGCAAATGCGGCTGCAGAACGTCGAATCGGATCCGCGCGGCATCTCCTTCAACCTGAACCCCAACATCGTCCAGGGCGCGAGGCTGGTCCGGGGCCAGTGGCACCGGATCGAGATCCTGCTCAAGTCGAATGTGCCCGGGCAGACGAACGGGGAGGTCAGCTGGTGGCTGGACGGCACCAAGATCGCTTCGTACACCAACGTCGGGTTCATCTCCTCGACGAATCCGATCCCCGGTGCCGTGAACTGGCAGCAGGTGTCGTGGAATCCGACCTGGGGCGCGCCGATCGACGTGGTGCCGGCCGACCAGACGATGCAGATCGACCACTTCTACATCAGCGGGCAGTAGGAGTTCGGAAGGGCGTGGGAGGACCCTGGGGGCGGCCGACGAGGCCGCCCTCAGCGCTTGTGGGAGTCGTCCAGCCGCTCGTCGTGGCGGGCGGTCCGGGCCCAGAAGCCGGTCCCGGAGGTGAGGAGCACCCGCACCCCCACCACCGCGCGCCAGCAGGCATAGAGCGGGAGCCGAGCCAGGGCCAGCAGCGTCTCTCCGGGCGCGGGATGACGCAGCAGGGCCAGGCCGGCGTAGCAGGCGGGCTGCAGCGCGCCGGTGGCGAACAGCAGCGCAATGACAAGGACGCCATGGGGCTGGAGCAGCACCGTGAGGCCCGCGCCGGCCAGCCCGATCCATGCGCGCATGACGGGGCCCGGATGGGTCAGCTCGGCGATCAGGTCCAGCCGCTGCAACAGGCCGGCGCGGCCGGCGAAGAGGATCTGGGACCAGTACAGCCGGAACACCGCGAACCGGCCCGCGGTCCAGCGCTCCCGCTGTGACCGGCTCTGCCGCAGGCTCCGGGTCTCCTGGGCGAACAGCTTCGCTCCCCCGGCATACTCGATCCGGCGGCCCTCCAGCGAATAGCGGGCGTACAGCTCCCATCCCTCCGTGATGGTCACGACCCGCCATGGCTGGCGCCGCAGCAGCGCGGTTCCCAGCACCGTCCCATCGCCGGTGAGCGGCACATTCAAACCGGCTCCCACCTTGAGCGGGAGGGAGATGCCATACCGGCTCCGCGTGAGCAGGCCGGCCAGCCGCGTGAGCCAGTTCTCGAACTCGTTGCTCATGCCGTCGTAGCTCTGCACCGCCCGGTCCTCCAGCGGAGCCCAGCGCATCAGTTCCAGCGCATACGACGGGTCGAGGATCGTATCGGCATCCACGATCACCACCGCCGCCCACCGTTCCAGCTCCACCTGGTCGAGCGCCCACGCGATCGCGTGCCCCTTGCCACGATCGGTGGCGGAGTCGCGTTCCAGCACCATGGCGCCGGCCTCCCGCGCCAGGCGGGCGGTGTCATCATCGCAGTTGTCGGCCACGACCAGCACCGTGAGCAGCTCCGGTGGGTACTCCTGGGCCAGCAGTGACCGCACCGCCCGGACCACCAGCAGCTCCTCGTTGTGCGCCGGGATCAGGAAGAGGAGTGGTTGCGGCGGCTGCCGGGGCGGCTCCGGCCGGCCGCGCCCGAGTCCCTTGAGCGCCATGGCAAGGTCGCAGAGGCTGGGCAGGGCCACGAGCAGGGCCAGGCTGCCGAGGAGTACCGTCAGCAGGATCGTCATCAGGGGAATCGGGGGGAACGTGAAGCAGCCCGCCGCCAGTGCCACCCGATGGCCGCGGCCTGGGGAAGCGCCGCGACGCGGGCCGTGAAGTAGGCGAAGTACAGCACCAGCCCCCATCCCACAGGGGGGAGGCGATGCAAGGTCATGCCGCGATAGGCCACGGCCAGCGCGGGCGCCACCAGCGCCAGCGCGAGCCAGCCGGGATGCCCCCGCACCAGCTGGAGGATGGCGGTGCCCAGCAGCGCCGCGTGCAGGAGTGTCATCAGGAAGGGCCGGTCAAGGTCCCCGCCACGGACGGTGCCGAACATCCCCAGGGCGTGCCAGTACTCCTTCGCGACAAATCGTCCCAGGCTCGTGGGATTGCCCAGGTGCCGGGCGCGCATCCGCCGGTCCTGCCAGACCGGAAACCCCTGGGCGCGCAACCGGGCGCACAGTTCGGCGTCCTCCCCGGTCGGGAGCACCTCATCGAATCCTCCCACCGCCTCGAAGGCCGGCCGGGTCACCGCAAGATTTCCGGCGTTGATCATGGCGGCGGGGCCATCCTGGGCGGGGGCGTGCAACCGGTCCCAGGCGCGCTCCAGCGCCGTCGGGACGGGGGGCAGCTCGTAGTAACATCCCACCGCAGCCGCGCCGGTCTCCGCGAGGAGCTCCCGCACGATCCCGAAGTACCCGGGGGCCACCGCGCAATCGGCGTCGACGAAGCTGAGGATCGTTCCCCCGCCGTGCGCCGCACCCAGGTTGCGGAGGGCGCCCACCGTTCGCCGGGGGGCGCGCAACAGGGTCACCTGCGAGCCCCACCGGCGTTCCACTTCCTCCGCGGTGCCGTCGGTGGAGCCGTTGTCCACCACTACCACCTCCACCGCGGGCTCGCGCTGCGCGGCGTCCACCACGGAGGCCAGGGCCTGATCCAGCCAACCGCGGGCATTCCGGCAGGGGACGACGACGGAGATCGGTCGCAGATCAGGGCTCATCTCAGGAGACGGGAGCAGTGTCACGGACGGCAGGTGGGTAGCAACTCTCTGGCCAACCCTCTGGGATCAGGCAAGTTGAGCTGCCTGTTGCGGGAAGGCCACAGGCTGGATAACGTCGGGGGAGCGCCGAAAGGTCATTCGGAGACGGGAATCCGCGCCCGGACCGGGGCCTCAGGGCCTGAGAATTGCAAGGTAAGTTAATACCAGCTTTCAGGATAGCTATGACCGCCGCCGCCCTCCCCAGTCGCAGGACCGGACCCCTCCCCGGGGGGGTGAGCGGGGCGCTGATCGCCACGTCCGATGGCTACCGGAACATCATCTCGGTGCTGATGCTGTTCACCATCAGTCGCATCCACCAGCACTTCGGATTCCTGACCCCGTTCCGGCCGGCGCTGACCCTGACCCTGCTGGCCGGGCTCTACGCCCTGATGAACCCGCGGTACCTCTCCGGCGACTTTGCGCCGAAGACCTGGTCAGCCCGGATGATCGCGGCGATGGGGATCATGGCCTGCCTGTCGGTGCCGTTCGGCCTGTCCATGGGCAACTCGGGCGCGTTCATCATCAAGGAATTCTCGAAGACCATCCTCTTCGCCTATCTGGTGCTGCTGGCGGTGCGGAAGAGTGGTGACCTCTATCGCCTCATCTGGGCCATGACCGCTGCGGGCGGCGCGCTCGCCTGGCTCTCGCTCTTCGTCTTCAAGATGCAGAAGCAGGGCGATACCATCGCCCGGATCCAGAACGGCTACAGCTACGACTCCAACGACCTCGGCCTGGTCGCGGTGCTCTGCTTGGTCCTCTCCACCCTGACCTGGCAGGTTTCCAAGTCCCGGGGCAAGCTGGCCAGCCTGATCGTCATGGGCGGTCTCGGCGCCGCGATTGCCCGGACCGGCTCCCGGGGCGCGTTCCTTACCCTGGTCGTGGTCGGCGGCGCCGTCCTGGTCCTGCTCCAGGGGGTGTCGGCGGCGAAGAAGGTCGCCTTCGTGATCCTGACCATCATCGCCATGCTCCTCGCGGCCCCTGCCGGATACTGGGAGCAGATGGAAACGATTCTCCGACCGACGCAGGATTACAACTGGAGCTCCCCGACGGGGCGCAAGGAAGTGTTTCTCCGCGGCATGGGCTACATGATGACCAACCCGGTCACGGGGATTGGCGTGGACAATTTCCCGCGGGCCGAGGGGGAGATCAGCGCCCGTGCCGAGGCCCGGGAGTTCGACCCGACGCTTCCCGGCATCAAGTGGTCCGCCGCTCACAACTCGTTCCTGCAGGCCGCGACCGAGATGGGGATTCCCGGCATTGTGATCTTCAGCATGATCGTCTTCGGGGCGCCGATCCAGTGCAACCGGCTGCGGAAGAAGATGGTCGGTTGGGACAAGGGAGACAACGAGCAGCGATTCCTCTATTTCACCGCACTCTACCTCCCGATCGCCTTCATCGGCTTCGCGGTCGGCGGGAGCTTCGTCTCGTTCGCCTACCTCGATCCGCTCTACGTGCTCGTGGCATTCGTCGGCGGGCTCTATATCTCCTATGAGGATCGCATGCGGCGTGAAGCGCGCGCCGGTGATGGCGACGGCGGCCCACAGGTCATCGTGCCGGAGACCGCCGGTCCCCGCCGTCACCGTGGGGGACTGGCCCCGGGGCAGGGTCGCCCACCCGCCGCGCTGCCACCGCCGGTCATGTATCCGCGCTCCTCGTCCTGACGGATGCGCGCCACGCTCAAGGCGCTGGTGGAGGCCTTGCTGGCGGGATCCGGGCCCGCCGCGCTTTCGCGGCGGGCTTTCCGTCGCCGGGCGCTCGTGCTCGCCTATCACAATGTCCTGCCTGAGGACGCCAGTCCCGGCGCCGACCGTTCGCTCCATTTGCCGCTGGCCCGCTTCCGCGAGCAGCTCGACGTGCTGGCCGGCCACGCCAGCGTAGTGCCCCTGGCCGAGCTGCTGGAGCCGGCCGCGGCCACCACAACCCGGCCCAGGGTGGCGATCACCTTCGACGACGCCTACGCCGGCGCCGTCACCGCCGCATTGCCGGAGTTGGAGCGCCGCGGCCTCCCGGCGACGATGTTCGTGACGCCCGGCATGCTCGGGGGCGGCGGCTTCTGGTGGGACATGGTGCAGGCCGCCGCTGGAACCGATCTGCCGGAGGGATTTCGCCTGGAGGCGCTCGAGACCGGGCGCGGCGAGGGCGAGCGGGTGCAGGCGCTCGCCGGGCTCCGGGGATTGCACCTGGCGGCGCCCCCCGCGGCGTGCCGGCCCGCCTCCGAGGCCGAGCTGGCCCGCGCCACCCGATGGGAGGGGTTCACGCTCGGCGCCCACACCTGGTCGCATCCCAACCTGGCGCGGCTGGAGCGCCACGAGCTGCCGGCCGAACTCGGCCCGCCGCTCGATTGGCTGCGCGAGCGGTTTCCGCGCGCCGAGCCATGGCTCGCGTATCCCTACGGACTCACCGGGCCGGCCGTCGAAGTCGCCGCGCGGGAGGCCGGGTACCGCGCCGGGTTCCTCGTGAGCGGCGGATGGCTGCCGGAACCCGACCGGAATCCGTTTCAGCTTCCCCGGCTCAATGTTCCTGCCGGCCTCTCGCGGAACGGCTTCGTGCTCCGGACCTCCGGGATGGCGCCGGCATGAGCCAGACGGTGCTGGTGACCGATGGCGAGCAGCGGTCGGCCCTGGCGGTGGTCCGGAGCCTGGGCCGCGCGGGCCATCGGGTGATCGTGGCCTCCTCGCGCCCGCGATCGCTGGCCGGCGGATCCCGATATGCCGCGCGCGAGCTGCTGGTCCCCGATCCGCTCGCCGACCCCGCGCGGTTCACGGCCGCCGTGGCCGAGGCCGTGCGGCTGGAGCAGGTGAGCGCCGTCCTGCCGGTGGCGGAGCCGTCGGTGCTGGCCCTGCTCGAACGGCGGGAACAGCTGGCGCCGGCCCGGCTGCCGTACGGTGAGCTCGAGGACTTTCGCCGCATCGCCGACAAGGCGCTGCTGCTGCAGCTGGCACCGGAGCTTGGCATCCAGGTGCCGGGCCAGACGGAGCTCACCGCACCGGGAACGCTGGGACGTTCGGCCCTGGAGGCGCTGGCGTTTCCGATCGTCCTCAAGCCGGCCCGGTCGGTGGGTGGGGCGGGGGAGACCCGGGGAAAGTTCGGCGTGAGCCACGCCCAGGATGTCAACGAACTGGAGCGGCGCATTGCTGCGTACCCCGCAGCGGCCTATCCGCTGCTGCTGCAGCAGCGGGTGGTCGGGCCGGGCATCGGGATCTTCCTGCTGGTATGGGACGGTCGCACCGTGGCAACCTTTGCGCACCGGCGCCTGCGGGAGAAGCCGCCGTCGGGCGGGGTGAGCGTCTACCGGGAGAGCATCCCCGCCGACCCCGCCCTCGTGGCGCGGAGCCGGGCGCTGCTGGACCGGTTCCGGTGGCAGGGCGTCGCCATGATCGAGTACAAGGTGGATGCGGTCACCGGGACGCCGTATCTCATGGAGATCAATGGCCGCTTCTGGGGCTCGCTGCAGCTCGCGGTGGACGCCGGGGTGGATTTCCCCCGGCTGCTGCTGGAGCTGATGTCCGGAGGCACGCCCGCGCCGGTGACTGGTTACCGCGCCGGGATGCGGAGCAGGTGGTGGTGGGGCGACGTCGATCACCTCCTCGCCCGCCTCACCCGGAGCGATGCGCACCTGGCGCTGCCTCCGGGCTCGCCATCGCGCCTCGCGGCCGTCCTTCAGTTCCTGCGGCTCTGGTGGCCGGGGGACCACAACGAAGTGTTCCGCTGGGGCGACCCCTGGCCCGCGGTACGGGAGACCGTCGCATGGTTCAGGCGCTAGGCCCGGAGGCCGGCCGGACCGGCATCGTCCACGTGCACAGCGAATACTCCCACGATGGCCGGGACACGCTCGGGCACCTCGCGCGGCTCTCGGCCCAGCGGGGGATCGGCTTCGTGGGCCTGACCGACCACGCGGAGGATCTCGACGCCGGCCGGTTCGCGGAGTACCTGGAGCACTGTGCCGAGGCCTCCCGGCTCGGGGCGCGGCTCATCCCGGGGCTCGAGTTCCGGTTCGCCGGGTATCCCGGGCTGCACCTGCTGGCCTTTGGCCTGGGCCGCTGGATCGAGCCCGCGACCCCCGCCGAGTTCCTGGAGCAGACGCGGGGCATCGCGGGGTTCACCATGGCGGCGCACCCGGTGCTGTGGGATTACCAGCTGCCGGCGGAGGTCCGGGTGGGCATCGACGCCATCGAGGTCTGGAACGCGGCGTACAACACCCGCTGGCTCCCCGACCCGCGTGCCATCCGCCTGCTGCAGGACATCCGGCGCCGGCGCCCCGAGGTGGTCGGGGTGGCCGGCCTGGATCAGCACGACAGCCGGAACGACCGGGAGACCCGCGTGATCCTGACGGGTTCCCATCCCGAGGACCCGATGGTTGAGTTGCGGGCGGGCCGGTTCCGGAACCGGGGGCGCACGCTGGAGTTCGCGGCGCAGGCGGAGGTGGGGTGGGCCGGCCTGGCCGTGCTGAGCGGAGCCCGGGCCGGGTTCGACTTCCTCGAAGGCGCGCAGGAGCGCACCGCCCGCGCGTGGCGGCGCTGGCGGAGGGGGCGGTGAGCCGTCGGGTGCGGGTGCTGCACGTGATCCAGAATCTCAACTACGGCGGCATGGAGCGGCTGTTCGCCGACATCGTGCGCCTGCTGGATGGATCCCGCTTCGAGTCCCATGTCCTGGTGCTCGGCTACCTCGGCCGCTTCGGGGAGGGGCTCGAGCGCCACGCCACGATTCACCATGCGGTCGCCATGCGGCGCGGCTCGATTCTCTGGCCCCGGGCGCTCGCGGCGCAGATCCGCGGCATCGCGCCGGACGTGGTGCACTCCCATGCCGGCGTCTGGTACAAGGTGGCGCGGGCCGCCCGGATGGCCGGGGTACCCTGGATCGTCCACACGGAGCATGGCCGGAGGCGGCCCGACCCGTGGCTGGACCGGCAGATCGGCCGCCTCGCCGCCGGCCGCACCGACCGGATCGCGGCGGTGTCGGAGGTGTTGCGGGCCCAGCTGGAGCGCACCGTGGTGCCGGACACGACCCGGCTGCGGCTGGTGGCCAACGGGGTGGACACCGGGCTCTACCGGCCGGCGCCGGACAACGGGGTGCTTCGCTCCGAGCTCGGGCTCGGCGCCGGGACGCCGATCGTGGGGAGCATCGGCCGGCTGGAGCAGATCAAGGGGTACGACGTCGTGGTCGAAGCCTACGCCCTCCTGGCGGCCCGGTGGACGGCACCGGATGCCCCGGTGCTGGTGCTGGTGGGAGACGGGGCGGAGCGGGCCCGGCTGGAAGCCCTGATCGCGGAACGGCGGCTGGCGGGGCGGGCGTTCATCCTTGGCTGGCGGGACGACCTGCCCAACCTGCACCCGGCCTTCACCCTGTTCACGATGGGATCGCGGAGCGAGGGCACCTCGGTGAGCCTGCTCGAGGCGATGAGCGCCGGGCTCTGTCCGGTGGTGACCGACGTCGGGGGCAATGCGGCGGTGCTCGGCCCCGGGCTCGGGCACCGCCTGGTGCCCCCGCTCGATCCGGCGGCGCTGGCGGGGGCGTGGGAGGCCGCGCTGACGGACCCGGCGCGCCGCAACGCCGACGGCGCCGCGGCCC
>CAZPER010000024.1:23675-48791 GCA_964585655.1 uncultured Gemmatimonadaceae bacterium | reverse complement strand
CCTCTTCCCTTGGGAGAGGATTGGGTGAGGGGTAAATTACTTCAACCAGTACAGCAATCCCTCGAGGGCGATGGCGTAGACCCGGTAGGGCTTGGGACCGACGAAGACCTTGTCCTTGATGAAGACTGTCGGTGTGCCTTTGAAACCGGTATGGACGATCTCGTCCATCTGCTCCTTCACTGCCGTCTCCGTCTCCTCAGAGACCACGCATTCATTGATCTCGCCCGGGTCGACGCCGGCCTGTGTCAGCGCCACCGCGCCCCGCCCGGCCCGTCACCCCGCAGGGCCGTCGTGGCCGGGCGACGGAGTCCGGTACCCTGCCCCGCGAGCGCGGCCGCGAACTCCGCGGCTCATGCCGGTCTCGGTCATCCGGGTCCCGCCGGTGCTCGAGGCCGCGAGCGCGATGCCGAAGTCGGCCACCAGCGCCGAGCCGTCGTGCAGCAGGATGTTCTCGGGCTTGATGTCGCGGTGGATCACGCCATGGCGGTGGGCGTAGTCGAGCGCGCCGGCCACCTGGCTCGCGATCCGCACCGCGTCCTCGATGGGGAGCTGCTTCTCCCGGTCGAGCCGGTCACGGAGCGACTCGCCCTCGACGAAGGGCATGACGTAGAAGACGGTGCTTTCCACCTGCCCCGAGTCGTGGAGTGGCAGGATGTGCGGATGCTGGAGGTTGGCGGTGGTGCGGATCTCGTGCAGGAACCGCTCCGCGCCGAGAATGGCCGCGAGCTCGGGCCGGAGCACCTTGAGCGCCACCTTCCGCTGGTGCTTGAGGTCCTCGGCGAGGTAGACCGTGGCCATGCCGCCCTCGCCGAGCTTGCGCTCCACGCGATAGCGATCGGCCAGCGCGGTGGTAAGAGCGGCGATGGGCTCGGGCATGCGACCACAGGCAGTGAGGGGGTGCCGTCGTGCTGCAGGCTCCCGGGGTCTGGCACCCCCGGGACGAGGAGGGCTGAGGGCTTGAGGATACCGGTCCAGGCGGGACGCCGCTAGAGCGGCGCGGGGATAGCAGCCACCGGGAGATGCTGCCAACCTCCATGAGGCGTGCCCTGAAGGGGCCTCGCTTCCTGGCCTACGATGCGATGACGCACCGTCCATTCCCCCGCACCAGCTTCGGGGGAGGGACCAGCGCGCAGTCCGACACCCTCCCCTCGGCCCTGTTTATCGCCGCCTCCTTCGCGTTGTAACGGGCGACGGCAGCATTCAGCGCGGTCGAGTCCGTGTTCGCGGTGGAATACGCCAGGTACTGCCACGGCCCGCCGCACGGCTTGGCCCCGAACCCAATGGCACGGCACTGGCCCACATCGGCGCAGGCCGCATCGCCTATCAGACGCATGACCTCGGCGCGGAGTTCAGGAAGGCCCGGTACTGCCCCCGCTGCGGGATCAGCGTGGGCGGTCGTGTCAATGCTCCCCGGCGACGCCGCAGTCGTGTCGCGCGGCACCGAGCCCGCAGCGGTATCCCCGTCGCTCCTGACCGGCTCGGCATCTCCGCCGGCCGGCGGGGTCGGCCGGCAGCCGATGGCCACCAGAAGCGCCAGCAGCGACAGGGTGCAACGGGGCTTCAGCATCATGGTCATCGCCCGGCGGTCGTACGATGAATGAGAGGTGACAGTTCTCCGGCGCCTCACGGCCCGGCCCGCGCCGCGAGGGTGTACCGTCGGTTGAGGAACCCCGGCGCCCCGAGCCCGGTGTAGGCAAACACCCGCAGGTAGTAGGTGCCCGGGGATAACGTCCTGGTAATGCGAGAGCAGTAGAGGCCGCTCTGCGCGCTGATGTTATCGTTGAGTGCGACTTGTGACCCGTTGGAGGAGAGCAGCTCCAGCACGGTATCCTCCTCCAGGGCAAAGGCGCAGGATCCGAACAGGCCCTCGGTCTCAAAGGTGTAGGTGCCGCTGACCGGAATCTGAATCCGGGTCACATCGATGTCCGAGGCGGGATTGGCGATCACGCCAACCAGGTAACCACCGACCGGCAGTACATCGGCATTCTGCAGCGAGTTGTTATTCTCGTACTCGAAAGGATACCCAACGGCAAAGCTGATGGTCTGAGTTCCGGGACCCGCCACCGTCACGGTGGTCGGAATTGCGGTCGAGCCGTAGCCGGTCCAGCGGCGTGGATTGACACCGACCACCCCATCACTCTCCTCATCCTCTCCCGCATAGATGTGGTACGTTCCGAAGGGCACGTCACTGAATTGATAGGACCCATTGGTTTGTGCGGCCACCGTTGCCGCCAGCGCCCCAGTCGCGGCGTTGATCAGCTTGACATATATCGTGGTCGGAGGGGCGGACGACTGGGTCAGCGCGTTCCGGGCGCTGACCAATCCGAGCCCGTATGACTGATCATAGCCAGGCAGGCCCAGGTCCACCGCATAGGTCTCGATCCTGCTTCGGAGTTGTGCCGCGGTCAAGCCCGGGTTGGCCGAGAGCAGAAGCGCCGCGACGCCCGCGACGTGCGGGGCCGCCATGGAAGTCCCGTTCCAGGTCGCGTTGTCATAGATCGGCTGACCGGTGACGTAGTTGAACGCCGTCGACATGATGCCGAAGGAGCTGTTCCCATCCTGCAGATCACCGCCCGGCGCGGCCACGTCAATGGTTGACCCGTAGGATGAGTACGAGGCGAGGTTGAAATCGGGCCCCAGGGCGGAGACCGAAAGCACTTGGGGATAGGCCGCCGGATAGTTGGGAACCGCAGACTGGTCGTTGCCGGCGGAGGCAATGATGAGAGACCCCGCCGCCGTCGCCGCGGCCACGGCGCTCTGTGAAAGGGTTGAAGCATTTGGCCCACCGAGGCTCATATTGATGATCCGGGCGCCGCTGGGAGCTACGACCACTCCCCCGAATCCGTTGTCCGCTGGGAGGCCGGCGGCGTAGACGAGGCCTTGAGCAATGTCGTAATCAGTTCCACCGGCCAGGCCGAGTACCCGCACCGGCCGAATTCGCACATTCCAGGCGACCCCAGTCACCCCGATGCCGTCATTGCCACGAGCTCCGACCGTTCCTGCCACATGCAGCCCGTGGTTCCCGGATGGCAGGACTCCCTGGATGCACTGGAACTGGGGGTCGATGCTTACGTGCATAGGATTGGTCGGATCGAAGTCATACCCGTCTCCATCCCCTGAGACGCCGTAGGAGCCGCCGAAGCAGGAAGGAATAGATATTGGGTTGCTGACAAAGTCGTAGCCGTCGTTGGTCAGATTCGCCGCTATACCCGGGTGATCGAAGCGAATCCCGTCGTCCACCACCGCCACCAGCACCGTGTTGCTCCCGGTCGTGGTGCGCCAGGCGCGGGGGAGATCCAGCATCTCGTAGTGCCAGGCCTGGGCGGGATACCAGGGATCATTGGGGCGCACCGCGGGCCCCCGGGTTGCGATACCAGCTGGCATGTTGGCGCGGCGCAGGCCGAAATGCGTGCGAATGTAGTTTGGCTCGACGGACTGCACCGCCGGATCGCGACGAAGGGCATCGGCCACCGAATCCTCGAGCGCCGGGTTGGACAACCGGACTCGGGCGGCGAGGAGTGCGGGGGAGACCCCGGCGAGGGTTGTAGCGGCCGTCAGGTGTCGGGAGACCGCAGTCCGGAGGTTGGCGCTGACGGATGCGGTGACCGCGGATGAGTTGTAGGCCAGCGACCCCAGCGCCGGGGCGCCAACCGCGGCGCTGCGGAAGGTCACGATCAACTCGCCGCTTGCGTGGGTGGCGAATGGAGTGGCCCGCTCCCAGCGAACGCTTTCCCCGGTTGGGGAGGCATGATTGATCCCGCTTGCGGCGACATGCGGGCGCTCGAGGTCCGCGGCCGCCGGCTTGCGCCCCGCGGCTGGGCGCGGGGGACTGAAGTAGTTCCCCGACCGGGTGATCGTTCCCTGGATCGTGGCCCCGGTCGGCGCGCCTCCGGTCACCGTCAATTGTGCCTGCCCGGAAACGCCGTCGGTGGTGGCACTGATCTGCGTCACCCCCTGCGCCAGCGCTGTCACCTGCCCTGAATTCGAGATGGTGGCTACGCCGGTTTGCGATGATTGCCAGCTGAAGTTCCTCCCCGTGATGTCGTTCCCGGAGCCGTCCCGCGCAACGGCGTCGTACTGCACCTTGCTGCCGATCGTGATCGTATGATTTGCCGGACTGACCACCACGGCAGCGACGACCGCGCCCGGCCCGCCTCCACCGTCATCGCTCCCCTTTCCACAAGCGGCTAGAAGGACGAAGCACACGCCACAGAGGCGGGCGAGGAGTTTGTCGGTGGACATGGTGCCCCCAGTAGCCGACTCGGGCTGGAGTGGGTTGGGCTATCCAGAAGGTGCAGGTCGGGATTCCAGGTCGCAAGGAGTGCGGCCGCGGACCGGCACTTCCACGCGCCCCTTGGCCCCCTAGTCCCGCGCGTCCTGCTTCTTCCGCGGGATGGCGAACGGCTGATCGAGCACCACCTGGAGCGGCGTCCCTTCCCGGAGACGGGCTCGGCGCTCCACCGTGGCCACGCTGACGGCGGCGCCCGTGCCGGCCCCGATGGCGCCTCCACGCACGACCCCGGACCTGCCCTTGATGAGCCCGCCAGCCAAAGCACCAACCGCCGCGCCGACGACCACCTTGGATGCGTCCTCCGACGACACCCGCTTCGTCGAGAGTTCCAGTGTCGGCGGCTCGACCGTAGCCGCCAGCCGGTACTCGTGACCGTTGACCTGCACCTTGGTGATGCGCAGCGTGATGGTGCCGGGGTCATCATCGCTGCCAGGATGCGGGAAGGCGTCCACCTTGATCGTCACCTTGCTGCGCCGCGGGATGATGATGGCCCCGGTCGTGGACCTGACATTCTCCATGACCCGGCCCTCGAGCTTCTTGCCGCTGGCGCCGGCACCCGACTCCACTTCCTTCTCGACGGTCACGCCGAACCGCACCCCAGGGGCCAGGGTGAACGGGAGGTCCTCCGGCCAGACGGTCGCGATGAACGGCGTGGGTTCCGCCACCGTCACCGTCTCGGGCGGCTGGGTCACGAGCACTGTCTCCGGCACTGCGGGCGGCGGGGCCCGGTGGGCCTCCACCGGTGGGGGCGGCTGGGGAGGCGTGGGGTTCGCGGGCGTAGTCGCGGCCGTGCTCAGGGCGAAGTCGCTCGGCTTGCCGTTCACGACCAGCCGGTACGCCCGCCCCCGTGACACGTCGATCGTGATCCGGCCCTCATGGACCTCCACCTGGGTCCTACCGTCGGCAAGGAGGACAAGGTGAGAGTTCGACTTGACGCGGAATGCCTGCTCCTGCTGTCCTGCCGCGCGGCGCGTATCTCGGACCACCAGGACTAGCTCTGACTTCTCCGGCACGATCGTCTGGGAGACGCCCAACTGAAAGACGCCGATCGGTGTCACCAGGCGGCGCTTGTCCTTGGTCTGCCAGGTTACCTCGCCCTTCGTGTCCACCGTGATCTGGATGGGGAGATAGGGCGGCTCGTAGGTCAGGGTGGCGCGCGCGTCACAGCCGAGCGTGAGCAGCACCCCGGCAAGGACGGGCATGAGACGCGGGGCGGAACGGTGACTCATCACGCTGCACCGGCCAGATGAGTGGCGACTTGGGGAAGAGGACGGCCGGGCGGGGGTCAGCCGACCATCACCTGGGAATCTCCCCTGCCCCCGTCAGCGCAGCGTCATTCAGCCCCTGACTAACGCGGCCCGGCCGGAAGGAAGTGCCGGGTGGCTACGGCGACCCTGAAACCACCCCCCTCCCGCGACCGTGGTGTCTCCGTGCCCCACCCCTCCGCCTATCCCCTCCCTCCGCGCCACCGCATGCGCCGGCACGAGCACGCCGGCCCCCACCTCTGCGCCGTCCTCGGCGGCGGCTTCCTCGAGCGCGAGCGCGACGGCTGGCGGGATGTAGGCGCGGGGAGCGTCCGCATCTCCGGTGGCGCCAGGCACGACATTGACGCCGGCCCCGCCGGGGCCCGCTGCCTCGTGCTCACCGGCGAGCTGGTCGAGGGCGCGCCCGGCGTCGCCGCCCTCAACCGCGCGGCCTTTCTCCCCGCCGATCCCTGGCTCGGCCTGGTGCTCGGCCGGCTCGACCGCCTGGTCTCCACCGACGACCCCGCCCGCCCCGTCACCCTCGACGGCCTGCTGGTGGAACTGCTCGCCGCCGTCTCCCGGCGACTCGATGGCCGCCCCACCCCGCCGCCCCCCTGGCTCCTCCGGGTGCGGGAACAGCTCAACGACCTGTCCGGCCGGATCACCGTCGCCGTCCTGGCCCGCGAGGCCGGCGTCCACCGGGTGGTGCTGGCCCGCGCCTTCCGCGACCACTTCGGCGAGCCGGTCTCCGTCACCGCCCGCCGCCTCCGGCTCGAGACCGCGGTGCGGCTGCTGGCGGGCACCGCCACCCCGATCTCCCATGTGGCCTTCCACGCCGGCTTCGCCGACCAGGCCCACCTCACCCGCGCCGTCCGCGGCGGCCTGGGCGTCACCCCCGGCGCCCTCCGCCGAGCCCGGTTACCGCTGTTCAAGACGCCGCCCAGCCCCGTGGGATAGGATATCCCTGACCCTCTCCCTCGAGTCGCCGTGATGATCGTCCGTCGTCCGTTCATGCTCCTGCTGACCGCCCAGCTTCTTTCCAGTACCAGCGCCGCCGCCCAGGCTCCCGCCTACAACCCCGCGGCCTGGCAGGAGGACCTTCGCGTCATCGCCCGCGAGCTTCCCGCCAGGCACCCCGACGCGTTCTACAGGCTGACCCGCGCACGGTGGGACTCGGCGGTCGCCGCCACCGGGCGCCGGCTCCCCGGGCTCACCCGCAACCAGGCTACCGTGGCGCTGATGGAGCTGGTCGCCCTGGTGAAGGACGGGCACACCTCCCTCAATCCCCTCTTCGATCCCGCCGCCGCGCGGCGGTACTACCCCATCTCGCTCTACTCCTTCGAGGACGGCCTCTTCGTGCGGTCGGCCGCGCCGGAGTACGCGGCGCTGGTGGGCGGCAAGGTCACGCGGATCGGGAAGACCGACGCGGCGGGCTACCTGGCCGCCGCGGCGCGGGTGGTGCCGCACGAGAACGACGGCTGGCTCCGCGCCTGGGGTCCCGACTGGCTGGCGTTTGCGGAGGTGATGGATGGGCTGGGGCTGGTGGCGGACATCGAGGCGCTGCCCGTCACCGTGGAGAAGGAGGGGAAGCGGCAGACCGTCGTGGTGCGGCCGGTGGCGCGGCCGGCGCGGGGTGGCCACAACCCCTCCGACGCCTTTGACCGGAGTGGGTGGGTGGACATGCGCGGCCGCGCGGCGGCGCCCGTGTGGCAGCGCAATCCGGGGATGCCCTACTGGGTCGAGTACCTGGCGGCGGAGCGGACCCTCTATGTGGCGTACCGCGCGGTGGTGAACCTGCCGGCGCCCAACACCAACGCCGCCTTCTGGACTCGCGTCTTTGCCCTGGCCGATTCACTCAATCCGGAGCGGCTGGTCATTGACCTGCGCGACAACTCGGGGGGCAACTCCTTCTATAACCGGCGGGTGGTGCGCGGCATCGTCGCTCGACCCGCGCTCGACCGGCCCGACCGGCTCTTCGTCATTACCGGGCGTCGCACCTTTTCCGCGGCGATGAACCTTTCCCGCGACCTGGCCCAGTGGACCAACGCCACCTTCGTGGGGGAGCCGACCGGCAACGCCAGCTACTTCTTTGGCGACCATGTCCAGGTCCCGCTTCCCGGGAGCGGCATGACCCTCAACGTCTCGACGCTCCCCTGGCCGCCGTACGACCCGCGTGACCGGCGCGACTTCCTGGCGCCGGCGCTCTACACCCCGCCCAACTCGGCCGACTACCAGCGCGGCGCGGATCCCGCGCTGCGCGCCATTCTTGCCCTCGGCTCCACGCCACCGCTAGCCGACCGGCTGGGCGCGGCGCTCCACCAGGGCGACACGGTGGGTGCCGAGCGGCTGGTGCGGGAGGCGGCGGGGGCGGAGGTAAACCGGTACCGGAGCCCGGAGGCGGAGGTCAACACGCTGGGCTACACCCTGCTCAACGCCGGCCAGCAGGGACCGGCCCTTCAGGTCTTCGCCATCAACACCCGCGTCTTCCCCCAGTCAGCGAATGCCTGGGACAGCCTTGGGGAGGCGCTGCTCGCGGCGGGCCGGCGGGACGAGTCCATCGCGGCCTATCGCCGGGCCCTGGCGATTGACCCGGAGTTCGGGTCGGCGCGGGAGGCGTTGGGGAGGCTGGGGGTGGGGAGGTAGCGGTGGGTGAAGGATGGGTGGGGCACACTCAGGCAATGTGCGGTGAAGCGGCTGGGCCTGACGGGCGTTGCGGAGTGCGGGCGCGGCACCCCCACAACGTGGCCGCGGTGGCTCTGGCCAACAAGCTGGAGCGGGTGTGTTGGCGGCAGTGGCGCGATGGGCGGCCTTTCGAACGCCGGGACCCGCACCAAGGGGAGCTCACTTTCCAGCGAGCTGCTTGACGCATCACGACGATGGCGTCCGGTCAGATCGGCGCTGGGGCGAGCCGATAACAACCGTGGCCGTCCGGGCCGCTCTATGCCATTGGCTCCCCGCGCGCGACTTTCCATCGTGGGCACGTCCTTGACGCGCCCACAGATGGGCCGGAGATACGACTGCAGCCGACCTCACGCTATCGGAAGCCCCTTGCACTTCGCCAGGGCGGAGACCAGATACAGTTGCTAGGACTCAACTGCTGGCACCGATTAGTCAGAGTATTTGGCCTTGAAGTTGTGGAAAGCCTTCTGAAGGCCGTTGGTAAGGCGAGCAACGGCGATAGTCTCTCCGGGCACGATCTTGTGATCCCACTGCTGGTTCTTGTAGGCCAGCAGCTTCTCAATTGACGGTGCTTCCCGATTCAGCACAAAGAACGGGTTGTGGGTGGAGGTATCACGGACCAGTCCAAGAAACGCTCTGCCCAAGTGTAGTGCGAGGTCCGTTGTATAGAACTTAGCTTCTAGGCCGATGACGATCCTATGGCTACGAGGGGCCACCGAATCCCTTTGAGAGCGACACAGTATGGCTTCCGACTGAAACAGGACCGATACATCCAGTTCATGGAGTACTCCTGAGTGGCCAGAGACCCGAATCCCCACATGCGCTTCGAGTATGGGACAGCTGTTGAACTCGATGACCGCGTAACCGTAGTTGCGCATTCTAGAATTGAGATACCCCGGGCTCGTTCTGAAGATGAATGGGTTCGGCAGAGCACCGGTGACGGAAGCGAGCGTAATCCGTGCTCCCTCAGTCCTCGCTGCAGTGAGGACCAGAGAGAAAAGGTACGCCTCGTAGATATCGTTGGAGGCGCTAGACGGGGTGAGGGATGGGATGATCGAGCGGCCCAGTGCCGCTTGAATCTCAGCGAGTAAGCCGGGTCGGATCGGCATTGGGCGATTCGTCGATGAGTTCGTGAAGTAGGGCCGTCAGGAGTGCACGATCTGAGCGACGGTCCGAAAGCTCGCCTCGATTCAACGTAAATGGTGCGCGTATCGGCGCGTCTGGTTCGAACAGCAGTTGGACATTCCTCCCGCCATCCGCGGTTGCCAGGTCGTCGAGGCTTCGAAACGTGTCTTCTGCCGTGTCTTGGACGCAGATGACGGCCTGCTCAATACTCTGAACCAGGATGGCTAGCTTTTCGACAGCGGTGAAGTCCTCGGCTACTGTAAACGACTCGCGCTTGGCCCCTTCGCGAGCCTCGACTGGCCTGTACAGTTGGAACTCAGTGACATCCTCGCGCTGCCGCTGGCGTTTGATCGCGCGGTGGGTGAGCTTGCCCAAGGCGACCTTCTCCTCGACTTGGTCCACCACCCATTCGAGGTGGTGCTCCACGAGAGCCCGAGAAAGCACCTTGTAGGCTTCAGTAGCCTCATCCTCAGTTAGTCGCATGATCAGTGGGGTGAATGTTGTGGCCTAAACAGATGTGCCTGAGCTGCAGGTGCCTTCCAAGCCAAAAGAATTGTACGTTCCTTGGCGCGGCAACGCCAAGTGGCCTGATGCCTTGGTTGGCGAGCGAGCGCCTGGCCGCTCCAGGCGGCAGTTAGGCAGCTTTCTGTTTGCTGCGAGCGCGGTACTGCCTGTACAGGAGTGGGTGCAAGACATGCCTCAGCGAGAACGTTGGTGTGCTTGCCCACGCCAACGAGCCGCCTTGGTACCCCTGAGTGAGTGGCGCCCTGATGACTAGTGCAAACGGGTCGGAGCCATAGGTCCGGCCAAGCTGGGGCGCGTTCATGTGGAAGTAGTAGGCTGCCGCTTCAGTGCCGACTGCACCGAGTCCCATGATTGCGATGAAGGGTTGGCCAGAAGTAGGATGGAAGCCCTTGTAGATCAATCCGAAATCGTCGTCGCCGATCGCAACAAAGTCTGGGCCAGATGCTCCGACTCTGAAGCGATCGAATTGCTGTAGCGAGACTAGGCTTGGCTGGCAGTGTTTGAGGATCTGGTCCGTCTTGAAATGCCCGCCAATGGAGAATGCCGGTTCATCCCACTTGTCCCAATCAGCCACAATCGAGCGAAATACTAGGGATTGTTGCTTGCCACTGGTTCCAAGCAGCGAGGCAATCTGGGAGGCAGCCCGAACGTCTGCCGCACCGAAGACTTCTGGAATGTTCACCCAGGAACGGACTGTGACAGTGCCAGCCATCCCTGGATGGTACTCGGGGTCGCGTGAATAGAACGTGTTGCCTTGCACAAACATACCGCGTATATAGAGGCCAGTTGCTGTGGTCGACTCGGCCAGCGAGCCAAGTAGCCTCTTGAGAGGGCGACGGTCACGCAGAGCTTTGAAAAGGCCAGTGGAGGCGGCGAAGAGTCCGCTGAGCACTGCGCCAAGGATGGTGCCAAGAACTGCGTCCTCCCATTGATCCGGGGTAATAAGGGAAACGAGCGCGGTATACCATGGTGGTGTCATGGCGAATCCAAGGCGAAAGATGCCGAACGCCCCGCATAAGCTGCAGGGCCGCGGCGCGTCTCAACTGAGCATGGGGGACGCCGGTAGATGGTAGCAGCCCCTACACAAACCGTTGGCCGCGCTATGGTGACTTTCCTCGGTTGTTAGATTGTGCCATCAGACAAGTAGGCTGTCAAGATACTGGATCACCGCCTGAGCACGCTGTTCAAGGAAGGTGTCAAGGTCGTCGGCCTTATAGATATCCATCTTTAGAGGAAGGAGATTGGCTTCCAGGATAGCCTTCCTTGCTCCATCAGGTACTACTGTGAAGAAGTAGTCTGAGGGGGCCTTGCTGCTGATTTTCTTGTTCGAGAGGGCTGGCAGGAAGCAAAAGTTGCAGGTTGAGTTTGCCTTCTCTGCGGAGACGTTTTTTTTCTTGAGGTGGGCGCGAGGGAACACATGATGGTACTCTTTCCGATTATAGCTGGCGAGGGCAGTACCGACGTCTACAGCGGCACCATTAGTCAGGTCCATTGGACCACGATTGGCTAGGAGCAATAGGGTGGCCCGGACGAGTGGACTTCCTTTGGTGAACTGCTGCCGCACCAAGGTCTTCGCGTCAACGCTGTAGCCATACCTCTCAAGGGTAACGGGCTTACCCTCCGCTAGATCGGCAAAGAGTGCAATATCCTCGTCCATCTTGTCATCGGTTTGTGCGGAGTATCTCTTTGAGAAGGATGTCATCCAGAACCACTTGCGGAGGACCGCCAGCTGTTCCACAGACGGAGCTGGTATGCGGGAGTAGAAGTATGAGAGGGCCACGAGCTGCTGCTGATGAGGCAGAAACTCAAGAGAGCTTACTCGAAACTGGGTCGACAATGCGTCGATTGCGAGCTCCAAGCTCGCCACGAGGGTTGGAAAAGAATCTCTTACCTTCTCCGGAGCAAGAGACAGAATCGTCTTCGTTGTAGTGGATTGGCTGAGCAGCGCCCCGAGGGACTGCAGGACCACACGGTCGGATAGCTCTCCGAAATTCTTGCTATTTAGAGTGTCAAGTAGTTGGTTAATCTCGTCCTGAAGATGAAACTCCTCTGACCAAGTCCAGGCTACCATTAGGTCGAGGGTGGTGAGAGCTGTGCCAGTACTGTTGATCCGCTCGAATATGGTGCCTACCTCGTCCTTCCCGCGTTTTGAGATCGTCACAACTGAGAGTTCATAGTTGCTGAAACGCGAGTATAGGTCTTGCGCCAGCTTGCGATCTCCGGGCTCAAGGGACTCCATTGCCGGGAAGAGCTTGTCTGTCGCAAACAGGTAGGCCAACGGAAGCGTACGCTTCGGATCCTTGACGTCAGTTCTGGGGATGAAGATGCTGCGCTGAAAATCGAACGATATTTCGAATACCGAGTGGTCGACCTTGTAGACACTGTCTTCTGCAGCTGGCTTGCGATCGCGGCAGAACACGCCGTAAATAGTGGATAGGCGCTGCTGCCCATCCAGGACATAATTGACTGGGTACTCGTCGGCGCGCTCGGGAATTGCAAAGCCAGCCACGTTGCGCGCTGCCTTGAGCTTCTCGTTGGAACTCCAAAGGAGTGCGCTGCCAACTGGGTAATTGCGGTAGAGGGAGTCCAGTAGCTCAAGGATTTGCTCTTCGTCCCAGACAAAGCCGCGTTGGAAGGCAGGGATCTTGATGTCTCCGGTTTCGATCCGCGCGATGAGCTTGTCCAACTTAATCGCTTGTGGTAGCAGCTCAGCCGAGGCCATAAGAGTATTGTCCTTAAGAAAGTAGTGCGCCATCTACCGCCCCGCGTCAGCTGCAGGGACGCGGCGAGATCGGTTGAGTATGGGGGAAACTGAAGACTGGTGCCAGCCCCTACGCAACCCGACGGCCGCGCCCTGCCGAATTCATGCGGTTGGTCGCCAGCATTAGCCCGGGGTCATGAACAGAAGTAGGAGTGTACGAACCGCTTGAGTCTGTTCGCCAAACCAGGACAGGACCTTCCCATTCTCTTCAGCAGTGGCTTCGACTTTGTCTGGCGAGAGTTTGCCCGAGCGAAGCATGGCATTTGTGTAGCGCAAGCGCACAGCCTGACGGCGAAGCTCGGAAGCATACTCATCGATCGAAGGGCCAAAGAGAAACAGAGCCTCATCTGTCCCAGAGTAGAAGCTCGTGAGGTCTGTTGGCTCGACTTCGGCAGTTCTTACGACTTTCGAGATGAACGCCATGAAGGCCTTGTAGATCTGAAGGCGGTGCGCATAGAGCTCAGGGGACCAACGAGCGGATAAGTGGCGGGAACGACGCAACTCTTCACGTGGAGACCTGATCTTCTTAGCCCTGCGCGAAACCTTCAGGTGAGCGTAGAGCTCACCCTGATAGTACCGGACCTCCTCCGCAGAGAGCTTGC
The DNA here is from genome assembly GCA_964585655.1 of uncultured Gemmatimonadaceae bacterium. Lineage (GTDB taxonomy): Bacteria > Gemmatimonadota > Gemmatimonadetes > Gemmatimonadales > GWC2-71-9 > JADJOM01. The sequence continues at coordinate 35,564 of CAZPER010000024.1, read as the reverse complement.
GCGCCTGCCTAGACGTGCGGTCGTAGGACTCGTGATGATCTAGGCACAGAAATGCCAGGTTTTCAGGGCGGTTATTGGTGCGATCTTGATCGAGATGTGCGATCTGGCCCTCTTTCTGCCGGGCATCGGCGCGGAGGCCGAAGCACAAGGCACAGCGGCGGCGGCAGTATACCAATACCTGCTTAGCCGCGATACCGGCAAGCCGGGGACGAGTTGCGGACCTCTTCCGGGTGGTCACTGTGGCCTCATATGCTGGCTCACGCCCGCGCGTGACGAGCGTGGCGCGGCTAAATGAGATGAACCTACTCTGGCAGGGGCGGTGGTGCCAGCCTGGAGCCACTGCCCAGCCGCGCCACGACTGATCCATGCGCTGGTTAGGCCGCCGCTTGGCTACTTAGCGAGGGGTAGTGGTCCGACACCTGCGTCGGCGATGCGGAGAGCAAGCTTGTGGATGTATTGGAAGGCATTGGCGTTGCATTGTCCTAACCCTTCCTCAGCAGCCTTGGGGTCAGCTGGAATGACCGCGACAAGCCTGTCGACATCCTCCGAGAGGGCGATCGCCTCGGTCGATAGATACGCGACGCGTTGGTACAGGCGACTATTCAGCGCGGCAAGCCGGACCTGTGCCGCAACCACATCGGAGATCAGCTTATGTGTTTCCTCGTCATAGCGCTGAAGTGCCGCATCGGTGGGGACCCGGAGTGGCTCGACATGGTTGTAAGTGAACCAAGCAACGGTATGTGCGAGGACCGCGGCAGCTGAGGCTAAGTCCGCCAAGGCTGCACGCGACCCCCGGTCAATCTCATCCGAGCGAGCCCTCGCCCACTTCTTGAATTCCAGTCGATGTTGAGCCAAGGCTACGCCGAGGCCACCTAGAAGGCCAATCAGCGCACCCAGCAGGGCAGCGGCCGCAGGGGTTAGGGTCACTGGCAATCTCGGTGTGAAGGCGGTCTAACTCATAGTCAAGGTGCCTCCAGCCACCACACCGCGCAAGAGCTGCCTTCTGCCCCAGCGCGGCACAACCCTCCCCCGGACAGACAAGTCGCTTCCCTTTCTCCCGCTACTCGCTTGTCGGCAAGCAGTTAGCCTCATCCCCTCCCCGGATCGAGCGGGAGGCCCCGCCCCCGCTCCCCCCCGGTCAAGCGCAGATCCCTAGGTTCTTCCCGTGGCCCGCGCCGCTCAGGCGGTCCGGCGCGCCGGGGGCTCCTCCCGCTCGAAGCTGGGGGCGATGAGCCAGCGCAGACCGCGTCAGCCGTCGTTGGCTTCCATGGCCCGGTCAGTGAGCAGGCGCTGGAGGCTGGCTTCGCAGGGGAATATCCAGATCACCCTGATGCGGCGCCGGACCTCCTCGTGGTGCCGCTCGACCGCAGTGGTGAAGCGCAGCTTCCGGCGCACGTCCTCCCGCGCCAGCACGTACCAAGCGAGGGTTTCGGCTGCGGTGTCGCTCAGCCACCCCGCGAGCCGCGGCGCTTCCCCCGCGAACCCGGCGGCCAACCGGGCCAGGCGCGACCCCGCTCGGAGGGTGGGGGATTGCTTAGGCCCCTGCGGGACCTCGCAATGACAGGTAGTCCCGTTGCCCGTCCCCCTCCCCCGATTCCCAGCTCCTTTCAGTGCCCCCTTCCGTGCTTCCGTGTCGTCTTTTCAGTCCCCTGCCCGCCGCCGGTGCCAGTCGGGCACGTCCCGGAGCCCGCCCGCGACGCGGGGGTGCGGATCAGCGGGTTTCGGGAGCGCGTCTGCCCGGCGCCTAGGCGGGTTCGGGCCGCGCAGGAGCCGATCCGGCCCTCCGCGCCATCCTGGCGCTTGGCACCACGCCGCCGCTCGCCGACCGGCTGGGCCCGGCGCTGCACCAGGGGGACACGGTGGCGGCCGAGCGGCTGGTGCGTGAGGCGGCGGGTGCGGAGGTGAATCGGTTTCGGAGCCCCGAGCCCGAGGTCAACTCGCCGGGATACAACCTCCTCAACGCCGGCCTGCAGGGCGCGGCGCTCCAGGTCTTCGCGATCAACACCCGCGTCTTCCCCCAGTCGGCCAATGCCTGGGACAGCCTCGGGGAGGCGCTGCTCGCCGCGGGGCGGCGGGAGGAGTCCATCGCGGCCTATCGCCGCGCCATTGCGATAGACCCGGAGTTCGGGTCGGCGAAGGAGGCGTTGGGGAGGTTGGGGGTGGGGGTCGGGAGGTAGGGATGGGTCCAGAGTGGGCGGTTCAGGTGCCCGGATGGCCTGCGCGGAGGCGGCGAGCCCCAGTGGGCGGTTCTCAGTGCGGGAGGGCTTGTCCTGCGTACCCCTTCGAGATCCAGCATTGCAGGCGATTCAGCGATCAGGCCCTGGAGGAGTGGTACTGCGGGGGAGCCTGAGAGAGTGCACTTGAAAGTTGATATCTCACCCGTCAGGGTGCCTGAAAGTCCGCACTCTCAATTCTAGGGGCGTCCGCGCCACGCGCTTCCCGCGACTTGCTAAGCAATGACTGCCTATGTGCTGCACCAACCAGAAGCACCCCGTTCTCACACGATGATCGGAGGCAATACTCGTCTACTCCCTTGAGCATCGCGCTATCGCGGAGCTCATTGGTGTGTTTCCACGATTCAAGGATCTCCCTTAGCCTTGTGTCGTGCTTGAGCCGCTGGACAGCGATCTGCATTGCCTCGTAAATGTCGGACCACGCCTTGCTACATCGGTCGCTGTTGAGGTAGGGGAAGCCATACGTTGCGATGTCGTGGCTGTTCTGATCCACCAAGCGGCAGTAGGAAGGGCTCGTCGCCACGATCCTCCTGTCCAAGTATCGAAAGTCGCGAAAGAACGACTCCTCTGGTGTAGGCAAGTCGACGGGGACGAGATCGACGTCCTTCCCTTCACAGTATCGTCTTACTGCGCTGGGCTCGAGGTTGCTACGGCTTCCTTCGCTGGGGCCAGCAACGGCCACCGAAGGAACCTCTAGGAAAATGACCTCTGGACGAACGCGCTCAAGGATGGCGTGCAATGCTGAGATCGTAGCGAGGCCAAGCTCGTCATGAATAGTGGCAACGAGCAAGATGCAGGTCATCCTCTGCCCTCAGGAGTGGAGAATGGAAGAACGGGGGCCCTGCGGAAGGCTTGGCGCGCGTGACACGGTGGTCGAGCGTCGGCACAACGACCCAGCCTAAGCTGCAGGGCTGCGGCCTGGTCGGCAAACCCACCCAGGAAGCGCTGGCCGACTGTCCTTGAGAAAACCGAAGGCCGCAAGTGTGTCAGCTTCATGCGGTGGTTAGGCGGCACTGTAGTGTATCACCAGGAACGATAAGGTATCCCACATAGGTCGACGCCATCATGGAGTACGCCCAGCACCTCCAGGAGGCTCTCGACGGCTTGCTTGGCAAGTTCCGCATGGGGATTGGGCCCAACGACGATCTGGTCGATTCGCAATGGCACTGTGTCTGCGACGAGGGGCAGTTCCAGGTAGGGAACAAGCCCGCTTAGACCAATTCGGAAAAGTGGAGGAGTGGCGTCTTTCCCAATCACTCGCCATTCCTCTTCCTCTTGGAAGGAGTTGTGCTTGAAGGCCGAAGATATCATTAGGAACGCACTGAGGAACTCGAGTCCGATCCCGACCATTCGTATCACTCGTTCGGGCTCCTGCTCTCCAGCAGGAGTAGAGTCCTGAAACGACTGGAGTGTTCGATCTAGAAGGTTCTTGTAGAACCGTCCTTGATCAGTGGCAGAATAAACACACGGCACTAGTTGATACCCGGATCTCTGCTCAAGGACCCTAGAAGTAATGCCCAGGGAGAAGCCTCCTGTGGTGGGGCAGTACGCGCGCCATTGCGACAGAAGGTTTCCTCTAGCCGAGAAGGAAGCCACATAGACGCGGATCGTTGGAGCGACGTCTGTGAGGTAATGCAGAAGCTGTTGAAACAACGCGCGCTCTGGCGACCCGGCGGCGGCGTTGTCATGCCGCGACTGAAGGACCGGCGTGCACAGGAGGCGGGCGTATTCAAGCTCGCTGGAGTCAGTGAGATATCGTGTGTCAGTGGCCCAGACGGCCTTCTTAGTAAGAATGCCGCAAAGTCCAGCGGGCGATGTGTAATGATAGACGACGTCAGGTAGTTGCTTCTCTCGTAACTCGAGGAAGGTATCGGCAATTAGCATTGGCAGGAATCCGGGTGGTAATGCCGCCTAACGCCCGCGCATGACCAGTGTGGCGCGGCGAGTTCTGGAGAACTTACCCCGGCTGGGGCGGTCGTGCCAGTGTGGAACCACCGGGTGGCCGCGCCACGACTGGCCGATGCGCTGGTTAGCTAGCGTGGTGCACCGTGACACTTCTTGAACTTCTTGCCACTCCCGCATGGGCATGGAGCGTTGCGCCCCACGGTCCCGAACCCGGCCACCTTTTGTACCAATCCTCGGGTTAGGAATGGGGGCACGACCTGTGGCAGCGTGGGGGAGTCAAAGACGGCTATTCCACCCGTGTACATGAGAGCGTCAACAGGGGGGCCCTTCTTTGAATAGCCTGGCCGGAGCGTCTTGAGAACCTCGTGGGTCACTTGCCGTACGGCGGCCAGGTGAGGGGGGCCCATCGGTCGCTCAGTATCCCCTTTCCTGAGTACCCAGCCCATAGAATTGAACCGGGTAAGGCTGGCGTAGGTCTGATCCAAGGCCGGGTCTACATGCGTACCCCCATCCTGATCGGCGACGGATAGGACAAGGTCCTTGCGGTCAATCCTGCGCTTCTTGTTGTCAACGAAGACAGTGCATGACCACCATGAGGAGAAGGGGACCCATTCACCTGGACCCATCTGATGGTCGTCGAGAAGGGGCAGATACCTCGCGCCATCCTTTAGATGAGCAGTTATCAGCAATCCCGAATAGGTGCTGATGTTCCCAACGGGGTTCGGCGGAGCCGAATCAAAGAACTTGATTGAAGCGAGGAGTCCGAGTTGTTCCAAGAGAGCCTTGCTGGAGCGAAAGTGATGCAGAAGAACCCGGAGGGTCACGGCCAGGCGCTTGGCCTCGCCATCGAACCCGGCATCATATGACGCGGCTGAGGCTTCGAGGAACTGTAGCTGCTCCTCGAGATGGGCCTCGAGTTCAACACGAGTTTGTGGTACTTCGCGTGGAGTCATAGAAGCGTCACTCTAGCTAACGCCCCGATTAGGTGGCAGAAACGCGGCGCGTCTCACAGCAGTATGGGGGACGCCGGCAGGTGGCGCCAGACCACCACGCACACAGTTGGCCGCGCCCTGTCAACTTCATGCGGTTGTTATATAGCAAAGGTCTAGTAGAGGGTGATGAGGCGCAGAGCCCGATCGCTTGGCAAGTACTCAAATGCTGCTACAACCCGAAATGGCTCACCGGTATCCGACTTCTCAAGCTCGAGAAGCATGTTGAACTTGGAAACGCCATGCTCGGCCAGGTACGACAAGCTGTAGATGTAGCCAGCACCGATCTTCTCTTGGATGACATCGGCCAACCCTTGGCTGGTTGTGACCCCCAGGCCTTCGATGGCGTGCCGTTTGGCTGCCTTCAAATACTGGAACTTGGGATCAGCGATCTCAACCGTCATGCTAGTCAGATCATCGGGACTCGCTGAAATTGCATTCAAGCTCATTCGAACGTCAGTTGCATCGGACGGGATGCCGTTGCGCTCGACTTTGTAGGACAAGCAAACCCCATAATACGTCGGGCGCAGGCTCTTCACCCGCAAGCCTATCTCTTCAAATGGATAGCCTAGGATATTGACGTCAGGGTCATCCGAGAACTCGTCCTCGTGGCCGAGTACTACGACGTCACGGTGCTTTATGAAGCGAGGGACGAGGATCGCACTGAGGTAGTTGCGTATCCTAGACCCGAAGGTCATATCGAGGTGTCCAACGAATGGTTGATAGGACTTTAGCCCGGCGACCAGGGTCGCCAACTGAGCATCACTCAGATTGTGGATGAACACGCAAAAGAAGTGATTGCTGTAGTGCCAGGTATACTGATTGCCGGATGCCAGGAGGTGCGCATCAACAAGGTTGCGGAGCCGCGACTCTTGGCCATGCCTTCCAAGTAGGTCTCCTTCCAGAACACTCAGGGATGCTTCACGGGGCAACAGCGGCAGATAGGCGCGGGCGATGTCGAGACCATACCAGTTGGAACCTGTCTGAGTGCTATCGAATAGCAATGCGACGTCCCTGCGCTCGGTCTGGGGTGTAAGGGCATTGCGGAGCTCGGCGTACGGCACGCCCTTGCGGGCGAGAACGTCTGCCACCTCGGTCACCGCCGCGACTATCTCTCGCCTCATCTGCTCAGGCGTGAGGTCAAACGTGGCTTGGGCGACTTCCAACGCTACGTTTCCGCGTGCTTCGATGGTGTGGACTGTCTGAAGAGGGTGTGGCATTTCGGTCTGTGCCGCCTAACGCCCCGCAACAGTTGCAGGGTCGCGGCGCGGTCGCCAGACCGTGTCGTGAAACCTGCAGGTGGTGGTGCCTTTACACAAACCGATGGCCGCGCCCTGTCAACGTCATGCGGTTGTTAGGTCGCAGCAGGTCTTACGCGAGGGCCGCCTTGAGGAGGTCGCTTATCGGCACAGATGTGTTTGTGAGCATTCCTCGTGCATAGTGCCGGCATGGTATACTCAAGTGCTCAAACAGGACGTCGATGTATACATGGCGGATGAATGTTATCAAGTGGTAATCCAGTGAGGCTGGTCGTCCTTCGTGGACAATGCGGCTACGAAGACCGAAGAGGTGACCAACTAGGAACTCTGTGTGGGCGTCCTTCGAGGGGAGCCCATACGCTCTCCCGAGGGAGTCAGTGAGAGGAGCGATGTGAGAGCCGTCGGGCATACCAATTATCTCCAAGGCCACCCACGCCTTGAGGAAGGCATCGAGGCCATCAGACTCAAGGGCCTGATGATGCCAGCGCAGGGACAGCAGAGCGCGTTCCCGAAGTTCGGGCGAGGCAGCTCCGAGGCGAAGCCCCAGAGTCTGTAAGGCTTGCAGGTTGATAGGATCAACTCTGGGTGGCCCGAACGGTAACGGACTTCGAAAGATGGGCCCAGGTATCCCCATCTTGCCGTCCGCGAAAGTGTACGAGTAGTCACCATAGCGCTCATAAACGGCGTTGGCACCACATACTGCAGCAAGAGCGCCGACAGCTCCCTCGATGCGGGCTCTAGAGAGCTCTTCGTTTGAGGCTTGTCCGTCGATTGAATGGGGCGTCAGGAGTATCGCCCAACCGCTCTCGATGCTCTCAGCCTCTTCTTTCATAACCCCGTGGAACTGAATCGTATTGTGCTCTGTGAATTCCATCTTGATCCCACGCATATCGAAGTATCTGAGCTTTCCCCGATGCACAAGAAGCCGGACACCATGGAAGTCTACGCCACGGATAGTGTTTGGTGGGAACTCCGGTGGGAGCATCACCATGCGATACAAGGTTGCCCAAACACTGCTCTTGGAGCGGTCAGAGAACCATGAATCAGGGGCGAGCTGACAGAGGCCGGCGATATTGGGAAGCGGTGGTGAGGCCCCAGTCACGGGAGAGACTGCTGGCAATGGAGGCGGCGTTGTGGGCCTACGATTGCCCTGCACCCTATGCCAGAGCCACCACGATGTGGTCGCGAGGGTAAGAGCTAGCCCGATGAGGAGTGCAGCAGTGGTTTCCATTGCCGATAAGGTACCGGGTCGCACGAACGCGGCGACCTAACTTCTATGTAAGTCGCGGCAGGCAATCGAAACCCAGTCGAGTCCGCTTAGCTGGGCCAATGCCGCCGCTGCCCGCACCAGCTGCAACGCCCCCAGTATCGCGCTAACTCACCACCCCCGCAAGCTAGCCCACGACTGGTCCATCATGAACCGCAGCGGGCTCCTCCCGCTCCAAGGTGGAGGCGATGAGCCAGCGCTGGTCTCGCCGAGCGTCGCTCACCCACTCCCCGAGCCGCACCGCAACCCCCGCGACCTCGGCGGCCAGCCGGGCCAGGCGCGCCCCCGCTCGGGAAGGTGGGGGATTGCTTCGGCCCCTGCGGGGCCTAGCAAGGACAGGCGGTCCCGTTCCCCGTTCCCCCACCCTGATTCCCAGCTCCTTTCCCCGCCCCTTCCGTGTCTCCGTACCTCCGTGTCGTGTTTTCAGCCCCCCGCCCGCCCCCGGAGTCGGTCGGGTACGTCCCGGAGCCCGTCCGCGACGCGCCGGAGCCGGTCCGCGGGTTTCCGGAGCGCGCCGGCTCCGTGCCAACCGCCGCCTGCTGTTCGCCGGTGCACGCCGCGGGATTTCCGGAGCGCGCCGGCTCGACGAAAGGGCGGGACCGGGCCGCGTCGGAGCGCGCCTGTTCCCTGTCTACCCCCGCCGGCTGTTCGCCAGCCCCCGCCGGCCCGTTGCCGGAGCGCGCCGGCTCCGCGCCAGGTCCCGCCGCGACAAATAGTCTGCGCGCCTGCTCCGTGCCGGGGCCCGCCGCGTCAAATGCTGCGCGCGCCTGCCCCGTGTCGGAGCCCGCCTGGCCGCCCCGGGAGCGCGCCGGGCATTCCCCGGACGCAGATGGCGCAGATGCCAACCACGGATTGAGAACGATTACCTCGAACCCCTTGGCGGTCTTTGCGGTCTTGGCGGTGGAATCCCTTCGTGTCCTTCGTGGCCTTCGTGGTTGATCCTTCGTTTCGATTCCAACCTTTTCGCGAATGCCAGGGTGGGTGTACGTGCCCGTCTCCCGTCTCCCGTCTCCTGTCTCCTGTCTCCTGTCTCCTGTCTCCTGTCTCCCGTCTCCCGCTGTGCAACCCCTCCACTTCCGCGCGTAATTTATCCGCATGCCGGCAGCGGCCGTTCGCATCGCAGCACCGCGAACCACACGCGCACGGAGCCTGTCTTGGCATGATGGCTGCATTGGTTCGCAGGGCCGGCGGTGTGTTGGACACTAGCTGGCGATGGACCGCCGCTTCCCAACGAGCGACGGAACGCAGGTCAACCTTAGCGAGGCACTATAGGAAGGCAGGAACGTATGTTGAAGAAACTGAAGGACCAGCTGGATGTCGGGCTGCGCGCGGCGACCTTCGCCGCCGAACACCCCGACGCCAACCCGATCATCACCGCCGCCGGCAACAACCTCGGCGGGCTGAGCGGACAGGGAAACACCCTGGCAGGAGAGTACCAGGTCGCGGATCAGAACCGGCAGGCGGCGCTGCACGGCCGGCGCCGGACCGAGGCCGCGATCAACACCACCCTCGGCGCCCTCCAGGGGATCGCCGGGTACGCCGCCCTCCGGCGGCCGGACGTCCCGGTGCGGTTCCGCATGCCGGGCGACCACGGGGGGATGCGCGGGTTCGCCAGCCGGGTGCGGGGCGTGCTCGAGGTGGTGAACGCCAACCGGGAGCTGCTGCTCACCTACGGCATGCCGGACTCGATGCCCGAGGAGCTCCTGGCGCAGCTCGAGGCGTTCGAGAAGTTCGTGGCACAGCGGGCCGCGGCGCAGCAGGCCCGCGCGGCGCTCCGGGAACAGCTCGCCGAGGTCGCCCGGCAGCTGATGCAGGGGGTGCGGCACCTGAATGGCCTGTATCGCATTCGCTACGCCGCCAACCCGGAACTGCTCGCCGCCTGGCGCGGCACCATCACCCTGCCGGTGCGGGGGGTGAAGCCGGAGGAAGGGCCCGCCAGTAACCGGCCGGCGGCATGAAGGGCGGTAGGGCCGTAAGGCAGGACGGCAGGACAAAGGGCATGAAGCGGGATATCACGCTGCGTGCCCTTTGCCGTTTCCCCGTCCCCCGTCCCCCGTTCCCCGTTCCCCGTTCTCCCGTCTCCCCCCCGCCTTGCCCACCCTGCGACCGGCTCCCATCTTCTGACGAGTATGCTGCGGCGCCACGGCATTCTCCCTCTCCTCCTCGTTCTCCTTCCCCTGAGCCTCACCGCGCAGGCGCCGGATCAGATACCCGCCCTGCTGGCCCGGGGCGACTCCCTCGCCAGCCTAGCCGCCCACGAACCCCGGCGGGCCCTGCCCTGGTACCAGCTCGGCCTCGTCAACCTCGCCCTCACCCGCGCCCACGCCCCCTACCGCCCCACCCGCTTCAATCGCGAAGGCCTCGACTATCCCCAATCCGCCGTCGTCGCATTCGGCCGAGCCCTCGAGCTGGACCCGTCGCTCTCCGCCGCGGCCGCGGGGCTGGCCGAAGCCGTCGAGCTGAGCCCCCGCTGGGGAGCGGCGGGCATCGCGCGGGACGCGCTGCGGCAGGCGGACCGCGTCGCCCCTTCCGAGCTCCCGCGCGTGCTCCTGATTCACGCCCGCCTGGAGCGGGAGGGCGGACAACGCGAGGCGGCCGCCCCACTACTGCAGCGGTTCCTCGCGACCGGTGGAGATTCCGGAATCGGCCTCCTCGAGTTGGCCCGGGAGCGATTCAACAAAGGAGACTCGGAGGAAGGGATAGCGCTCTACTCGCGTGGAGTCGCCGCCGCCCGGTCCCCCGAGGCTGGCCAGCTGCTGTCGAAAAGCCTGGCCCTCATCGCCGCCCCAGGCGAGATGGCCGACTTCGGCGCACTCGACCCCGCGGAACGCGCCGATTGGGTGCGGCAGTTCTGGACCCGGCGCGATGTCGCCTCAAGACTCCCCGACGGCACCCGGCTCACCGAGCATTTCCGCCGCTACGAGGTCGCCCGCCGGGAGTATCGCCCGGTCCACCTGGGCCTGCGGAACGACTCGGTCTCAGTCGCTCGTCGCATGCTCGAGCGACCGGCAACGGGGCTCCCTGGAGGAACCGACGCAGGCGAGGAAGGCGTCGGGTCACAATCCAACCTGACACCCGAGGGTTCGCTGCTCCCGACGGCCGAGAGTGCCGGTGATGAGCTTCAGCTCACCGGGATGGTCTACATGCGGCACGGTCCGCCTGACGACCGCGCCGGCTCCTTCTGGCTCTACCACCTCCCCGAGGGTGACCTGATGGTGCGCGTCGGGGCTCACTACCCCGGCACCGCCTGCGACCTCGATCGCCGCTACTGCCGGTACGAGCTCTCCGGCCGGCCCGTGCCCCCCGAGGTGCGTCGGGGCTGGGAGGCGGAGCTCAACGAGGCGCAGGCGTGGGCGCTCACCAATGATGGAATGATCCGTCGCTTCCCCAAGCCGATGACGCCGGCCGTCGTGGCCTACGGGTTACCGGACTCCGGGACGGGGCGTGGGCGACTCCTCGTCGGGTTCGCGGTGCCGGTTGAGCACCTGCAGCCGGAGTCCCTGGCGGCGGGAGCGGCCTATGCGGTGCGGCTGGAGCTGACCGTCGCCCCGCAGAGTGGGGAGCTCAGGATCAACCACGATACAGTGCGTACGTTCATTGCCCCACGCCCGCTGCCGGGGAGCGAGCAGTTGCTCGGACTGGAAACCCTGGAAGTGCCGCCGGGGAGTTATCGCTTCCGGATCGCACTCAGCACCCCGGATGGCAGCCGGGGAGCGCTGCTGGGGGCCGAGTCACTCAGCGTCGCCAGCGGCGATCCTGCCCGCCCGGCGATGAGCGACGTCATCCTGGGGACCGACTCGTCCCCGCTCGTCTGGCGGAATGGGCCCCTCAGCATCCCCGTTGACCCGTTCAGCCGGTTCCGGCGCGGTGAACCGCTCTCGGTCTATTACCAGGCCGTCGGGTTCCCGCCCGGCACCGCCTACACGACCGCACTCGAGATCCTCCGTTCCACCGAGCCGGGGGCCCAGCCCCTGGTATCACTCAGGGTTGACGGCGTTTCCGAGGGTGCGGTGCTGCATGTACAGCGGAGTCTCGGGCTTCAGCGGCTGCGGCCGGGGGTATACACCCTTCGCGTGACACTCATCCGGACCAGTGATTCGGTTGCCGTTCACCGCGAGGTGCGGCTGAAGCTTACCGAATGACGCCGCGCGCAATCGGCCGGCGGCATGAATGGCGGTAGGGCGGTACGGCGGTACGGCGGTACGGCGGTACGGCGGTACGGCGGTACGGCGGTA
>CAZPER010000024.1:0-23575 GCA_964585655.1 uncultured Gemmatimonadaceae bacterium | reverse complement strand
GGCGGTACGGCGGTACGGCGGTACGGCGGTACGGCGGTACGGCGGTACGGCGGTAAGAAGGGCACGAAGCGGGATATCACGCTACGTGCCCTTTGCCGTTTCCCCGTCTCCCGTCTCCCGTTCCCCCGTTCTCCCGTTCTCCCGTTCCCCGTTCCCCGTTCCCCCGTTCCCCCGTCACACCCTCAATGCACCGTCACCAGGACCGAATCCCCGGCGCCGCCGCCGAACATGCGGACCCACGAAGTCCCGGGCTGCAGCCCGATGACGCTCAGCGACTGCTCCACCGGGCCCTCGCCGAGCGTCACCACGGACCAGTCCTCGTTGGTGTAGTAGATGAGGATGCGGCCCTCCAGGTCGTTATCGAGTGAATCGCGGGCCACGCGGGTGAACACCGTCGTGTCGCCGACGGCCAGGTCAACCTGGGGCGCCACGAGGCTGAACGTGGCCGGGTACAGCGTCACGATGATGAGGGCATACCCCATCAGCGTCGAACGCCACGAGGCCATCAGCATCTGGGTGATATCGCCATGGTTGCCGTTGAAGACCGGATACACGTCCACGCCCGTGTCCGCCGGCACGATCGTGTAGTACGACGCGGGCGCATGCCAGCTGACGTCCCGCGGAGCACCCGGGACGCTGTCCGGCAGCAGCTGCAGGATGGTAAACGTCGAGTCGGCACTGTAGAGCCGGGCGCGCTGCGGCCGGCCCAGCGTATAGAACGTCATCGGGCTCGGCTGAACCCTGGTCGAGTACATGACATAGCGCACCGACACCGGCAGGACGGCGGTGAGCCCGGCCGCGGCGATGTGCAGGCCGGTGCTGCCCTCCCCGTGCGGCGTCACCTCCCCCGAGTCGCTCACCGTGATGATGGTCGTGTCGCCGGACGCGAAGCTGAACCCGTGGCCCGGCAGCGGGTGGGACGATGAATCGGTCACGACCGGAGTCACCGTGCGCGGCGCGTGCGACCCGATCGCGAGCGCCGCCGGGGACGCCAGGATCTGGGCCGGCACCAGCGCGACCTGCACCGGCACGGTGTCGGCCAGGTCATCCACCGTCGCGACGAGGTGCGTGGCGCCATCGGACCGCGCCACCACCGTGGTCCCGTTCGAGAGCCGCACCACGCTCGTGTCGCCGACCGCCAGCGCCGCGACCAGCGGCAGCGTGGCGCCGGAGGAGTCCAGGACGGCGACCGCGATGGCCTGGGGCCGGCCGGTCGTATGAAAGGTCAGGGAGTCGGGGGTGATGGCGACGCGGACGACGAGCGGATCGACGCTCACCGTCACCGGGTCCGAGGTGACTCGGCCGGCAAGGGCCCGCACGATGACCGTGCCGGGCGCGACGGCCGTGAGCAGGCCGGACGCCGAGATCCTGGCGGCCGTCCCGGAGATCGTCCAGAAGACCTCGCGGCCGGACAGCACCTGGCCGCTCGCGTCGCGCGCTTCGGCGGCGAACTGCACCTGGCGACCCAGCGTCCGGAGCGTCACCGAATCGAGCGGCGCGGTGATCACGGTGGCCGCGACCGGCTCACCCGGGTCCGTGCCGCAGGCCGGCGCGCCGGCCAGGGCAAGCAGCAGCAGCCGGACGGCGGACGGCAGGCGGCCGGGGGTGTGGCGCTGCATCATCGCGTGATCCTCCGGACGAGACCTGCTGTTCCACCCCTGCAGCGACCGTACCGAGACCGATCAGGCCGAGAACCCCGAGCACCACCAGCACGAGACGCAGGGAGCGGGCCGTGCCCAGCCGCTCAGCATCGCACCGGTTTCGCTCAGCAGCACGCGCAGGCTGCCGTCACCCGCCGCGGCCGCCAGCGCCTCATCGCTGAACTCGCGGTACCGCGCAGGCAGCGACTCCCTGGTGATCTCCATCCCGGGGCCTCCGCGTAACCTGACAAACGGCAGCAGGTTGCCTGACGGCGCCAATCTGCCGCCCGGGCCGCACCATCGCAATGCCCACGATGCGTCGTGAGGGTTTCCCCGGCGTTACCTGGCGGTCTTCGCGGTCCTGGCGGGTGATTCCTGCGGGGCTCGGCGTGGGGCTCCGATTCAAACACCCCATCACCACATTCCGTGCCCTTCCGTGTATTCCGTGTTTCCGTGGTGAGGCAGTTTGTTCGGGGCCCGTGATGGGCGGAGCTGGCGCTCCGCCCCTACTGACCGTTTCCCCGTCTCTTACAACCCTACTTTCCAGATCTCGACCCGGTTATCGAGGAAGAGCGGCACCGCGATCAGCCCCCGCACCTGGTCCACCCCGATGTCCGCCGGGCTGTTGACCCCGGTGATCAGCTTCCGCATCCCCGTCGAATCCATCACATAGACCGACGAGTCGGTCCAGCTGGTGAAGATGGTCTGGCCGTTGAGCACCTCCACCCCGTCCTGCTGCCCGGGGCCGCTCGCGATCGAATCGCCGGTGGCCGCGCCCGGCGCCCAGGTCAGCAGGGTGTTCCCGCCGAAGGGCACCACCAGGTACTTCCCCCGCCCCCCGTCCCAGGTGATCCCGTTCGGCGCCTGCAGCCACGCTCCCTCCGCCGCCACCGTGACCGTCCGCCCCACCAGCGCGAAGATCCGGTCGGGACCGGGGTGGGAGAAGGCGCCCGCCTCGCTCACCAGGAACCCCGAATCGGTGATGTAGATGGTCCCGTCCGGCCCCACCACCACGTCGTTCAGGAACTTCGCCTGGCTCCCCAGCTCGATCGTGGCCACCGGCACGCCGGTCTTTCTATTGAAGGCGCGCAGCGCGTCGACGTCCGCCACCCACAGCGTGTCCCCCACCAGCGCCATCCCCTTGGGCGCGTTGAGCGTCACCCCGCCCCGCCCCCCCAGCACGAAGTGGAGGCTGTCCACGAGGCCGTCGGCGGTGAGCCGGCTGATGAACCCGTTGCCGTCCTTCGCCACCGGCGAGCCGTTGATGTTGGCGACGAACCAGACCTGCTGCTCCGCGTCCCACAGCACCGATTCCGGGGTGATGAATCCGGTGGCGTCCGCCACCTTGGCCGGCGGCGCCGGCGCGGCGGCCTCGGGGACCGGCGCCTCCTTCTTGCCACAGCCAGCGGCGACCAGCACGATCAGGGGGAGCAGCAGTTGGGGCTTCACGGCGGGGGTCCTCGGTGGGGGTGTAAGATTCCGGTGCCGACCGGGATTGTAATCAAGTACACAGCACCCAAATATCAACCACAAAGGGCACAAAGAACACGAAGGAACCACCGAACCCTTCGTGCCCTTCGTGTCCTTCGTGGTTGATTCTGCCTGAGGGCAACAATGCACCTTGCCGGGCCCCGTGGTTGAACTGGAAGTGACCGAGGCAGAGCTCGCGGCGCTCGCCGCCGCCGGCGACCGCGACGCCCTCGGCGAGCTCTACCGCCGCCACGCCCCGCGGCTCTTGGCGCTCGCCCTGCGGCTCCTCCGCAGCAGCCCCGACGCCGAGGACGTGGTGCAGGACCTGTTCGTGGCGCTCCCCGCCGCACTCGGCGGCTACCGGGACGAGGGGCGGTTCGAGGGGTGGCTCTCGAGAGTCACCGCCAACCTCGCCCTCAAGCGGCTCCGGAGCGGCCTGCGCCGCCGGGAAGACGAGCTGCCCCGGGACGGCGGCGAGCCCGCCCTCACCCACGCCGACCCCGAGCAGCTGTCGGTCTTCCGCGCGGTGGACGCCCTCCCGGACACCCTCCGCGTCGTGGTGCTGCTCAAGTTCGTCGAGGGATTCTCCCACGCCGAGATCGCCGAGCTGCTGGGGATCGGTCGGGGGACGTCAGAAGTGCGGTTGTTCCGGGCCATTCGTCAGTTGCGCAAATCCCTGGGAGCATGACCATGTCGCCACGTACTCTGGAACAGCGGATCCGCGATGCCTTCCACGCCCTGCCGGCCCGCGAGCCGACGGGTGGATTCGCCGAGGTGCGGGCCCGCCTCGACCGGGGAGAGCGGGTGACGCTCGAGCATCCCGCCCCCCGCGGCGGGGTGCGCCACTGGCAGTACCTGTCAGTCGCGGCGGCGCTGATCTGCGTTCTCCTCTGGCGTCCGACCGACACGGCCCCCACCCCCGGAACCGCGGCTCCCCCGCGTACCGCCGGGCAGTTCCGGCCCGATCCGCTGCTGGCCCTGGCGACGGCCTCCACCGCCGCCGATGCCGCCTCGCTGCTCCGGCTCGACGGCAGCAAGCTGAGCTCCGGGGTCTGGGTCTATCGCGGCGGGGACGGCGACGCTGCGGTGGTGGACTCGGTGAGCTTCTGCAAGGGGACTGATGGAAAGGAGCCGGCCTGGCTGCTGCGCTGGACCGGAGGGTTCGCGCGGAACGCCGGCGCCCTGGGCCCGGCCAGCGAGACCGTCGCGCTGCGCCAGGCCGACCTCTGGCCGCTGGCGCGCACCGTCACCCTGGTGAGCGGCTACCTGCTGCGCGAGCTCTTCACCCCCGACTCTTCGGTCTCCCACCTCGTCGCGGCGGGGGAAACCACGGTCACCCGCGCGCCGGGGCTCTCCGAGAGCGACGGTGCCGCGGTCTTGGGGCTGGCCGGCATGCGCGCCCTGCTGCAGGCGGCGCCGCTCGACTCGACCTGGCAGGCCAACGTCCGGGTGCTGGGGACGGACACGACCGGCAAGAAGGTGATGAACCGCCGGATCGCGATGAAGGTCACCGGCGAGGAGAAGGTCACCGTCCCCGCCGGCACCTTCGACACCTGGAAGGTGACCCTGGGTAACAGGCTGCCGCAGTTCACCTACTGGGTCAGCAAGCGGGGCCGCTGGGTGGTGAAGGAGACCACGGTGGGCGCGGACGGCCTCCCCCTCCCCGGCGGCCCCATCCGGGAGCTGGTGCGGCAGGATAGTTTGGGGTGTTAACTGCGGAGAACGGGGAACGGAGAACGGAGAACGGGACTACCTGCGTTCCCCCGTTCCCCCGTCTCCCTACTCCCTCCGTATCGCGTCGCTGACCCAGGTCGCCAGCTCCTGCGCGTCCCAGGGCTTGGGGAGGAGCGGCACCCCCTGCGGCAGCTTCACGCCATCGGGCATCGCGCGGCCGGCGTAGCCGCTGGTGAAGAGGAACGGGATCGCGATCCCCTCCCGCTCCAGGGCGGCGTGGAGCGCCGGCCCTCCCATCCGGGGCATCACCACGTCCGACAGCACCAGGCGGATCGCTTCGCGATGCTCCCGCGCCAGCCGTAGTCCCTCCTCGCCGTTGGCCGCCTCCAGCACCTCGTAGCCCTGCCGCTCCAGCAGCCGCCGCGCCGCGCGCCGGAGCGAGCCCTCGTCTTCCACCACCAGGATGGTGCCCCCGCCGTGCGGCACCGCCGGCGCCACGGCCCGCTGGTCCACCGGCGCCGCGTCGGCGGCGGGGAAGTAGAGCGTCACGGTGGTCCCCTGCCCGGGCGCCGACTCCACGTCCACGAAGCCGCTGTGCTGCTTCATCAGGCCGTACACCATCGGCATGCCGAGTCCGGTGCCGAGGCCCGGGGGCTTGGTGGTGAAGAACGGCTCGAACAGCCGTTCCATCACCTCGGGCGGCATCCCGCCCCCGGTGTCGCGGACGGTGATCGCCGCGTACGGCCCGGCCTTCCCCCAGCCGCGCCGCTGCACGAATTCCGGGGACATCCGGACCGCCGCCAGCCCCAGGGTCAGGGTGCCGCCTCCCGGCATCGCGTCCCGCGCGTTGGTGGCGAGGTTGAGGATCATCTGCTCCACCGCCGCGGGATCGGTCCGCACCGCGGGGGTGCCGGGGTCGAACGTCGCCTCGATCCGCACCGAGGCGGGGAGGATGCGGCGCAGCATCTGGACCGACTCGGGGAGCACCCGCTCCAGCGCCTGGGGCTCGAAGGTGAGCTGCCCCACCCGGCTGAAGGCGAGCAGCTTCTTGATCATCTCCGCCCCGCGCTGGGCCGCGATCCGGAGCTCGTTGAGGTCTTCGTGCAGGTCGCCGGCGTCGGCCGGCAGCCCGTGCTCGATCAGCCGGACGTTGGAGAGGATGACGGTGAGCAGGTTGTTGAAGTCGTGCGCGATCCCGCCGGTGAGCTGGCCCACCGCTTCCATCTTCTGCGCCTGGCGGAGCTGCCCCTCCACCACCCGGCGCGCCTCCTCCGAGGCGCGGAGCTTCTGCCCGATCCCCCGGAGCACCAGCGCCCCCAGCCCTACCAGCAGCACCGCCGCCCCCACCATCGCGCCGAAGAACCACCGCGCCGCCCAGCGCGCCCCGCTCCCCATGGTGGTGGAGAAGGCGCCCTCCACCCGGCTAAGCTCGATCGCCAGATGCTCGATCTCCCGGAGCGCCGCCTCCCGCGCCGGCCCCTCGAGCCGGCCGGCCGCCGCCTCACCCGCCAGCCGCGCGCCGACCGTCTCCAGCTCCCCCATGAGGGAATCGCCCCGCTCCCAGTAGCCGATCGCCTCCCTCATGAAAGGCACCGACTGGAACCGGCGCAGGAAGACCCCCATGCCGTGCACGTCGTCGGCGTGGTTCCCGCCCAGGAGGAAGCCGGCGTGCACCCGGTCCCAGTCGGGTTCGGGGGCCAGCACCGCGAGCCGTGCCTCCCGGTCCCCCCGGTACACCTCGAGGGTGGCGCGGAACCCGGCGTAGAGCAGGCTGTCGTGGCGGTAGGTGAAGCGGACCAGGTGGTGGACGGCGTCCTTCTGGGCCTTGGACCAGAGCCCTTCGCCGCCCACGTAGGCCCGGGCCGAGGAGAGGGTGTCGAAGCCCAGCTTGGCGACCCCGAGCAGCGCCACCACGATCGCGACGATGAGCCCGCCATTCAGCAGCAGCTGGCGGCGCGACAGGGCGGCGATCCGGGTGGCGGGCATGGGGGACTATCTCACCACGTACAGCTCGCCGCCAGCGGCCCGGAATTCCTCCGCCTTGGCGGCCATCCCCCGCGCCGCCTCGCGGATGTCCTGGGTGATCTGCATGGAGCAGAACTTCGGCCCGCACATGGAGCAGAAGTGCGCCACCTTGGCGCCCTCCGCGGGAAGGGTCTCGTCGTGGTAGGCGCGGGCGGTGACGGGATCGAGCGCCAGGTTGAACTGGTCCTCCCAGCGGAACTCGAACCGCGCCTTGCTGAGCGCGTCGTCCCAGGCCTGCGCCCGCGGGTGCCCCTTCGCGAGGTCGGCGGCGTGCGCCGCGATCTTGTAGGCGATGACGCCGGCCTTCACGTCGTCCCGGTTGGGGAGGCCCAGGTGCTCCTTGGGGGTGACGTAGCAGAGCATCGCGGTGCCGTACCAGCCGATCATCGCCGCGCCGATGGCGCTGGTGATGTGGTCGTACCCCGGGGCGATATCCGTGGTGAGCGGCCCGAGGGTGTAGAACGGCGCCTCGCCGCACCACTCGAGCTGCTTCTCCATGTTCTCCTTGATGAGGTGCATCGGGACGTGGCCCGGCCCCTCGTTCATCACCTGCACGTCGTACTCCCACGCGATCTTCGTCAGCTCCCCCTGGGTCTTGAGCTCGGCGAACTGCGCCGCGTCGTTGGCGTCGGCGATGGAGCCGGGGCGGAGCCCGTCCCCCAGCGAGAACGAGACGTCGTACGCCCGCATGATCTCGCAGATCTCGCGGAACCGGGTATAGAGGAAGTTCTCCTGGTGGTGGGCCAGGCACCACTTGGCGATGATCGAGCCGCCGCGGGAGACGATCCCCGTCAGCCGGTCGGCGGTGAGCGGGATGTAGGGCAGCAGCACCCCGGCGTGCACCGTGAAGTAGTCCACCCCCTGCTCCGCCTGCTCGATCAGCGTGTCGCGGTACACCTCCCAGGTGAGGTCCTCGGCCACGCCCCCGACCTTCTCCAGCGCCTGGTAGATCGGAACCGTGCCGATGGGGACGGCGCTGTTCCGGATGATCCACTGCCGGGTGGCGTGGATGTTCCTGCCCGTCGAGAGGTCCATCACCGTGTCGGCGCCCCAGAGGGTGGCCCAGCGCAGCTTGGCCACCTCCTCCTCGATGGAGCTGGTCACCGCCGAGTTGCCGATGTTGGCGTTGATCTTCACGTGGAAGCCGCGGCCGATGATCATCGGCTCGAGTTCCGGGTGGTTGATGTTGGCCGGGATGATGGCGCGGCCCCGCGCCACCTCGCTCCGCACGAACTCCGGCGTCATCCCTTCCCGGAGCGCCACGAACTCCATCTCCTCGGTGATCTCTCCCCGGCGGGCGTAGGAGAGCTGGGTGACGCCGCCGGTGCCGCGATAGGCGGGGCGCTGCAAGGTGTCCGGGATCAGGTCAGACCGTCGGTCCGTCGGCCCGTCAGACCGCCGGACCCCCCGTGCCCGAATCCACTCCTCCCGGACCCCCGGCAACCCCTGCCGCACGTCGTATCCCTGCGGGCCACTTGTGTCGTATACCGACAACGATGGCGCTCCGCCGGAGAGCCGGATTTCGCGCACCGGCACCCGGATGTCGCGTGAGCCCGCGAGATATCGCTTCTCTGAGTGGGGAAATGCCGCGGCGGGATCGTGAGGGGCCGCGGTCGGGCTCGAGGGGGATGTCGAGGTCATGGGACTGCTCCTTCCGAGGGAAAAGGGAGCAGTGGCGAGCCGCGCTCCCTTCGCCGGTGTGAGCCGGATCAGGTTCCAAGGGTGTTTCTCAACCCGGTCGGGGGGCCCAGGCCCCACCAATCAGATACCCCTGGCGGTCACCGGAATCGTAATCCCGGCACCCCCGGGGTCAATGGCACGCCTGATGCTATTGAAACGGGCAGGTAGACGGCGGAACCCTGGCCCCGTGTCAGGCGTTCCCACACTACGCACCGGCCGCCCCCGCCCTTCGGGGGAACGCGCCGGGCTGAGAAACCAGGGGCAGCGCGCGCGTTGCTCATCTGGGAGGACTAACGGGTTGATGCTGAACCAGCTTCGTCGTGACAACGCCACCTGTGTGACCCGGCTTAATGGCCGGGGGGTCGCGTGCAACCCGGAGTGGACGCGGAGTGGCTGAACCCGGCGCCAGGCGCCAGTGACCAGCCCCCGCGTCCCGAGTGGATGCGGGGGTTTTTCGTTCGGTGCAGTTCGGGGGGACCAGCAGTGGGGGGGGTAGGATGACACGGTCATTGACGATTGCGATGGCGGCGCTGGCGGCCACGGTGGGCGCGAGCCGCCCGGTGAGCGAGGCCGGCGCCACGACGACGGCCCCGGCGGTGCGCGAGGTGGCGGACCGCTCCCTCCGCGACGTGGCGGTGGCGGTCTATGACTCCGCCGATCCGGTCATCTACTACAACCCCGACCTCATGGCGCGGTTCAGCCCCGAGCTGCGCGCCTTCTTCATGGCGCACGAGTACGCCCATATCGCCCTCAAGCACCGCCGCTCCGGCGCCCTGGGCGGCGAGCCGGGCGCCTTCTACCGCTCGCTGCAGGCCAAGGAACTCGAGGCCGACTGCCACGCCGCGCAGGCCCTGGGGCAGGACGGCCGCGCCACCGCGCTCGCGGCGGCGGGGTTCTTTGCCGGGCTGGGGCAGGCGCGCAACGACCAGGAGCATCCCTCCGGCAGCGCCCGCGCCGCGAAGATCCTCTCCTGCCTGCCGCTTCAGGTGGAGGAAGGGGCCGGCGCTTCCAGCGTCTCCCTGAGCCGCTGAAGCAACTGGCCGGTGGTGAACGGCTTCTGGAGGAAGCTCCGCTCCCCCTGCTGCAGGTGGCGTGAGCCGAGGGCGCTCGCGGCATAGCCTGACATGAACAGGCAGCGGAGCCCGGGGCGTTCCGCCATCAGGATCTCCGCCAGCCGGGGCCCACTCAGCCCCGGCATCACCACGTCGGTGAGCATGACGTGGATGAACTTCTCGCTGGCCCGCGCCAGCTCCAGCGCGGTCTCTCCGCTCGGGGCGGAGAGCACGGTGTAGCCGTGCTGCTCCAGCACCCGCCGGGTCAGGTTCCGCACCGCCTCTTCGTCCTCCACCAGCAGCACCGTTTCCGACCCGCCCCCGCCGGCGCCGGCCGGCGCCGCCGCCGGCAGCGGGTCCTCCGCCCGCACCTGCGGCAGGTCGATCTCGAACGTCGTGCCTTCCCCCGGCGCGCTGGTCACCCCTATGGTGCCGCCGCTCTGCTGCACCACGCCGTACGCGGTGGCCAGCCCCAGCCCGGTCCCCTTCCCCACCTCCTTGGTGGTGAAGAACGGCTCGAACAGCCGCCGCCGCACCTCTTCGGTCATGCCGTGGCCGGTGTCCTGCACCCGGAGCCGTACCCCGGGGCCGCCGGGGAGCATGACGTTCCTGGTCTCGATGGTGAGCTTGCCGCCGTCGGGCATGGCGTCGCGGGCGTTCACCGCGAGGTTGAGCAGCACCTGCTCCATCTGCACCGGGTCAGCGCGCACCTGTCCCAGGTCGGGGGCCAGCCGGGTCACCAGGATCACGTCCTCGCCGATGGTGCGGCGGAGCATCCGGCTGATGCCGCTCACCACCACGTTCAGGTCCAGCACCCGGGGCTCGAGCACCTGCTTGCGGCTGAAGGCCAGCAGCTGCTGGGTGAGGGCGGCGGCGCGGGTCCCGGCGGCCTTGATCTCCTCCAGGTCGTCGTGCAGCGGATTGCCGGGGGGGAGCGCCTCGAGCACCAGGTCGGCGTGGCCCAGCACCGAGGTCAGCAGGTTGTTGAAGTCGTGGGCGACGCCGCCGGCCAGCCGCCCCACCGCTTCCATCTTCGCCGCCTGCCGCAGCTGGTCCTCGCTCCGCCGGAGCGCGTCCCGGGCCTCGCGCAGGCTGGTCACGTCCAGCATGGCGCCGATCACCCGCCGCACCGTGCCATCCGGCCCCCGCTCGATCCACGCCCGGTCCAGCACCCAGGCGTAGTGGCCGTCCTTGCGGCGGAAGCGGTACTCCTCGCGCCAGATGGTGGCGCCGGTGGCCAGCGCCGACTCGTAGCTCTCCCGGACCTGGTCCCGTTCGTCGGGGTGGAGCAGCGCCTGCCAGTCGTCCGCCACGAAGCGGATCTCTCCCGGCTGGTAGCCCAGGATGATGGTGATGTTCTCGCTCCACCACTCCCGGCCGGTGGCGGGGTCCCAGTCGTACACGATGTCGCTGGTGGTGAGCGCCAGCACCCGGAACCGCTCCTCGCTCCGGCGCACCACCTCCTCGGCCCGCTTGCGCTCGATGGCGAACGCCACCTGGCCGGCCACGAAGCTCAGCAGCGCCTGGTCCCGCTCGGTGTAGTGGCTGCCGGGCTCGTTGGTGTTGATAGCGAGCACCCCGATGGTGCGGTCGCCCACCGTCAGCGGCGCACCCATCCAGTCCACCGGGACCAGGCCGATCAGCGTGGCCTCCGCCGGCGACGGCACGCCGGTGCGGAGCGCCTCCTGGTAGCGGAGCGGCTGCCCCTCCCGGAGCACCCAGTCGGTGAAGCTCCGGCCCCGCACCCGGGCGGCCTGCGGCGGCTCCCGCTCGTCGACCCAGTAGGGGAAGCGGATCAGGCGGTCCTCCTCGTCCAGCAGCGCCACATAGCAGTTCCGGGCCGGCATGAGGCCGGCGACGATCGCGTGCAGCGCCTGGTACAGCTCGTCGAGGTCGCCGGAGCGGAGCGCCGCCTGCGACACCCGGTAGAGCGCCCCCTGCAGCTGTTCCGCCCGCTTCCGCTCGGAGATGTCCTGCAGCGCCTCAATGGAGCCGGTGAAGTTCCCCTCCGAGTCCCGGAGCGGCCAGCTGTGCACCAGCACGTCGATCCGGGTGCCGTCCTTCCGCTCCCGCACCGTCTCCAGCCCCGAGAGCGGTTCGCTCCGTTCCGCGAGCAGCCGGCGGTACTCCTCGCCCCGGTCCTGCGGGATGGCCGGCATGGGGTGGCCCAGCACCTCCTCCGCCCGCCAGCCGAAGAGCCGCTCGGCGGCGCTGCTCCAGAGGGTGAGCCGGCCGGCGCGGTCGAGCCCGGTGATGGCGAGCGGCGAGGCGGCGAGCAGCGCCTGGTACTGGTCGTCGGCCAGCTGCTCCTGGGCGCGGGCCCGGAGCCGTTCCATGGCGCTCGCCGCCAGCAGCAGGCCGGTGGCGCCGGCCGCCAGGTGCAGCAGGCCGTAGAACATCTCGAGCTG
Source organism: uncultured Gemmatimonadaceae bacterium (assembly GCA_964585655.1). Classification (GTDB taxonomy): domain Bacteria; phylum Gemmatimonadota; class Gemmatimonadetes; order Gemmatimonadales; family GWC2-71-9; genus JADJOM01. The sequence continues at coordinate 11,626 of CAZPER010000024.1, read as the reverse complement.
GATCCCGGAGAGCAGCCGGACTTCCTGGGCCAGCCCCATGACGCTGAGGCCGTAGATGGCGAGCGCCACGAGGGTGGCGCCCCGCGCGCCGAAGCGGAGCGCGGCCCAGGCCAGGAGCGGGAAGCTGAGCAGGGCGTAGAGCGGGGTGACGGCGTCGGTGAGCACGGCGGCGGCGCCCAGGCCGAGGCCGAGCCCCGCGACCTCGAGCCAGGAGCCGCGGGGGCGCTGCGAGGGGCGGGGGCCGAGCCAGGCGTAGAGCGGCGCCGCCACCACCACCGTGGCGGAGGTGGCGGCAAAGAAGATCGAGCCGCAGTAGAGCAGCGCCTGCTGCTCGCCGGCGTCGGGCCAGAGCGCCGCCCCGCCCAGCGAGACCAGGCTCGCGAGCAGCGGCCCCGCGATCGATCCGAAGACCAGGAAGTACACCACGTCCCGCAGCGACTCGAAGGTGGGCGGGTGGCTGCGGCCCCGGTGCCCGAGCCAGGCCGGGAGCAGGGCGCCGCCGGTGGTGGCGGCCGCGAAGCCGAGGGCGGGGAGGGTCGGGGGGCCGGAGCCGAGGTTAAAGAGGAGGGCGCCGAGCAGGACGCCGGGCCAGGCGCTCGGACCGAGCAGGTAGAGCCCCGCCAGCGCCACCCCGGCCGGCAGGGCGAGCGGCGGCACCTGGACCTGCATGGTCTGGAGCAGCACCACGAGGGCGCAGCCCAGGTAGACCAGGCCGGCGAGCGCCAGCACCTGGAGCGCGAACCGGAGCGGCGACCGGGCCGGCGCCACCAGCGCCGCCGTCTTCATGGGAGGCCAGTGGTCAGGCAGGCGCGGGCGCCGCCGCGCCCGGGACCGCCACCCGCTGGTAGGTCCACAACCGCATCATCCCGGTGAACGCCTCGATCATGGACGGATCGAAGTCCACCCCGGACCGCTCCTCGAGGTAGGCGACCGCCACCTCGGAGGGCCAGGCGTCGCGGTAGGGCCGCGCGGTGCAGAGCGCGTCGTAGACGTCGCAGACGTGCACCAGCCGGCTGGCGAAGTGGGTGTCCCGGGGGTAGCGGAAGCGCGGGTAGCCGCCCTGGCCGTTGAGCATGATGTGATGCTCGTAGGCCACCGTGGCCGCGAGGTCGAGCGACTTCTCCCGGGCCATGATCAGGCGGGCGCCGTCGATCGGGTGCCGGCGGAGGACGGCCAGCTCCTGCTCGGTGAGCGCCCCCTTCTTGGTGAGGATGTCCTTCGGCACCCGGACCTTGCCCAGGTCGTGCAGCAGCCCCGCCACCCCGAACTCCCGCACGTCCTTGGCCGACAGCCCCAGGTACTCGGCCAGCGCCATGGACAGCACCGAGACGTTGGTGGCGTGGGTGGTGGTGTACTGATCGTAGGTCTTGAGCGAGAGCAGCGGCATCAGCATCCGGCTCTGGCTGTGCATCGCCAGGGAGAGGGAGCGCACCACCGCGTTCGCCTCCGCCAGCGGCAGGGTCTCCGCCTGCTCCACCTCGGCGTGGATCCAGCCCACCGTCTCGATCTCGTCGTCCAGGGTGTAGGGAACGGCGGTGCTCTCCGCCGTCTCCACCAGGATGTCGGCGCTGGCCCCGCGCAGGCTCACCGCCCCGAACCGGATGCTGGGCCGCCGGAGCTGGCGGGCCTCGCTGGTGTCCTCCTCCCCGGTGGCCACCTTCTTGTGCACCTCGGCGAGGAAGATCGACAGGTCCTCCCGGGTGGCCTCCCGGTCGAACTCCACCCGCTGCACCCCGGCCCGCGCCAGCCGCCGGGCCCAGTCCCAGGCCTTGAAGTCCCGCAACGCCTGCTGCCGGTAGAGCACCTCCTCCTCGAGGAAGGAGAAGTTGGGCGTGGGGTCGTACTGCTGCAGCGCGGTGAGCTGCTCCCAGGCCTGGTCCACCGCCCGCTCCCGCGCCGGGTGGCCCTCGCGGTACAGGGTGGTGGCGGAGAGCGCCTGCCCCAGCGAGGTGAGGAAGCGGACCGGATCGCTCATGCCTGTTCCTCCGTAACGCCCGCCGCCGCACGCCGGACCTGGGGATCGTTGCTCTCCTCCGCCAGCCGCAGCACCGTCTGCGCGGTGACGTCCTGCTTGAAGCCGCGCGCCAGCGCCGCCACCACCGCCAGCATCTCCGGCGTCTTGGGCAGCAGCCGGCGGCGGCGGAACCACCCCGGCTTGGTCAGGGCGTGTTCCACCAGCCAGTCGCGGGTGGCGGCGGTGCGGATGGTGCCGAGCACCCGGATGGCGAGGGCGCGGATCTCCGCCGGCACCCGGCGGTCGTTGAGGAGCGTCATCAGCCGGGCCACCGCGGAGGTGGGACAGCCGACCAGCGCCGCGCTCATCCCCAGGCGCACGTTGGCCATGTCATCGTCGCCGAGGGCGATGATGATCCCCTCGTCCCGCTGGGCGGGGATCCGGAGCATCAGCTTGATGGCCTCGCGCCGCACCCGGGTGTCGTCGTTGCCGGCGTAGGGCGCCGCGTTGAAGTCGGCGGGGATCTCCGGCAGGCTGCCCAGCAGCGCGAGCAGGTTGCGCTGCACGTACCAGGGGGCGCCTTCGATCCGCTCGATCAGCATCGGCCCGATGGCCGGGCCCAGCCGCCCCAGCCGGGTGAGCAGCCGCCGCCGCAGGGTGCGGTTGTCGGCGACCTCGAGGCTCTCCAGCATCGGCTCCGCCGCGGCCATCCCCATCCGCTCCAGCAGCAGCTCCACCACCTCCGTGTCGCGGGGCTCGTTCGCGAGCAGGATGCGCATGTTGGCCGGGGTGGCGAGGTGACTCCAGAAGTGCTCCTGGATGTCCTCCGCCACGGCGGGGTCCTCCACCATCCGCGCCACGTCGCCGGCCCGCCCCTCCCGCACCACCTCCTCGAGCGCGGTCCAGACGGCGTCGCCCACGGTGTCGGTCTCCAGCGCCATTTCCACCAGCCGGATCGCTTCGGCGCTGTGGTCCACCGCCTGCGGCGCCACCCCGGCCGGGTGGCGGGAGAGCCGCTCCAGCACCCGGGTGTAGGCGGCGGGGTTGGGATCGTCGAGGGTCCACTTGTCCACCAGCTGCCGCACCGACTCCCGGAGCGCCAGGTCCGATTCTTCGCGGATCAGCTGGTGCCCCTTCTCCGCCTGGAAGGCCAGCTTGGTGAGCAGCCGCACCATCGCCTGCGGAATCACCCGCGTGCTGGCGTCGGAGACGGCGCGGAGGAGGGTGAGCACGGCGCCCGCGGGGAGCACCATCGCGGCGTCCACCACGAGGCGGCGCCGCTGGGCCAGGTCGGCGCCGACGGTGGCCAGCTCCCGGAGCGCCTCAGGGCTGATGTGGTTGAGCAGCTGGCCCAGGCGCTCCTTGAGGACCTCCGCCTCCTGCCCGTGGGAGCGGCGCAGCTCCCGGGAGAGGCCGAGGAGGTAGTCCACCACCTTCTTGGCGTGGGCCGGATCCCGCATCCGTTCGTTGAGCGCCTTGGCGATCGCGCGCGGGTCGGTGATCAGCTCCGGCGCCCCCTCCCGCGCCACCGTCAGCGCCGCGAGCCCGATCCAAAGGCGGCTGGCGGCGTTGTCCGACGGCGCGGCCTGTTCCCCCATCCGGCTCTCCCCCTCGGCCAGCTCCAGCCGGTCGTAGGCGGGGGGGATGAAGCGGACATGCTCCCAGCGGGTGTCGTACTCGGTCAGGTCCGCGCCGACCGGCTTGGTGCGGTAGTCGGTGCTCAGGACCTGCAACACCTCTTCGACTTCCTGCCGCTCCGCCCCGTTGAAGATCTTGATCGCGCCCAGCTGGTGCCGGTGCAGCCGGGTGGCCAGGTCGCGCAGCACCGGGTTGTCCGGGTCGGTGGCCAGCCCCTCGACCAGGAGCTGCCCGCGGGCCACGCCCAGCAGGAGGAAGGGACGATTGACCAGCACCAGGCGGAGATGGCTGGCGAGTGCGTCGAACGCCGACTTGAGGAGCGGGTGCCCGGGGGGATACACGGTGCACTTGTGCAGCCCGATACCCAGCAGCGGGAGGAAAACCGCGATGTCCCGCGGAAGGGCCGCGCGTTCCTGGGCGGTGGAGGCGCTGGGAAGGTCGGCCACAGCACTCGTTTGGGGGGAGGACACTCTAAGGTAAGGCGGGAAGGCGGTAAGGCGGTAGGGCGGTAGGACTTCTACCGCCCTACCGCCTTACCGCCCTACCGCCCTACCGCCCTACCGCCCTACCGCCCTACCGCCTACTTGGCGCGATCGATGTACTCCCCCGTCACCGGATTGACCCGGACCTTCTCGCCGGTCTGGATGAACTCGGGGACGTTGATGGTCACCCCGTTGTCCAGCTTGGCGGGCTTGAACGACGAGCTCTTGGTCGCGGTCTTCATCATGGGGTTGGTCTCCACCACCTCGAAGACCATCGCGTTGGGCAGCTGGATCCCGATGGGGCGGCCGTTGAAGTACTCGGCCACGATCTTCATCCCCGGCGCCACCCAGGGCGCCGCGTCGCCGAGGTCTTCCTCGCTCATCTCGAGCTGGTCGAAGTTCTCGGTGTTCATGAAGTGGTAGCTGTCGCCGCCGGCGTAGAGGAACTCGAGGTTGTGGGTCTCGAGGTCGGCGACTTCGACGGTGTCGGTGGACCGGAAGCGGTGCTCGAACTGGGTCCCGGTGCGGAGCTTCCGCAGCTTGGCCTGGACCATCGCCCGGAGGTTCCCCGGCGTGTGGTGGTGGAACTCCAGCACGCGGACCGGCTCTCCCTCGAACAGGAGGCACATGCCCTTCCGCATTTCGCTCGCGATGATACCCATGATCCCAGCCCTGCCGATGGTGGAGATTGGTGGGGACAGCAAAGGGCCAAGGCATGCCTTGGCCCCACGGGACCCCCTGTAGCCGGCACAAGGATAGAGGAAGGCCCGGTCTGGCGGTAGGGGGCCCCGAGGATAGATTGGAACTGCTTCTCCCACCGAGGCTTAGATGAGCACCCGCCGGGCCTTCCTCTCCGGAGCGCTGAGCGCCGCCGCCATTCCCGCCTTCCGCCCCGACGCCCTGCGCCGGGTGCTGGAGCTCGGGCCGGAGCCGGGGCGCCCCGATGACGAGGACTACTGGGCCGAGATCCAGCGCGCCTTCGACTGCGACCGGACCCTGGTCAACCTCAACAACGGCGGGGTGAGTCCCACCCCCACCCACGTGCTGGACCAGATGATCCGGGACCTCCGCTTCTCCAACGAGCTGCCCGTGATCCACATGTGGCAGACGCTGGAGCCCCGGATCGAGAGCGTGCGGCGGGAGCTGGCGGCGGAATTCGGCTGCGACCCGGAGGAGATGGCGATCACTCGGAACGCCTCCGAGGCCAACGAGATCATGATCTTCGGGCCGGACCTCAAGCCCGGGGACGAGGTCATCGCCACCAACCAGAACTACGGCCGGATGCTCAATGCCTGGGAGCAGCGGGTGCGGCGCGACGGCATCGTGCTCAAGCAGATTTCCTTCAAGCTGCCGCCCCCCTCGCCGCAGTACATCCTGGACCAGTTCAAGGCGGCGGTGACGCCGCGGACCCGGGTCATCGAGGTCACCCACATCACCAACCTCTCCGGCCAGATCATGCCGGTGGCGGAGCTCGTGGCGTGGGCCCGCCCGCGGGGGATCGAGGTGTTCGTGGACGGGGCGCACGCCTTTGCCCACTTCCCCTTCACCCGCGACGAGCTGGGGGTGGACTACTACGGCACCAGCCTGCACAAGTGGCTGCTGGCGCCGATCGGCACCGGCTTTCTCTACGTGCGGAAGGAGCGGCAGCAGCGGCTCTGGCCGCTCATGGCCGCGGCCGCGAGCCAGGACGCGGACATCCGGAAGTACGAGGAGATCGGCACCCACCCGGCCGCCAACCACAACGCCATCAGCGTGGCGCTCGCCTTCCACCAGGCCATCGGCGGGGCGCGGAAGGTGGCGCGGCTGCGCTACCTGCGGGACCGCTGGGCCAGGCGGGTCAGCCGCGAGAGCGAGCGCTGCCGCCTGCTCACCCCGCTCGACAGTCCGCACAGCGCGGGGATCGGGCTGGTGCAGGTGGCGGGGATGGACCCGAACCAGCTGGTGTCGTGGATGATGGCGAAGCACCGGATCGTGGTCACGCCGATCGCGCACGCCGAGTTCAGCGGCATCCGGGTGACGCCGAACGTGTACACCACGGTGCGGGAGGTGGACCTCTTCGCCGAGAAGCTGCTACAGGCCGCCCGCGAGGGAATCAGTTGATCCGTCCGCCGCTCTTCGTGGACGCCCGCGGGGACCTGCTGGCCTTCGCCAGCGCGGCGGAGCTGCTGCGCACCGCCACCGCCGAGGCCATCCGGGCCGGGGACTATCCCATCATCTATGACGCCGACGGGCGGCTGCTCCGGCTCACGGTCCGGATCGAGGAGTACAAGCTGCTGGGGCTGATTCCCAAGGTGCGGGAGAAGATCGAGCTGACCGCCACCGAGCACCTCCCCACCCACGAGGTCGCGCTCCGGGCACTGCTGCTCCGGTTCGTCTCTCCCCCCGGCGCCGCACCGGATCCCGGCACAACCAACCCGCTCGCAGGGCTGGTGCGGAGCTGACGCCGCGCCCGTGAGCCGCCGCCGCCTCATGCTCCTTGCCGCGCTGGTCGTCGTGCTGGTGCTCGCCGTGGCGTGGGCGGCGCGGCACCCCTCGCACGACCGGAACTGGGCGGTGGAGCAGTCCATCTTCCCCCGGGCCGATTTCGACGGGAACCGGGTGACGATCCGCGGGGTGCGCAACTTCCGCTGGACCGGGGCGGCGGCGTACACCCCGGCCTGGGAGGAGCGGAGCTACGACCTCGACCAGCTGGCCACCGCCTGGTACGTGCTGGTCCCCTTCTCCGAGAAATTCCGCGGGCCGGCCCACGCCTTCGTGAGCTTCGGCTTTGACGACGGCCGCTACCTGGCGATCTCGGTGGAGGCGCGGCGGGAGGTCGGGGAAGCGTACGGGGTGGTGGCGGGGATGTTCCGCCGCTACGAGCTGATCTACGTGGTGGGAGACGAGCAGGACCTGATCGGCCGGCGGGCGGTGTTCGACGACGACGAGGTGTTCCTCTACCCGGTGCGCGCCTCCCGCGAGGCGGTGCGGACGGTGTTCGTCGCGATGCTGGAACGGGCCAACCAGCTGCACCAGCGGCCGGAGTTCTACAATACCCTCACCAACAACTGCACCCTCAACCTGGTGCGGCAGGTGAACCAGCTCTCCCCGGGGCTCATTCCCACCGCGAGCTGGCGCATCATCCTGCCGGGCTACAGCGACGCGGTGGTGCACCGCCTCGGGCTGATTGACTCGACCGGCAGCGTCGCCGAAGTCCGGGCCCGGTTCCGCATCAACGAGCGGGCCGCCGCCGCCCTGGGCGACCCCGATTTCTCCCGGCTGATCCGCGAGTAATGGCCTCCATCTACGACCTGAAGCCGCGCTTCCAGGCGCTGCTCCGCCCGCTCACCCGCTGGCTGGCCGGCGCCGGGGTCACCGCCAACCAGGTGACGGTGTTCGCCGCGCTGCTCTCCGCCGCCGCGGGGCTGGTGGTGTACCTGCGGCCGGCGGCGGGCTGGCCGCTCCTCCTGATCCCCGGGGTGCTGTTTGCCCGGATGGCGCTCAACGCCATCGACGGCATGCTGGCCCGGGAGCATGGCCAGAAGTCGCGGCTGGGCGCCGTGCTCAACGAACTGGGAGACGTCATCGCCGATGCGGCGCTCTACCTGCCGCTCGCCGCGGTGCCGGGGGTCTCCCCGCCGCTGGTGGTGGCCATCGTGCTGCTGGCGGTGATCGCGGAGATGGCGGGCGTCGTCGGGGTGCAGATCGGCGCCAGCCGCCGCTATGACGGCCCCATGGGGAAGAGCGACCGCGCCTTCGCCTTCGGGCTGCTGGCGCTGCTGCTCGGGCTGGGGGTGGCGCCGGGGCGCTGGACCACGGCGTTCCTCGCCGTCGTGGCGCTGCTCGCGGCCCTCACCATCATCAATCGCAGCCGGCGCGCGCTGGCGGAGCCCTCAGCATGACCACCCCGCCGATCACCCCCGGCGTACGGCTCACGATGGCCGGCCTGCTGGCGCTGCTCCTCGTGGCCAGCGCCGTCACCTGGTGGCTCCGGAAGAAGGGACCGCCGGAGAAGTACACCGAGCTGTCGCAGCGGGTGAATTCCTGGTGGGTCATGGTCGCGGTGTTCGCCGTGGCGATCATGATCGACCGGCGGCTGTCGATCGGGTTCTTCGGGCTGGTCTCCTTCCTGGCGCTCAAGGAGTACTTCTCGCTCATCCCCACCCGCCGCGCGGACCGGCGGGTGCTGTTCTGGGCCTACCTCAGCATCCCGCTGCAGTACTACTGGATCTTCCGCGGCTGGTACGGGATGTTCATCGTCTTCATCCCCGTGTGGGTGATGCTGCTGGTGAGCGCCCGGATGGTGCTGATCGGCGAGACGAAGGATTTCCTGCGGGCGGTCGGCACCATCCAGTGGGGGCTCATGCTGATGGTGTTCAGCATCAGCCATGTGCCGTATCTGCTGGCGTTGTGGCCGGCCGGCGGCGCGGGACTGGTGCTCTACCTAGTGATGCTGACCCAGCTCAACGACGTGGCGCAGTACATCTGGGGCAAGAGCCTCGGGCGGCGGAAGGTGGTGCCCACGGTGAGCCCCAACAAGACGGTGGCGGGGCTGATCGGCGGCATCTGCACCACCACGGTCCTCGCGGTGCTGCTGGCGCCGGTGCTGACCCCGCTCGACCGGGCCGACAGCGTCGCGGCCGGGCTCCTCATCGGCGCCGGCGGCTTCCTCGGCGACACCACGATCGGCGCCCTCAAGCGGGACATCGGGGTGAAGGACGCGGGGACGATGATCGCGGGGCACGGCGGGGTGCTGGACCGGATCAACAGCCTGACCTACACCGCGCCGCTGTTCTTCCATTTCCTGAGATTCTACTACTTCTGACCCGACTCCTCCGCCTCCTCTTCTTCGGCGTCATCGTCCGTGGGGTGACGCTGATCGTGCTCGGGCTCAACGTGCGGGGCCGGGAGCGGCTGCCGCGGCGCGGGCCGGCCATCCTCGCCGCCAATCACAACAGCCACCTCGACACGATGGTGCTGATGACGCTGCTGCCGCTGTCGCTGCTTGACCGGGTGCGGCCGGTGGCGGCGGCGGACTACTTCCTGCGCAACCGGTTCCTGGCCTGGTTCGCCACCGGCATCGTCGGGATCCTGCCGATCGCGCGGGCCCGCACCCGGCCCGATGAGGACCTGCTGGCCCCGCTCACCGCGGCCCTCGACCGCGGCGACATCCTGATCTTCTTCCCCGAAGGCACCCGGGGGGAGCCGGAGCGGCTCAAGGAACTCAAGAGCGGCATCGCCCGGCTGCAGGAGCGGCGGCCCGAGGTGCCGGTGATCCCGATCTTCCTGCACGGACTGGGCAAGGCCCTGCCCAAGGGCGAGGCGATCCTGGTGCCGTTCTTCGTGGATGTCTTCGTGGGCGAGCCGGTGCCCTGGACCGGCGACCGGGACCGCTACCTCGAGGACTATCGCGCCGCCATCGAGGCGCTCGCGGCGGAAGGGGACTTTCCGGCGTGGGAGTAGGGCGGTAGGGCGGTACCCGCGATCGCCACCCTGGTTTCATCACCAGCATCGCATTCACCACGGAAACACGGAATGCACGGAACTACACGGAAGGAACATCAGGTGTCTTCCCTGCCATTCCGTGTTTCCGTGCTTCCGTGGTGAACGTGAGCAGCGGGGGCTCAGGCTTCGAACCACCCCTCACGCCGCATTCGAACTTCCCGTTTCCCCGTTTCCCCGTTTCTCCGTTTCCCCGTTCCCCCGTTCCCCCGTTCTCCCGTTCTCCCGTTCTCCCGTTCTCCCGTTCCCCCGTTCCCCGCCCTATCGCCCTGCCCCCGCACGGCGTATCGTAGGCCCCCATGGAACCCGTCTCGAAGACCGCCTACTACTGCGCCGGGGTCCGCGCCATGGACGCCGAGCGGCCGGCGCCGATCGTCGGGGACAAGTACGCCAAGCTCTTCCTGGGCGACGACGGGCGCGCGGTGTTCGAGCGGTTCCGCCACTTCGACCGGCCCAACGCCAGCAACATCGCCCGCCACCGCATCGTGGACGACCTGCTCCGCGCCCGCCTGCTCGAGGACAACGCCCGCCCGGTGGTGCTGCTCGGCGCCGGCTTCGACAGTCGCGCCTTCCGGCTCACGGGCGGCCGCTGGCTGGAGCTGGACGCGGCGCCGGTCATCAGCCGCAAGGACGAGCTGCTGTCGGTCACCCGCTGCCCCAACCCGCTCGAGCGGGTGGCGGTGGACTTCTCCCCGGCGTCGCTGCGCGAGGCGCTCACCGCCGTGCGCGGTTCGGGCACCGTCACTGTGGTGATCGAGGGGGTGCTGATGTACCTCCCGCCCCCCAAGGTGAACCAGCTGCTCGAGGTGCTGCGGAAGGCCCTGCCCCGGCATGAACTGATCTGCGACCTGATGACCGAGCGCTTCTTCACCCGCTACAGCGCCGATGTCCACCGGGTCCTCGCCGAGCTCGGCGCCCACTTCGAGGGGATCGAGGCCAGGCCGGTGGCGCGGTTCCTGGAGGCGGGATACACCGTCGAGTCCCGCACCTCGATCCCGCTCCGCGCCGCCGAGCTCCGGGCCATGGAAGTGTCGCCGTTCATCCTGCGCTGGTTCCTGCCGTCGCTCAGGGACGGGTATGCGGTGTACGCCATGTCGCGCGGCGCCTGAGGCGCCGGCTCAGGCGTCCCCCAGGTAGCCCCGCGCCCGCGCGGTGACCTGGTCCAGCAGCGCCAGGTTCCAGCGGTACCCCTCCGCCATCCACTTCATCTCCGGCAGCACCACCCGGGCCCAGTGCGCCCCCCAGTCGGGGCGGCTGCCGTCCTCGTCGGTGAAGCCGTAGGCGCGGGCCAGCTCCCAGCTGCAGCCCACCTGGCCGGAGCGCGCCATGACCTTCGGGTCGGCGGCGAGCGCCGCGACCGCCCGGCCCACGAAGAGCGGGCTCTCCGAGGCGAGGAAGTGCGGGTCCTTCTTCCCCGCCTCACGCCAGGTGTCCGGGGTCACCCCGAAGTGCTGGAGCATCGTCTCGGAACGGAGGAATCCCGGAGTGATCGCCAGCGCGGCCACCTTGTGCTTCTTGAGATCCCACGACATCCGGAAGGCGAGGGCCTTGAGCCCGGACTTCACCAGCTCGCTGAGGCCGTTGCCGCCGCCGTAGAGCATGTCCCCCTCGGTCACCTGGACCATCAGGCCGCGCTTGCGCTTGATGAGGAGCGGCGCGGCGTATTTCGCGGTGATGAGATGGGAGAGGAGCGCCTGGCGGAGCGCCGCCTCGCCCCGGGAGAGGTCGGTCTCCCAGAAGCTGGTCCACCCGGCGAGCAACGGATCCTCCCCGGCGACGGAATCGGCTACCACGTCGAGCCGCCCCGCCTCCGCCTCGATCCGGCCGCAGAGCGCCTCCACCTCCGCGGGGACGGTGTGGTCCACCCGCACGGCGATGCCGGTGCCGCCGGCGGCGGTAACCAGCGCGGCGGTCTCCTCGATGGTCTCCGGGCGCCCGTAGGGGGAGGGCCGGCCCGCGACGCTGCGGCCGGTGCAGTACACCGTCGCCCCCGCCTCCCCCAGCGCCCGGGCGATGCCCCGCCCCGCCCCCCGCGTGGCGCCCGCCACCAGCGCCACCCGCCCCGCGAGGG
>CAZPER010000023.1:0-51011 GCA_964585655.1 uncultured Gemmatimonadaceae bacterium | reverse complement strand
CTTGTGGCGCTGCCAGTGCATGGCGAGCTCGCGCTTCCCCTGCACCTGCACCCGGTACATCCCCACGTTGCGGATGCCGCGCGCCGGGTCCTCGGTGATCACCATCGGCAGCGTGATGTAGCGGCCGCCATCCCCCGGCCAGGTGGTCAGGAACGGGAGCCGGTCGAGGTCGCGGTCGTCCCCCGCCCGGACGACGTCCTGGCCGGCCCCGCGCCCCCCCCGGTTGCGGGGCGGGAACTTCGACGCCTCCGCCAGCTTCGGCAGCATGGACAGCTTCTCGAAGAGCCCGTCGGGCACCTTGAGGTTGAGCAGCTCGCTGATCCGGGCCCCGACCTCGTCCAGCCGCTCCACCCCGAGCCCGAGGCACATCCGCCGCATCGAGCCATAGAGGTTGATCGCGACCGGGTACTCGCTCGGGCGGCCATCCTCGAGCAGCGGCCGCTCGAACAGGAGCGCCGGCCCCCCACCCGGACTCTTCATGCAGCGATCGGCGATTTCGGCGATCTCCAGCCGGGTCCGCACCGGTTCCTTGATGCGCACCAGCTCGCCAATCTTGTCGATCGCGGCGATGTATTCCTGCAACGTGTCGAGGGTCATCGAGAGCTTTCCCGGCCGGTCATCCGCCGGCCCGCTCACCAACATGAATCGCGCAGATCCCGCCCAGGAGCAGCGTGTATTCCACACCGCGGAAGCCGCTCTGTTCCATCAGGCGGGCCAGCGCCTGCGGCTCCGGAAAGGCGAGGACCGAGGCCGGGAGGTAGTCGTAGGCGTCCCGATGCTTCGACACCAGCCGCCCGACGAGGGGGAGCAGCCGGCGGAAATAGAAGAAATACAGCCCCCGCATCGGCTGCCGCGGCGGGGTGGTGAACTCGAGGATGACCAGCCGGGCCCCGGGCTTGAGCACCCGGGCTGCCTCGGCCAGCCCCAGGTCCAGCTCGGCGAAGTTGCGGACCCCGAAGCCGACCGTTGCCCCGTCGAATGTGGCGTCCGGGAACGGCAGCTCCAGGGCGTCCGCGTTGACCGGCCGGACCCGGGGCGACTTTCCCCGCCCCAGGGCCAGCATGGGCAGGACAAAATCGGCCCCGAAGACCCGCCCCCGGAACCCCGCCCGCTGCCCCAGTTCGGCGGCCAGGTCGAGGGTGCCGGCGCAGAGATCGAGGTAGGTTCCCTCGGGGGAAGCCTCCCAGCCCAGGCGGTTCACGGCCTGTCGCCGCCAGCGGCGGTCGATGTTGAGGCTGAGCAGGTGGTTGAGGAAGTCGTACCGGGGCGCGATCGCCGTAAACATCGCCCGGACGTAGGACCGCTTCTCCTGACCGCCAGAGAGCGGTAACTTCCTATCCGTGGCTAACATAGGCGCGCAATGTAGTCCGTGGAGCGGCGGCCGGGCAAGCCGCTGGAGCCCGAATGGCTGATCGTCCCGATCTCGTTTCAATGACAGACCAGGAGATCGTGGCCCTCGCCAGGGAGGGCCGCGAGGCCGCGTATCGCGAGCTGATCCGGCGCTATGAGCGGCCGGTCTTCTCGCTCATCCTCCGCATGGTGCGCGACCGTCAGCTGGCCGAGGACCTGGCGCAGGAGACCTTCATCAAGGCGCTCAACGCCATCGCCAGCTACCGCCCTGAGTTCAAGTTCTCGAGCTGGATCTTCAAGATCGCCAACAACGCGGCCATCGATCAGTTGCGCCGCCGCGAGGTGGATACCCTCTCCATTGACGGCGCGCCCAATGCCACCAGCGCCGACGACATCGAGGCCACCGCCCTGCAGGTGGGGGACAAGGGAGAGACCCCACTGGCCGAGCTCGAGGCCCGCGAACTGGGCACACACATCGAGCGTGCCATTTCGCGACTGCGCCCGGAGTACCGCTCCTGCATCATGCTGCGGCATGTCGAGGGACTCGCTTACGAAGAGATCGCCCAGCTGCTGGACCTGCCCCTGGGCACGGTCAAGACGTATATCCACCGTGCCCGGCATGAACTGCGGGACATGCTCGCGCACCTGCGCGACTGAAACCCCCCTTTCCGCGAGGCCGTACAGACCGCCGTATGATGGCAGAAGCCTTTCACCTCGGCCCCGAAGAGCTCGATCTCTACCTGGACGGGCGTCTCCCCGGAAATCGGACGTCCCACCTGGAAACGTGCGAGCAGTGCCGCACCGCCGCGGAGGAAACCCGCGAGGTTGTGGCCCAGCTCCGCGCCCTGCCTCGCCTCGCCCCAGGCGGCCGGTTCGCCGATCTGGTCATGGCGCGGGTGGGGCTGGCGGGGGCGGCCGCCCGGCGCGCCGAGGAGCATTTTACCGGCGAGGACCTCGACCTCTGGGTGCTGGGGACTCTACCGGCGCCCCGTGAGGCGCACCTGCGGGAGTGCCCCGACTGCCAGGCCCTCGCCGACGCCGAGCGGGTGCTGGTCATGCGGCTCGAAGCACTCCCGCTCTTCGATCCCCGGCCCGGATTCGCCGAGCGGGTCCTGGACGAGGTGGATCTCCCCGGCCTGTCGCTGGTCGGATCGTGGCAGCGGTGGCGGCGTGGCGTCTCCCGCAATCCGCTCACCGTGGGGATGGCGGCGGGAATCGGCGGGCTGCTCGGCGGGTCCATCGCGGCCAGCGTGGCGTGGGCTTCCGGCAACCAGGACACGATCAGCGGCGCCGGTACCTGGGTGATGACCCACGCCCAGGCCCTCTTCTGGCAGGGGGTGGGAACCGCGAGCCTGCTGCTGGAACAGCAGTCCTGGTACCAGAGCGCTCGCGCCGGGCTCACCCCCGGGCGGATCGTCGCGGTGGGTGGCCTGGCCGTGGCACTCTACGGAGCGGGTGTGCTCGCCCTGCGGCGGCTGCTCGCGCTTCCCGCGCCCGGACCGGTCCGTGCGCTGTCCTAAGCTCCCCGCGATCGCCGCCGCCGCGCTGGCGCTGCTTCCTGGTCCGGTCGCCGCCAGCCCCGCAGAGAACGGCCCCTCCTGGAAGTCCCGCATCGAATTCATCAGCCAGTTCCTCAGCACCGACCAGAGCCGGGTGGTGCGGGATCATGCCGTGTCCCTGGCCACCGGCGCCGCCAGCATCACGTTCACCTACGACGATGGCGCCCGGCTGGTGCTCGCGCTGGAGAACGGCGACCTCCGGGTGGATGGCCGGAGCGTGGGGCGGGTCCCGGTCGGGGGCGCGCTGGAAGCGGCCTGGCTGTCCCTGATGCTGGAGGCATCCCGCAGCAACTCCGCCGCCATCCTGCAGCGCTTCCGGAACTGGGAACCGGCGGGACTCTCCCGCGAGGAAGCCGCCTTCGCCCAGCTGCTGCGAGAGCAGGTGGACGGCCTGAGCGCGCCGCCGGCCCTCACCCCGCCGCCCCAGACGGTGGCGCCGGCGCAGCCGGGCGGACTGACCATCGATCTTTCCGACCTCAGCAATCCGGCGCATCTCGCGCCGCTGCTGCGGTCAGCGGCCAGCCTCCGCGGTGATGCGCTCCGGATCACGATCCCCGGGGGCCAGGCCCACCTCGGCCACTTCAGCATCGGCTCGGCGGAGCGCTACGCCGGGCACCTGCTGGTGGTGCGCGGCGACGCCGAAATCTTCGGCCGGGTGGAAGGCAACCTGGCGAGCGTTGAAGGGAACGTCCTGGTTCATCCGGGCGCGGTCATCACCGGAGACGTGCTCGCCGTGGCCGGCGAGGTCCGCGACCTCGGTGGCGATATCCTGGGCCAGATCCGCACCCTCGATGCTCCGCGCGAGCCGCCGAGCCGTCCAGCCGCCGTGCCGCCACCCTCCGGCTGGATGCGGGCCGCGCGGAATGGGGCCGGGGTCGCGGGGGTGTTTCTCACCCTGATGCTGGTCGGCACCGGGCTGGTGCTGTTCGGGCGCCCGCCGCTCGAGGTCGTGAGCGACACCGTGATTCACTCCTTCAGCCGTTCCCTCCTCGTGGGGGTGCTGGGACAGGTGCTGCTGCTGCCGACCTTCGGCATGCTGGTGGTGGGACTGATCCTGACCGTCGCGGGGGTGCTGCTGGTGCCGTTCGCGGTGGTGGTGTTCGCGCTGCTGCTGGTGGTGGCCGTGCTGGGCGGATTCCTGGCGATCGCGCACGCCATGGGGGAGAAGCTCACCCGGCGGCAGCTGGCGCTGGGCCGGGCGGTCTCCGCCAACAGCTATCGTTACGTGACGATGGGCCTCGCCGGCGTGATGGCGCTCTGGCTGGCCTGGGTGGCCTTCGACTGGGTGCCGGTGGCCGGCACCGTGATCTTCGCCACCGCGGCGCTGGTCACCTGGCTGCTGGGCACCGTGGGCTTCGGGGCGGCGCTGCTCTCGCGCGGGGGGCTCCGCGAGCATTTCGCGGGGCGCTTCATCTCCGCCGAATCGCTGACAGACGAGTATCTCTGGGCCACGCCCCAGTTCGGCGTCACCGCCGTCAAGCGGCCTCCCCGGGACGGCCGCACCCCACCTCCGCTCTGACCGGCCAGCGGCGCCTCAGGCGCCGCCGGCCTACCCCAGCCGCGCCCGCACCCGCCCGCCCACGCCCAGGCCAAGCCGCCGCGCCGCGGAACCGTCCCGGACCGCGATCTCCACCTGTCCCCCGGACCCGATGTAGGCGAGCAGGCCGCCGGTAGGCACGTCGCCGAAGGTGGTGCGGAGCGGGCCGATGACCAGCGATTCCGCCTCCAGCACCGCGTAGTCGGGGACAAACTCCGGTGTCAGGCTGGTGACGAGGTTGCCGTAGCGATCCACGTAGATCACTTCCCCCACGACGACCTTACCTTCATAGTGAGGGACGGCCGCGCTCAGCCGGCGCGGCAGGCCCAGGAACCGCTCGCCCAGGCCGGAGAGCGGCTCCCCGCGGGCCAGGCGGGCGGCCGCGGGCGCGAAGATGTCCCGGCCATGGAAGGTGGGCGCCGCCTGGGGCGGGGGCGCGAGGGTCACTGCCTCCACGGGGGCGCCGTGCATGACCCCGCTCCAGAGCCCGTTGTCAGGCCCCACGAAGCTGTGCTCCCTGGTCCGGAAGGCGAGGGCGGCCCGGCTGGTGCCGACTCCCGGGTCCACCACCGCCAGGTGCACGGTCCCCGCCGGGAACCGGTGCCAGCTGCGGTTGAGCACGTAGGCGGCGGAGAGCAGGTCCCCCGGGGGGATCTCGTGGGTCAGGTCCACCAGGGTGGCCCCCGGGCAGAGGGTCAGCAAAACCCCCTTGATCTCGCCTACGTAGGAGTCGGTCGTCCCGTAGTCGGTCAGCAGCGTGATGATCGCCATGTCCCTAAGGTAGCCCGCGCCAGTCCCGGCGCGAGGCCGCCCCACGGAGCGACGATGTCCCCTGAACTGGGCAGCCTGCAGTCCGCGCTGGCCGGCCGCTACCTCATCGAGCGGGAGATCGGGCGCGGGGGGATGGGGATCGTCTTCCTCGGCCGCGACCTGGCGCTGGAGCGTCCGGTGGCGATCAAGCTGCTGCCCTCCCACCTTGCCGGCATCCCCGAACTCCGCCTCCGCTTCCTGCAGGAGGCCCGCACCGCCGCCCGGCTGGCGCACCCCAACATCGTCCCGATCCACGCCGTCGAGGAGCATGGGGACTGCGCCTGCTTCGTCATGGGGTACATCCCAGGCGAGACCCTCGCGGACCGGGTGAAGGCCAACGGCCCCGAGGGCCCCGCCGCCGTCGCGCGGATGGTGCAGGAGGTGGCCTGGGCCCTGGCGTACGCGCACCAGCAGGGCATCGTCCACCGGGACATCAAGCCGGCCAATATCCTGATCGAGCGGGGCACCGGCCGTGCCCTGGTCATGGATTTCGGCATCGCGCGGGTGCTGACGCAGGAGCCGATCACGCCGCCGGGTGAGCGGTTCGGCACCGCGCAGTACGCGAGCCCGGAGCAGGCCGCCGGCGAACCCGCGGACGGCCGGAGTGACCTGTACTCCCTCGGCGTCACCGCCTTCTACGCCCTCACCGGCCGGCTCCCCTTTGAGGGAGAGAGCGCCGCCGCCTTCCTCGCCCAGCACCTGACCATGCCGGCGCCACCGGTCGCGAGCCTGGTGCCGGGGCTTCCCCGCCCGCTGGCCACCGCGGTGGACCGCTGCCTGGCGAAAGACCCCGCGGAACGCTTCGCCTCTGGCGAGGACCTGGCCGGCGCCCTCGCCGCCGGCGGCTCGCTGGCCCAGCCCACGCCGCCCCTCCTGGCGCGCCTGGTGCGGGAGACCGCCTCGTTCAGCGTGGACATGGCGGGCTACGGGACGCTGGCCGGCGTGGCGCTCATCGCCCAGATGATCACCGCCTCCCGCGACTTCCTGGGCTTCGGCCAGATCTATACCATCGGGATCGCGCTGGTGCTGCTCAGCCTGACGGCGCTCAAGGGGCTCTCCATCACCCAGATGCTGCGCGAGGCCGCCCGCCAGGGCTGGACGGCGCGCGACATCCGGGAGGCGTTCCATGCCGAGGTGCAGGCCGAGGCAGCGGAGCAGCCGGCGCCTCCCTCCCGGACGCGCAGTACGCTTCTTTATCTGGGTGGCGTGGCCGCGATGCTCGCGCTCTGGCTTGGCCCCCGCGAGGCGCTGATGTCCACCATCGAGGGGCCCCTGGCGATCCTGGTGGAGCTGGTCGCGATGGTGACCCCGGTGGCGCTGGGCCGCTGGTTCGGCGCGCGGCTCGAGGCGCCCCGCGACGGCAAGCCCGGGCTGCTCCGCCGGGTCATGGCGCGCAAGGCCGAATGGTTCTTCCGGTTCTTCGGCCGCGGCGGACGCCACCGGCTTGCGCCCGCGCTCCCCGACGAACGCCCCACCGAGATGCTGCTTGGCGACCAGGCGGCGGCCCTCTTCGCGGCGCTGCCCGAGCATGATCGGGCGCGGCTGGGTGAGGTCGGCAGCGTGATCGGCCGCCTGACGGAGCGCGCGGTCCTGCTGCGCACCCGGGAGGCGGACCTGGGATCCATGATGGCGTCGGTCGGGGGGCCGGGGATTCCGGCGCGGGAGTCGGTGCGGCAGGAACTGGAACGGGAACGGCGGCTGGTGGCGGACGAGCTGGGGAAGACCCTGGCAGCGCTCGATACCCTGCGGCTCGACCTGCTCCGGCTCCGCGCCGGCACCGCCACGCCGGAAGGACTCACCGGCGCACTGGAGGTGGTGCGTCGCGTGGGACTCGACGTGGACGCGCGGCTGGCCGCGCTTCGGGAGCTGGGCTAGCCGCGCAGGATCGGGAGCGCCACCGAGCGGCCGCCGGCCACCTCAACCAACCGCTCGGCGATGGCGGTCAGCACCCGGGCCGCGGCGGACTCGGGCTCTGCCGCCACGATGGGCTTGCCGCGGTCGGCGAGGTCCGCAATGCCGGGCTGCAGCGGCACGCTGCCGAGCAGCGGCACCTTCAGTTCCTCCGCCAAACGCTGCCCACCGCCCTCGCCGAACATGGCCAGCCGCACCCCGGTGGCGGGATCGGTGTAGGGAGCCATGTTCTCCACGATTCCCGCCACCGGCACGCTCACCTTCTCGAACATCTTGGCGCCGCGGAGCGCGTCCCCCACCGCCACTTCCTGCGGCGTGGTGACGATCACCGCCTGCGACACCTGGCACGACTGCGCCAGCGAGAGCTGCGCGTCGCCGGTGCCGGGGGGCAGGTCCACGATGAAGTAGTCCAGCTCCCCCCACTCCACATCCCGCAGGAACTGCTGCACGATCTTCATGATGATCGGCCCACGCCAGATGGCGGGGGCGTCCCGATCCACCAGGAAGCCCAGTGACATCAGCTTGACACCGTACGCCTGCAGCGGCTGGATCTTCCCCTGCACCACCGGCGGCTTCTCGAACACGCCGAACATCCGCGGAATGTTGGGGCCGTACACGTCGCCGTCCATCAGCCCGACCCGGAGGCCCTTCCGGGCCAGTGCGACCGCAAGGTTGGCGGAGACCGTGGACTTCCCGACCCCGCCCTTGCCGGATGACACCGCGATGATGCGACCCAGGTTGGGATAGTCGGCGGCCGGAGCCGGCGGCGGGGCGCCACCGGGGCCGGGGCCCGCCGGCGCTCCCGGGGGAGCGTGGGTGGAGGCGGCCGGCCCTCCCGGGTCCACCACGCTGATGCGCAACTCCTGCGGGTTCACCCCTTCGACCGCGCGGACCGCGGCGCGCGCCTCGCGCACCAGCGTCGCGGGGTCGTTGCGGGAGAGCAGGAAGGTGAAGGCGACCTTGCCATCATCGGTGACCGCGAGGTCGCGGATCATCCCGGCGGAGAAGAGGTCGTTTTCCAGCCGGGGGTTCCGGACCCGCGCCAGGGCGGCGGCGACGCGGGCGGACAGCGAATCGGTCATGCTAAATGGCCTCGACCTGGCGGACTTCCGGCACCAGCTGCCGGAGCCGGGTCTCGATGCCCTGCTTGAGGGTGATGGTGGAGGCGGAGCAGCCGTGGCAGGTTCCGCCGAGCCGGAGCAGCAGCAGCCCCTGCACCTCGTCGAAGTCCACGACCTCGACGGTCCCGCGATGCGAACTGATATAGGGCCTGAGGGTGTCGAGGGTCTGTTCGATCCGCTCGAGGAGGTCCGGACCCGAAGTTGGCGTGGTCATCTGGTGCGTCTGCGTTCCTGGTTCGGGCGGCCCGGTCAGCGGCTGCCGTTCCCCGAAAGGTACTCACGCGCGGCCCCGAGCACCCGGGACTGCACCTCGGCCAGGGATCCCTCCATGGAGAGACCGGAGGCCTTGGTGTGCCCGCCGCCGCCGAACGGCTTGGCGAAGGCATTGACGTCCACATCGCCCACGGAGCGGAGCGAGACCTTGACCCGGCCGGCCGCGATCTCCCGGAAGAGCAGCGCCATCCGCACCCCGGCGATGGTCCGCGGCACCTCCACGATGCCATCCAGGTCATCCGCGGTGGCCCCCAGCCGCTCGAGGGCGCCCGGCGGCACCGTGACCCAGGCCAGCCCCGCCTCCGGCTCCACGACCATCGTCTGCAGCGTCTCCGCCAGCAGCCGGGCCCGGCCCTCGGGGGCGTTGGCGTAGACATCCAGGTAGATCTGCTCCGGGTCGAGCCCGGTCTCGAGCAGCGCGGCCGCGGTGCGGAGCACCGAGGGCCGGGTGTTGCTGAAGCGGAACGCTCCGGTATCCGTGAGGATGGCGACGTACAGCGCCCGCGCCGCGACCGGCGTGAGCGGCCAGCCGTTGGCCAGCGCCAGCTGGAAGATCAGTTCCCCGGTGGCGGAGGCGTCCGGGTCCACGTAGCGCGGTCCGTCTGGCAGGTGGCCGGCGCTGGCATGGTGGTCCACGCAGGCGACCGGCACCCCCCGGTCCTGGACCGTCTGGCTCAGCATCCCGAGCCGGCCCACGTCCGAGATGTCGAGCACCAGGATCAGGTCCGCCTTGCGCAGTTCCTTCACCGCCTCGTGGCTCCGGTCCACGCCCGGGAGCCCGCCGAACAGGAAGTGATAGCGCTCCGGCGTCGGGGAGGGATTGGTGACCACCGCGTGGATGCCCTGGGCCTTGAGCAGGTGCGCCAGCCCCGCCTCGCTGCCGAGCCCGTCGCCGTCGGGATTGACGTGGGTGGTAATGCAGATGCGCAGGCCCGGGGTAAGCGCGGCGGCGAATTCCCGGGCCTGCTGGATGCGATCGGGCGACAAGGACAGCGACATGGGGCGGGAAGGTAAGGCGGGGGCCCCGGAGGGCCAAGGGTTGGGGGGCCAAGGCATGCCTTGGCCCCCCGTGTCCCGTGCAGGCGACTCCCTACCGGGTGTTCAGCTTGGAATGACTGCGGCCGTAGAGGAAGTAGATGGCCAGGCCCAGCGCCATCCAGATCCCCAGCCGGAGCCAGGTATCCACCGGGAGCCCGTACATCATGTAGCCGCAGATCAGGATGCCGAGGATCGGCACCAGCGGCACGAGCGGTGTCTTGAAGGGCCGGTGCAGGTCCGGCTGGACCCGCCGGAGCACGATGATGCCGCCGCAGACGATCACGAACGCCAGCAGGGTGCCGATCGAGACCAGCTCGCCCAGCAGGCCGATCGGGAAGATCCCGGCGATCACCGCCGCCACGAGGCCGGTGATGATGGTGGAGACGTACGGGGTCTTGAAGGTGGGGTGCACCTTGCCAAAGACCGCCGGCAGCAGGCCGTCCCGGGACATCGAGTAGAAGATCCGCGGCTGGCCCATGAGCATCACCAGCACCACCGAGGCCAGGCCCGAGATGGCGCCGATGTTGATCAGGTAGCCCAGCCACTTGAGGCTCGGACCGGCCTTCTCGATGGCCACGAACACCGGGTGCGGGACGTTGAGTTCGGTGTAGTGCGCGATGCCCGTCATTACCAGCGCCATCAGGATGTAGAGCACCGTGCAGACGGCGAGCGAGCCCAGGATGCCGATGGGCAGGTCCCGCTGCGGGTTCTTGGCCTCCTGCGCCGCCGTGGAGACCGCGTCGAAGCCGATATAGGCGAAGAAGATGACCCCCGCGCCGCGGAGCACACCGCTCCAGCCGTACTTGCCGAACTCGCCGGTGTTCTCCGGAATGAACGGGGTCCAGTTGGCGGTGTCGACGTACTGGAAGCCGAAGCCGATGACCAGCAGGACGATCGCCACCTTCACGTACACGATGATGTTGTTGAACTTGGCCGACTCCCGGATCCCCACCACCAGCAGCGCGGTGAGCAGGAGGATCAGGACCATCGCCGGCACGTTCACGATGCCGTGGATGATCGAGAAGTTCTTCGCCACGCAGTCGGCGATCGCGACCGGGGTCCGGCTCACCGCGTCGATCGCCAGCCCGCCGGTGGCGGGATCCACGCAGATCTGTGACGGCACCAGGGTGTGGGTCCCCTCCACCCCGAACGGCGCCCCGGTGTACTGCGGCGGCAGGGTGATGCCCAGCTCGGTCATGAACGCCGTGAAGTAGCCCGACCACCCCACCGCGACGGTGGACGCGGCGAACAGGTACTCGAGGATCAGGTCCCAGCCGATGATCCAGGCGACGAACTCGCCCAGGGTGGCGTAGCCGTAGGTGTAGGCGCTCCCGGCCACCGGGATCATGGACGCGAACTCGGCGTAGCACAGGCCGGCGAAGAGGCAGCCCGCGCCGGCCAGCACGAACGACAGCACGATGCCCGGGCCGGCGTAATTGGCGGCCGCGGTGCCGGTGAGCACGAAGATGCCGGCGCCAATGATCGCGCCGATCCCGAGCAGGACCAGGTTGGTGGCGGTCAGCGCCCGCCGGAGGCCGCCATCACCCTCCTCGGGCATCAGCTCAGCAAGGGACTTGGTGCGGAAGAGACTCATGAGGGTGGAGTCCTGGTGAGGGGAATTCGCGCGCGGCCGGGAACGGGCCGGCGCAGGCAGCGTCGTCGGGAGCGGCGGACGGGGGCGGTCACGCCCCCGCGCCGCGGGCTCCCTGCAGCTTGCTGTGACGACGCCCGTACAGGAAATAAATGGCCAGCCCGATCGCCAGCCAGACCGCCAGCCGGAGCCAGGTGTCCGCCGGAAGGGTCAGCATCAGGCCGAAGCAGCACAGGATGCCCATGATCGGCACGAAGGGCATCAGGGGCGTCCGGAACGGCCGCTCAAGGTCGGGGCGCTTGTGCCGCAGGATCCAGACGCCAGCGCACACCAGCACGAAGGCGAGGAGCGTCCCGATATTCACCAGCTGCCCCAGCAGCTGCAGTGGCAGCGCGCCGGCCGCGATGGCCACCGCCACCCCGGTATAGATCGACGAGAGATAGGGGGTGCGGAACTTCGGGTGCACCTTGCCGGCCCAGGCCCCGAGCAAGCCGTCCCGTGACATGGAATAGAAGACCCGGGATTGCCCCAGCAGCATGACCAGCACCACCGACGCGAGCCCGAGCACCGCCCCCACGTCCACCAGCAGGCGGATCGCGAACGGGGCACCCACCTTCTCCAGCGCATAGGACGTGGGCGCCGCGTTGTTGAGCTCGACGTACGGCACCATCCCCGTCAGCACCGCCGAGACGACCACGTACAGCACGGTGCAGATCGCCAGGGAGCCGAGAATCCCCCACGGCATGTCCCGTTGCGGATCCTTGGCTTCCTGCGCCGCGGTGCTCACCGCGTCGAACCCGATATAGGCGAAGAAGACCAGCCCGGCGCCCCGCAGCACCCCCGACCAGCCATAGGTGCCCCATTCCCCGGTGTTGGGGGCGATGAACGGGGTCCAGTTCTCGGGGGTGATGTAGAAGAGCCCCGTCGCCGCCACCAGCAGCACGATCGCGACCTTGATGATCACGATGATGTTATTGACCCGGGAGGACTCCTTGATGCCGATCACCAGGATGGTGGAGACCAGGGCGACGATCAGGACCGCGGGGAGGTTGACCAGCGCCCCGGTGAAGTTGAGCCCGTGCCGCACACAGCCGGCGACCCCGGCGCTCACGTTGGCGGCGGTGCACCAGGCCGTGGGCGAGTTGGTGAGCTGCGCCGGGAGCACGATGCCGAAGTGCCCCAGCAGCGACACCAGGTGCCCCGACCAGCCGACCGCGACGGTGGAGGCGCCCGCGGCGTACTCCAGCACCAGGTCCCAGCCGATGATCCAGGCCACCAGTTCCCCCATGGTGGCGTAGGAGTAGGTGTAGGCGCTCCCGGCCACCGGCACCGCGCTCGCCATCTCGGCGTAGCACAGTCCGGCGAAGGCGCAGGCGATGCCCACGAGGATCATCGAGATCGGCACCGCGGGGCCGGCGTGGAGCGCCGCCGCCTGCCCGGTGAGCACGAAGATCCCGGCGCCGATGATGCCGCCGATGCCGATCGCCGTGAGCCCGCCGCGTCCGAGGGTGCGCTGCAGCCCCCCCTCGCCGGCCGAGTCGGCCTCGGCGCGCAACTCGGTGATGGACTTGGTGGCCCAGAGACTCATGCCTGCCTCGCCGTGGAGGACATCATGCTCCCCCGACGCCTGGGGACTGCCGGCGTCCGGGGGTGGGGGTCAGACGTTGTAGTTCGGTGCTTCGCGCGTGATCGTCACGTCGTGCGGGTGCGACTCCCGGAGGCCGGCGCTGGTGATCTGCACCAGCTCCACCTCCTGGCGGAGCTGGTCCACCGTGGCCACGCCACAGTAGCCCATGCCGCTCCGGAGCCCGCCGACCATCTGGAACAGCACGTCCCCGGCGGGACCCTTGTAGGGGACGCGTCCCTCGATCCCTTCCGGCACCATCTTGGAGCTGGAGAGCTCCCCCTCCTGGAAGTACCGGTCGGCGGAGCCTTCCTGCATTGCGGCCAGGCTGCCCATGCCGCGGATGGACTTGAACCGCCGCCCCTCGGCCAGGATGGATTCCCCGGGGCTCTCGTCGGTGCCGGCCAGCATCGAGCCCATCATCACCGAGCTGGCGCCGGCCGCGAGGGCCTTGACCACGTCGCCCGAGTACTTGATGCCGCCATCCGCAATGACCGGGACGTCCCCCGCGCCGCGCACCGCGTCCATCACCGCGGTGACCTGCGGCACCCCGACGCCGGTGACCACGCGGGTGGTGCAGATGCTGCCGGGTCCCACGCCCACCTTGACCGCATCCACCCCGCGCCGCACCAGCTCCCGCGCCCCCGCCTCGGTGGCCACGTTGCCGGCGATCAGCTGCACGTCGGGGAACGCCTCGCGGAGCAGCGCGACGGTGTTGAGCACCCCATCGCTGTGGCCGTGCGCCGAATCCACCACCAGCGCGTCCACCCCGGCATCCACCAGGGCCCGGGCCCGCAGCTTCGCTTCCGGCGTGCCCCCCACGGCGGCCGCCACCCGCAGCCGGCCGTGCGTGTCCTTGTTGGCGTCGGGGTGGTGCTTCCGCTTGAAGATGTCCTTGACCGTGATCAGCCCCTTGAGCCGGCCCTCGCCGTCCACCACCGGCAGCTTCTCGATCCGATGCCGGGCCAGGATCCGCTCGGCCTCGTCGAGGTTGGTGCCGACCGGCGCCGTCACCAGCCGTTCCTTGGTCATGACTTCGCGAATCGGCTGGTCCAGGTTTCGCTCGAACTGCAGGTCCCGGTTGGTGATGATCCCGACCAGCCGGCCCTCGCCGTCCACAATCGGAACGCCGGAGATCTTGAACCGCGCCATCAGCACCGCCGCCTCGCGCAGCGGCCGGTCCGGGGCCAGGGTGATCGGATTCATGATCATCCCGCTCTCGCTGCGCTTTACCCGGTCCACCTCGGCCGCCTGCTTCTCCACCGACATGTTCTTGTGCAGCACGCCGATGCCGCCGGCCCGGGCCATCGCGATCGCCATCTCCGCCTCGGTCACGGTGTCCATCGCGGCGGACACCAGCGGGATGTTGAGGGGGATGAGGCGGGTCAGGCGGCTCTGGACGGAAACCTGACGGGGATGGACCGTGGAGTGGCGCGGGACGAGCAGGACGTCGTCGAAGGTGAGCGCCAGTCCGGGACGGATCGGGCTCATGCGCGGCGGCCTCGGGAGCTGTTCGGGTGTTCCATCCTTGAAGTTACGGCGCCGAACCGAGGGGGCGCAAGGTGAGGACTCAGTCCCGCGCCCCCCGGCGCCACAGCAGGTACACCGGCACCCCGAGCGCCACCACGATCAGCCCGGGCCAGGTGTAGAGCGGCTTCTTGAACAGCAGGATCACCATGAGCGCCAGCACCGCCACCAGATAGACGCCGGGCAGCACCGGGTAGCCGAAGGCCTTCACCGGACGCGGCAGGTCGGGCTGGGTGCGGCGCAGCCGGAACAGCGCCAGCACGGTGAAGAAGTAGAACAGCAGCGAGGCGAAGATCACGTAGTCGAGCAGGTTGCCGTAGCTCCCGCTCAGGCAGAGCACCATGGCCCAGAGGGCCTGGGCGCCCAGCCCGAAGACCGGCGTCTTGCGGCCGGGATGCAGCACCCCCGCCCGGGCGAAGAACAGCCCGTCCCGCGCCATGGCGTAGTAGACCCGCGGCCCCGCCAGGGTCAGTCCGTTCACGCACCCGAAGGTGGAGAGCATGATCGCCACCGCCATCAGCGCCGCGCCGGCCGGCCCGAAGAACACCTCCGCCGCGGCCGTCCCCACCCGGTCCTCCACCGCGTACTGGATGCCGCGCGCCGCCGCGCCGACCCCGTCCGGGTCGCCGGCGAAGGGAAGCAGGTGCAGGTACGCGACATTGGCCAGCAGGTAGATCACCGACACCAGCGCGGTGCCGACGCCGAGCGCGAGCGGCAGGTTGCGCTTCGGGTCCCGCACCTCGGCCGCCGCGAAGGTGACGTTGTTCCAGGCATCCGCCGAGAACAGCGAGCCCACCATCGCCGCGCCGAAGAGGGGCACCAGCGCCAGCGACCATTCCCCAGTCCCCCAGAAGGCCGCCGTGTTGCCCTGCCAGGCCTCCGAGCCGCGCATCAGGACCAGCCCGCAGAAGATGAGCACCGCGAACGCCGCCACCTTCGCGATCGCGAAGACCGTCTGCACCCGCGCGCCCAGCGCCACGCCGTAGGCGTTCACCACCGTCAGGACCAGCACCACCCCGAACGCCACCAGTCGCTGCCAGGACAGCCCCAGCTCAATGGTCCCCCCCGGCATGGAGAGGTGACCGAGCGAGAGAAAGATGTCCGGCGTCACCCCCGGGAGGAGCACGCCGAGGAACTTGCCGAAGGCCACCGCCACGGCGGCGATGGTGCCGGTCTGGATCACGGTGAAGAGCGTCCAGCCGAACAGGAACCCGACCAGCGGCGAGAGTCCGTCCCGCAGGAAGACGTACTGCCCCCCCGCCGCGGGCATCATCGCGGCCAGTTCGGCGTAGGCCAGCGCGCCCATGACCGTCATGACGCCGGTGATCAGCCACACGACGAGGAGCGCGCCCGGCCCCCAGTCACCCAGCTGCCGCCCGATGTCCGCCGAGACGATGAAAATGCCGGACCCGATCATGGTTCCCACCACCAGACTGATGGCGGCGACGGGACCGATGCCGGTGATGAATGAGGAGGAGGCGGGGCTGGCGGGTGCGGTTGGGTTCGTCATCCGGGTGTCGTGGGGGGAGTGGGAGGGGCCGGGGTCTCCGGCCTGGGTGTGCCGCTGCCAGCCACCTTCACGGCTTCATCCACGACGGCCTGGCCCGCGGCGGCCAGTCCCTTCATGATGCGGCCCGCGCTGTCCATCACGGTGGCGGTGCCGCTGATGGCCTGCACCGGGAGCCGCGCCGCCCGCATCGTGTCCTCGACCGTCTCGCTGATCTTCGCGAGGATCCCGCCCGGGGCCGAGCGCTGGGCGTACTTGCTCTCCAGGAACTCGATGTAGTCGAGAATCTGGTAGGCCCGTTCATCCGGCAGGGTCTCGAGCTTCCGGAGCAGCCGTTGCCGCAGCAGGTCATTCATGATGCCCTCCCGCCCTTCCGCCTCATGGCGCCGGCGCCTGGACCACTTCGACCAGCTCCAGCACCGGCGTGGGCAGATACTTGGTCGTGGTGGACCGGATCGTCCCCCGAACCGTGAATTCCTTGAGCGCGGGAAAGCCCTCGAACCGGACCACCGCGCTGGCCGGCACTACGACGTACACGAATCCAGGTTCCGGCAGCGGGCCGCGGGTCAGCAGGTAGGTCTGCCCGAGGGGTATCTCCGGTCGCAGTTCATCGGCCTTCTGGATGGCGACGAACTGCAGCCGCCACTCGATCACCTGCCCGATGTACCGTGACGGGTTGGCCCGGACTTCGGCCTGGCTCACGCCGCGCAGCACCCGGTCGTCCGTGCCGCGCACCGCGCTGTCCGGCACCCACAGCTCGAGCTGCACCCGGGTCCAGCCGCCGGACCGGGCCACTGCCCGCCCCGTCACCCCGGAGTCCACGCTCCCCGCCGGGGGCCCGCCGCTCGACACGGCGAGCGGGGACTTCCGGGTCACGACCACCTGGTCCGGGCCGCTCGGCGTGGGCGCCGGGGCGGCGGGCAGCGCTTTCTGGTCGATCCAGGCGCTGCGTTTCACCCGGGTCCAGCTGCCCCGCACCTCGCCCTTGAGGAAGCCGACGTTGGCCGAGAGCCGGGCCGTCACGCTGCCGTCCGGGATCTGCCGGAGCTGCGTGCCATTCCGCTTGACCACGGCATCGAAACCGTCGCGGGAAAACGGGCCGAGCGCGCTCGTGGGGACCCAGCCCTCGAACGCCACTTCCACCTGGCCGCCCGAACTCTTGCCGGGCCGCACTTCGGCCCCGGGCAGGAGGGTGCCAAGCGCCGCGCCCCGGGGCGCCTTGGCGAAGCGGGCTTCCTGGGTGAGCGTGAGCGGGGCCTGACCGGCGGCGGGCACGACGTGGTGCACCAGGAGGGCCAGCAGCAAGGCTGGTAGGACCCAACGGCGCGGGCTAGATTCTTGCGCGGCTTGCACGCCTTCGATTGTAGAGACGCCGGAGAGTCATGTCAAACACGCGCGCCCAGTCGGGCCCGGTGGCGCTGATCGTTCTGGACGGCTGGGGGTATCGCGAGGCCCGCGAGGGCAACGCGATCGAACTCGGGCACACGCCCGTCTGGCACGGACTCTGGGCCAGCCAGCCGCGCACGCTGCTGCAGGCGAGCGGACTCGCGGTGGGTCTCCCCGAGGGCCAGATGGGGAACTCCGAGGTCGGGCACCTGAACCTCGGCGCCGGCCGGGTGGTGCCGCAGGACCTCGTCCGCATCTCGCAGAGCATCCGCGCCGGCGCCTTCTACCAGCTCGAGCCCCTCACCGCGCTCTGCGCGACGCTGCGCCGGAGTGGCGGCACGCTGCACCTGGTGGGCCTGCTGGGCCCGGGCGGGGTGCACGCGATCGACCAGCATCTCCTGGCCTGTCTCGAGCTGGGCGTACGGCTGGAGGTTCCCCGCATCGCGGTGCACGGCTTCCTCGATGGCCGCGATACCCTCCCGACCATCGGCGCGCAGGTGGTGGGCCAGCTGCAGGCGGACATCGCCCGCATCGCGCCGGGCCGGGCCCGGATCGCGTCGCTCGTGGGCCGGTACTTCGGCATGGATCGCGACCGCCGCTGGGAGCGGACCCGGCTGGCCTACGACGCGATGGTGCGCGGCATCGGCCTGGCCGCCACCGATCCCGTCGCGGCGGTGCAGGCCGCCCTGGCCCGGGGGGAAACCGACGAGTTCGTGAAGCCGATCGTCCTCACCGAGGGGGGCGCGCCCGTCGCCACCCTTCGGGACGGGGACGGCATCTTCTGCTTCAACTACCGCAGCGACCGCATGCGGCAGATCGTCCGGGCGCTGATGATCGAGGGGTTCGACGGCTTCGACGTGCGGGACCGGCCGCGGCTCTCGATGGTCACCATGACCCAGTACGACCGCACCTTCCCGGTGCCCCAGGCCTTTCCCCCGTTCAGCATGGCCCGGATCGTCGCCGAGGTCCTCGCCGACCATGGCCGCACCCAGCTGCGCACCGCGGAGACCGAGAAGTACCCGCACGTCACCTATTTCTTCAACGGCGGCTACGAGCCGCCCTACAAGGGAGAGGAACGGGCCCTGGTCCCGTCCCAGAAGGTCGCGACCTACGACCTGGCCCCCGAGATGAGCGCCGCCGGCATCACCGACCAGCTGGTGGGTGCGCTGGACCGGAAGAGCCACGATTTCATGCTCTGCAACTTTGCCAACGCGGACATGGTGGGCCACACGGGCGTGCTCCCGGCGGTGCTGCAGGCGGTGGAGACGGTGGACGCCTGCCTGGGCCGGATCCTCGCCGCCGCGGAGCGGGCCAACGCCACCCTGCTGGTGACCGCGGACCATGGCAACTGCGAGCTGATGATCGATCCCGAGACCGGCGGCGCCCACACCGCCCACACCACCAACCCGGTCCCGCTGGTCGCGGTGCGGGGTGGCGCCGGCGCGCTGCGCGCCGGGGGTGCGCTCTGCGACGTCGGCCCCACGGTCCTGCGGCTGCTCGGGATCGAGCCGCCGGCGGAGATGACCGGTCGCGACCTGCGGCAGGGCTGAGCGGCCCCGCCCCACATGGCGCCTCCCGCCGCGCGCGCTTACCCTTCGCCCATGCACTCCTCTTTTTCCGGCGCGGGCCTCGGCCTGGCCCTCCTCCTGGCCGCGCCGCTCGCCGCCCAGGTCGGGCACGCCCCCGCCAGCTCCCCCTATCGTGACATCTTCCACGGCAAGTCCCTCACCGCCGTCGTGGGCGACATCGGCGGCGACGGCGGCCGGATCGGCGTGGGCCCGCACAACGGGCGGTCCTATGGCCTGCGCTTCGACGTCCGGATCGGCGCGCCGGTGCACTTCGCCGTCACGGTGGCCAAGGCCGACGTCGAGCGCTTCGTCGTCAGCGCCGATGACAGCGTCGCCACCCGGAAGAAGGGGCCGGTGGACCAGGGGCTGACGATGTTCGAGGCGGCGATGCAGCTCAACATCACCGGCAAGAAGACCTGGCACCGGCTCGCGCCGTTCATCGGCATGTCGGTCGGGTACGTGGACGGCGGGGGCCTCCCCGCCGGCGCGCCCGCGGACTCGAGCGGCTACAACTTCGGCGGCAAGTTCTACCTCTCGCCCGCGGCGGGGGTCCGGGTGTTCCTGGGCGACAACCTGCACCTGCGGTTCGAGGCCCGGCAGCTCTTCTGGAAGCTGAGCTACCCGGTCTCCTATACGATCGAACCGGCGGCCGAACCCTCCACCGATCCCGACAACCCCAACGCCGTGCTGCCCAATGGGAAGCGGGACGAGTGGTCGGGCGGTCGCGAGCTGCGGGTCGGGCTGGGGTTCGCCTTCTAGGTCATGCGCCACGCGCTCACCCGGACCATCGGCTTCCGGGCCGAGCACCACTTCAGCCTGCCGGGGCTGAGCGCCGCGGAGAACCTGGCCCGCTTCGGGCCCGTCACCCGCGCCCACCCGCACGACTTCCGCTGCGCCGTCACCGTGGAAGGCCCCCTGGACGAGGCGACCGGCATGCTCCTCGACCTCGCGGTGCTGGACCGGCTCCTCGCCGAGGAGATCGGCCGGCTCGACGGCGGAGACCTCAATCGCGACATCCCTCCCTTTGCCGCGGGGCAGCAACCGACCTGTGAGGCGCTGGCGGCCTGGTTCTTCGGCCGGATTGCGCCGCGGCTCCCGGCCGGGATCCGCCTGGCCCGCGTCCGGGTCGCCGAGGACGCCACCCTCGACGGCGAGTGTCGCGCCGAGCGCTGAGGCGCCGGCGCGTCGCGCCAGGGTGTGCGGCCTGATGCGGCGAGCGCCGTCTCCTCCCCCGCCAGCGCAGTGCCTGAACCACCACCGATCCGGAAGCGTCCATGACTGACGACCGGGCCCGCCTGGGACCGATCCTCCGGACGGCGCGTACCATCGCGGTCGTCGGCCTCTCTCCCGACCCGGGCCGGCCCAGTCACGGGGTCGCCGCGTTCCTGCAGCGGGCCGGATATCGCATCCTGCCGGTCCGGCCGGGGGGCGCCACGGTGCTGGGCGAGCGGTCCTTCGATTCCCTCTCGGACGCGGTCCGGGCGGAGGGAGCGGTGGAGATCGTGGACATCTTTCGCCGCCCGGACGCGGTGCCCGCGCTGCTGCCGGAGCTGCTCGCGATCCGCCCCAAGCTGGTGTGGATGCAGGTCGGGGTGCATGATGTCCCGACGCGGGACGCGCTGGAGGCGGCCGGGATCCCGGTCGTCATGGACCGGTGCCTCATGGTGGAGCTTCCCTGGCTCGTGAGCGAGTGATGCGGCGATTGTTCCTGCGGAGTGCCCTCTGCGGCCTGCTGGCCCCGGCCGCGCTCGCCGGGCAGGCCACGGCGGACCAGGCCCGACTGATGTTCACCGTCGGCTTCGGCCAGACCTCCGGCGGTGGCACCCTCTGGAGCGTGGGGCGCCAGCCGTTCCAGATCAGCTCGACCGTCGTCGATACCCTCTCCTTGAGCCGCAATTTCCGCCGGAGCCTCGACGTCATGTTTTCCGGCACCTACTTCCCCAACGACAACCTCGGCTTCTCGGTGGAGGCCCAGCTGCTCGGGCTCGCCACCGAGGACGAATGCTCGATCCGGTCCACCCTGGGCTCCACCGAGACCCAGCAGCTCTGTCGCAGCATCCGGCGCAGCGAGCGAAGCGCCTCGGCCGCGGCGATCTCCGCCGGGCTGGTCTATCGGATCGGCAGCCGGCAGCCGCTCCATCCCTTCGTGCGGGCCAACGCCGGGTTCGTGGTGAGCCAGCAGAGCTTCCTCAAGACCACGGGCCGAATCGAGACGGACAGCGCCGGCATCCCGACCGGCGTCTTCTCGGACCTGACGCTGTACCAGGATTCCGACCCGGCGAGCATCCAGCCCTACCTCTCCTTCGGGGGCGGCGTCGCGGCGGTGATCGGGCGGGGCTACCAGTTCCGGGTGGAAGTGCGGGACAACTGGGTACGGCTGCCCGCCGTCGCCGGCCCCACCCCCCGCCAGGGGGTCACGCCCAAGAGCGAACTGGTCGGCAAGCACTTCCTCAGCTTCCTGGTCGGGTTCGACATCGTGCTGGAGCGAAAGCGCGGCCGGCGCTACTGAGCCGTCCCCGATCCGTCCCATGCACCACGCCCTCCTGCTGCTCGCCCTTGGCCCCCCGCTCCTCGCGACCACCCTCGACGCCCAGCGGGCCCATGACGAGGCCCGGCTCACCGTCGGCGTGGGCGTGCTGTACAGCGGCGGGGGCGGGACCCTCTGGAGCGTGGGGCAGCAGCCGGTCCTCGATGCGGCGGGCACCGACACGCTCGGCATCTCCCGCTCGCTGAGCGGCGGCCTGGGGCTGTCGTTCGCGGGCGCCTACTATCCGAGCTCCTACTACGGCTTCACCGGGGAACTGCTGGTGGCGCGGGTGACGGCGTCCGACGACTGTTACCACGTCAGCCAGGGCCCCACCAACTACGCCGCCGACCTGTGCGGCTCCCTCTCGAACGGGGAGGTCCGGACCAGCAGCGCGGCGCTCACGGCCGGCATCGCCATCCGGCCGGGGCTGCGTGGCGCGGTGCAGCCCTTCGCGCGGGCCGCGGGAGGCTTCATGGTGATGCAGGAGAGCTTCGCGGGGATGGGCGGGCTGGTCCGCCGCGGCTCGGAGTACGCCGCCGCGAGCGTCTATCGCGACGAGGGCGGGACCTTCACCTCCCCCTACCTCACCTTTGGGGTGGGGTTCTCCGCCGACATCGCCCCCGGCTGGCAGACCCGGGTGGAGGTGCGGGACGTCTGGTTCCAGCTGCCCGAGATCAGCGGTCCCACTTCAGTGCAGGGTCTCGAGCCACGAGTCGGCACGCGGGGCCACCACCGGCTCACCTTCATGGTGAGCGTGGATGTGCTGCTGGAGCGGAAGCGCGGCCGGCGGTACTGAGCACCACGGGGAAGGGAGCGCGGGTCACGTGACGGTCCGGGGCGCGATCATCGCCGGCGGGGAGGCCACCCGCTTCGGGGGGGAGCCCAAGGGGCTCGAGCCGGTGGGGGGGCGCCGTATCCTCGACCGGCTGGTGGACGCCTTCGTGGCGGCGCTCGGGGCCCCTCCGATCCTCGTGGCCAACGCGCCCGAGGCCCCGCACTGGGTGCCGGGGCTCCGGGTGGTGCCGGACCTCCGCCCCGGGACAGGGGCGCTCGGGGGGATCTACACCGCCGTGATGGAGGCCCCCGCGCCGGTGGTGACGGTGGCCTGGGACATGCCCTTCGTTCCCGCCGCCCTGATCGCCGCCCTGGCGGAGGGGCTGGCCGGCCACGATGCCTTCCTCCCCGAGAGCGGCGGGCCCCGCAGGCTCGAGCCGCTCTGCGCCGCCTACGGACCGGGGGTGGGGGAGGCCATCGCCGGCCAGCTCGACCGGGGGGACCTCCGCGCCGTCGGCTTCCATGATCGGGTGAAAGTCGGTATCCTCTCCCACCACCGGGTGGCGGCGTTCGGCCCCCCGGACCTGCTCTTCTTCAACGTGAACACGGCACCGGATCTCGCGGAGGCAGAGGCGCTTTGGCGGAGACACGGATCATCTCGGTGATTGGGCACAAGCAGGCCGGCAAGACCACGCTGGCGATCGCGCTCGCCGCGGAGTTCATCCGCAAGGGCCGGCGGGTCATGACCATCAAGCACGCCCGCCAGCCGGTGGAGGTGGATCGCCCCGGCAGCGACAGCTACCGCCTGTTCCACGAGGGCAAGTCGGAGCGGACCCTGCTGGTGGGTCCCGGGACCCACGCGCTGTTCTCGCGGCACCCCGAGGAGAGCGACCCGGCCAGCCTGGCCCGGCGGCACTTCGAGGGCGCGGACCTGGTGCTGGTGGAAGGATGGGAGACCGCCCGGCTCCCCAAGATCGAGGTCTTCCGTACCGCGGTGGCGCCGGCGCCCATGTTCCGCGCCACCCTCCCCAACGCGGGCGAATGGGTTGCGGTGGTCACCGACGACGACCGGCTCGAGGCCCCCTGCCCGGTGCTCCGCTTCCGCGACACGATGTGGCTCCAGCTGCTGGCGAACATGGCGTGGGAGAAGGCCAAGATTCTTTGACCGCCCCCCTCGCCCCGCGCGAGGCGGCGCGCCAGATCCTCGCCCATATCCGGCGGCAGCCGCCGCTCCGGGTTCCGCTCGACGACGCGCTCGGCGCGGTCCTCGCCGAGACCATCACCAGCCCGCTCGATATCCCCGCCTGGCCCAACTCCGCGATGGACGGCTACGCCGTCCGGGGGGAGGACGTGCGCGGCGCCACCGAGCCCGCGCCGCGCACCCTCCGCGTCATCGAGCAGATCCCCGCTGGGAACTTCCCCACCCGCACCGTCGGCGCCGGTGAGTGCGCCCGGATCTTCACCGGCGCGCCGCTCCCGGACGGGGCCGACTGCGTCATCCGGCAGGAGGACACCGACCTCGGCGTGGAGACGGTGCGCATCCTCCAGGACCGGGACGTGGGGGCCAACGTGCGTCGCGCCGGCGAGGACATCCGCCGCGGGGCCCTGGTGCTCGAGGCCGGCACCGAGCTGGGGCCCGCCCAGCTCGGCGTCCTGGCATCGCTCGCCGTGGCGACGCCGCTCATCTACCGCCGGCCGCGGATCGCCATCCTCGCCACCGGCGACGAGATCGTGGATATCGACCAGCCGGACGAGATCCTGAGCGGCCGGAAGATCGCCAGCAGCAACAGCCACACCCTCACCGCGCTGGTGCGGCAGGCGGGCGGGGAGCCGGTGAGCCTGGGCATCGCGCGGGATACGCCCGAGAGCCTGCGCGCGCACCTGGCCCGGGCGGTGGACGCGGACCTGCTCATCACCAGCGCCGGCATCAGCGTCGGGGACCACGACCACGTCCGCCGAGTGCTGGAGGAGCTGGGCACCGAGCTCAAGTTCTGGCGGCTGCGCATGCGACCCGGCGCGCCAGTCGGCTTCGGGCTCATCGGGACACAGCCGTGGATCGGGTTGCCCGGCAACCCGGTGAGCACGATGGTCACCTTCGAGCTGTTCGTCCGCCCGGCCATCCGGGTGATGGCGGGCCGCGCCCTGCCCTTCCGCCGGTCGATCGCAGTCCGCTCCGTGGAGCCGATCTCGCTGGTGCCGCGGCTGCAGCACTTCCTCCGGGCCGTAGTCACCCCGGCGGAGGAGGGCGGGCTGCCCTCCGCGCGGCTTACCGGGCCCCAGGGCTCGGGGATCCTGACCTCCATGGCGCGGGCGAACGCCCTCCTGATCGTGCCCGAAGGGCAGTTCGAGACCCCGGCGGGCGCCACCCTCCTCGCGTTGCTGCTGGACGATCCGGTGCATCAAGCGGAGCCGGCCTTCTGAGCGAACCCGCCCGGCCCGCGGCGGCCTGTTACGCCGTCACGGCCCCCGGGCTCGAGCCGCTGGCCGTCGCCGAGCTCACCGGATTGGGCCTCCTGCCCGGCCCCGCCGAACCGGGCGGCGTTCCCTTCGCCGCATCCATCCTCGAGCTGGCGCGCGCCAACCTGGAGCTCCGGACCGTCAGCCGGGTGCTGGTGCGGCTGGGCGGCTTTCATGCCCGGGCCCTGGGGGAGCTGGAGCGGAAGGCGGCGCTGCTCCCGTTCGCGGACTGGCTCGCCGAGGGCGCCACCCTGCGGCTGCGGGTCACCTGCCACAAGTCGCGGCTGTACCACCAGCGAGCCATCGCAGAGCGGGTGCTGCGCGCCTCCGGACTGGCGGGGGCCGCGGCCCCGGGGCCGGAAGGGGAGGACGACGAGGGCTCCGCGGCGCAGCTCGTGGTCGTGCGGATTGTCCGGGACGAGGTGACGGTGAGTCTCGACAGTTCGGGCGCACTGCTGCACCGCCGCGGGTACCGGCAGGCGGGCGGCAAGGCGCCGCTCCGGGAAACCCTCGCCGCCGCGTTGCTCCTGGCGAGCGGTTACGACGGCTCGCGGCCGCTGGTGGATCCGTTCGCGGGATCGGGGACGATCGCGATCGAGGCGGCGCTGCTGGCGCGGCGGATCGCCCCCGGGCCGCACCGGGGATTCGCCTGCCAGCACTGGCGAGGCTGGCCGGCGGCGGAATGGGGGGCGATGCTCGCGGCGACCGGCGCCCGGATCCTGCCCGCTGCGCCGGCTGCGATCGTTGCCGCTGACCGGGACGCGGGCGCGATGCGTTCCGCCCGGAGCAACGCCGAACGGGCGGGCGTGGCGGAGGACATCCGGTTCGAGACCCGGGCGGTCTCGGGGCTTGAGCCGCTGGCGGGCCCGGGGCTGGTGGTAACGAACCCGCCCTACGGTGTCCGGGTCAGCGAGGGACGGGACCTGCGGGATCTCTACGCCCGGCTGGGGCAGGTCATGGCGGAACGGCTGCCGCGGTTCGGCCTGACGCTGCTGGTGCCGGCGGAGCCGCTGGAGCGTGCCACTGGCCGGCCGTTCAAGGTTTTGTTCCGCACCACCAATGGCGGGATTCCGGTGCGGGCGGTGGCGGCCGTTGACGGCCCGGGCGGTTCCCCTTAGACTTGCCGCCTCGAAGGGGAGTAGCTTATCCGCGCAAGCGGACGCCCTCATCGTCAAGACTGCGGCCTGTACCGGGAGAACCGGCAAGGGCCGCACGGTGAAGGCGGGCAGATGGAGCCTTGATCCATCGCGCAGAGCGAGACCTTCGCGGTGCCCCGTTGGGGCGGAGCTGCTGCTCCGCAACACCGGCGCCGCGAGGGTCTCGATTCGTTTATGGGGGGTACCGTGAACAACCTGAAGACCGGCGTCCTGATGGCCGGCATGATCGCCCTGCTGATGGCCGCGGGCCAGGTCATCGGCGGCGCCAACGGCCTGATCCTCGGCTCGATCCTGGGCCTGGGGATGAACTTCTTCATGTTCTTCTTCTCCGACAAGATGGTGCTCCGGATGTACGGGGCGAAGATCGTGACGGAGCAGGAGGCGCCCGAGCTCTACCGCATGGTGGACCGGCTGCGGCAGCGGGCCGGGCTGCCCATGCCGGTCGTGGCGGTGGCGGCGCAGGACCAGCCCAACGCCTTCGCCACCGGCCGCGGCCCGAAGCACGCGGTGGTGGCGGTGACCACCGGGATCCTGCGCGCCATGCCGCAGGAGGAGCTCGAGGGGGTGATCGCCCACGAGCTGGCCCACATCAAGAACCGCGACATGCTGATCAGCACCATCGCGGCGGGGATCGCCGGCGTGATCGGCAACCTGCCGTGGCTGCTGATGTTTGCCGGCGGCTCGCGGGATGATGACGGCCGGCACCCGTTCGCCGACCTGGCGCTGGTGATCCTGGCGCCGATCGCGGCCATGCTCATCCAGTTCGCCATCTCGCGGCAGCGGGAGTTCGAGGCCGACCGGGTGGGCGCCGAGATCCTGGGGCGCCCGCTGCCGCTGGCCAACGCCCTCAAGCGGCTGGACTACATGGCCCAGCGGATCCCCATGAACGTCGCCCCCGCGGCGGCGCCGCTGGCCCAGGTGAATCCGCTGGCGGCGACGGGCGGCGGCTGGACGAGGCTCTTCAGCACCCACCCGCCCACCGAGGAGCGGGTGGCGCGGCTCGAAGCCCTGGCGCTGGGTCGCTGAGTGGCCACCACCCACTCGCCGGAGGTCTGGCTCACGTTCGTGATGCTGATCGGGAGCCTGATGGTGCTCGATCTCGGCATCCTCAACCGGAAGTCCCACGTCCTGGGGCACCGGGAGGCCCTGACCTGGAGCGCCAGCATCGTCTCGCTGGCGCTCCTCTTCGGGGTCTTCCTCTGGTGGCAGGTGGGGTCCAAGACGGCGCTGGAGTACTACGCGGGCTACCTGATCGAGCTGTCGCTCAGCGTGGACAACCTGTTCGTGTTCCTGATGATCTTCCAGTACTTCGCGGTGCCGGCGGAACTGCAGCCGCGGGTGCTCAAGTGGGGGATCTTCGGCGCGATCATCATGCGCGCCATCATGATCGGCGCCGGCGCCCTGCTGCTGCAGGAATTCACCTGGATCGTGTACGTCTTCGGCGGCATCCTGATCCTGACCGGGCTCAAGATGTTCCGCGGCGGGGACGAGCGGGTGGAGCCGGAGAAGAACCCGCTGGTGAAGCTGGTCCGCCGGTTCTTCCCCGTCACCCCGGCGTATGATGGCCAGCACTTCTTCATCCGCAACATCAGCGGCGTCCGGATGGCGACGCCGCTGCTCCTGGTGCTGCTGGTGGTGGAGTGGAGCGACCTGGTCTTCGCCATCGACAGCATCCCCGCGGTGTTCGCGGTGACCCGGGATCCGTTCGTGGTGTACGCCTCGAACCTGTTCGCGATCCTGGGGCTCCGGGCGCTGTTCTTCGTCCTGGCCGGCGCCATGGACAAGTTCCACTACCTCAAGCCCGGCGTGGCCCTCATCCTGCTCTTCGTCGGCGCCAAGATGGTGGCGAG
This sequence comes from uncultured Gemmatimonadaceae bacterium, assembly GCA_964585655.1. Classification (GTDB taxonomy): domain Bacteria; phylum Gemmatimonadota; class Gemmatimonadetes; order Gemmatimonadales; family GWC2-71-9; genus JADJOM01. The sequence continues at coordinate 23,444 of CAZPER010000023.1, read as the reverse complement.
CGCGTGGGTCCATCCCTCGACCGTGCTCTCGCTGGTGGTGATCATCACCATCCTCGCCGGCTCGGTGGTCCTCTCGCTGCTGCGCCCGGTGCGCCCCGCCGACATCACCTGACCGGGACAGTGGCAGGACCGGACCGGGGGGCGCATCTTTGGCGCACCCCTCCCCCGGTCCCGCCATGCCCGAGCTGTTCCGTGACACCACGGTGCTGATCACCGGCGCAAGCCGGGGCATCGGCGCGGCCTTTGCCCGGTTGCTGGCGGCCCGGGGCGCCCGGCTCCTGCTGGTGGCCCGGCACGCGGGGGACCTCGAGGCCGTCGCCACGACGGCCCGGCAGCTTGGGGCCCGGGCGGACATCCTCCCCTGCGACCTCGCCGACCCGGCGGTTCCCGCACGGCTCGCGGGACAGCTCGAGGCCCGGGGCCTGGTGGTGGATCACCTGATCAACAACGCCGGCGTGGGACCGCAGGGCCGCTTCGCGGACCTGCCGGTGGAGCGCCACCTCCCGGTGATCGACGTGAACATCCGCGCCGTCACCGAGCTGACGGGACGGCTCCTGCCGGGAATGATTGCGCGGCGCCGGGGCGGCGTGCTCAACGTCGCGAGCACCGCGGCGTGGCAGGGGCTGATGTGGCTCCCCGTCTACTCCGCCTCCAAGGCGTTCGTCGTCACCTGGAGCGAGGCGGTGTGGGTGAGTCTCCGGGGCACCGGGGTGCGCTGCTGCTGCGTCTCCCCGGGGCCGGTGGACACCCCCTTCTTCGACGCTAACGACCTCACCGCGCGGCCGCCGGCCTGGCTGATGCAGTCGGCGGAGACCGTCGCGGCACGCGCCCTCCGCGCCTACGCGCGGGACGACTGCCACGTGCTGCCGTTCCTCCCCTTCCGGCTCGCCGCCTGGAGCACGCGGCTGGTACCGCGCGCGCTCGCGGCACGGTTCGGCGCCCGGTACGCCGCGCCGCCCGGCTGACCCCAACCCCCTCCGCACCCCTCATGCGCTTCCTCGACAAGCTGGGCCTCAACCGCAAGGAACTCCGCGCCTGGGCGATGTATGACTGGGCCAACTCCGCGATGGTGACCACCATCGTCACCGCGGTGTTCCCCATCTACTTCACCAAGGTGGCGGCGGCCAACCTGGCGCCGGCGCAGGCCACCCAGCGGCTGGCGGACATCACCACGATCGGCCTCGGCATCATCGCCGTGCTCTCCCCGATCCTCGGCACCATCGCCGACCGGGCCGGGGTGAAGAAGCGGTTGCTGGCCATGTCGCTGAGCGTCGGGGTGTCGGCGGTGGCGCTGATGTTCCTGATCCAGCGGGGCGACCTGCTGCTCGCGAGCATCCTCTTCGTGGTGGCCAACATCGCGGTGAACGCCAGCTACGTCTGCTACGACTCGTTCCTGCCCCACATCGCGCGGCAGGAGGAGATGGACCGGGTCTCCACCGCCGGCTACGCCCTGGGCTACGTCGGCGGCGGCCTGCTGCTGGCGCTCAACCTGGCCTGGATCAAGATGCCGCACTGGTTCGGGCTGCCCAGCGGGCCGGACCTGACCCCGGCCCAGGCCACGCTGCCCACCCGGCTCGCGTTCGTCTCGGTGGCAGTCTGGTGGCTGCTGTTCTCCATCCCGCTCTTCCGCCACGTGCCGGAGCCGCCCCCCACCGGCGACGGCAAGGTCCGGGTCGGCGCCGCGCTCCGGGAGCTGGGGGACACCTTCCGCCAGCTGGGCAAGTTTCCCCAGGCGCTGCTGATGCTCATCGCCTTCCTGATCTACAACGACGGCATCGGCACCATCATCCGGATGGCCACGGCCTACGGCAGCGAGATCGGGATCGGGGACGCTGACCTGATCGCCGCGATCATGATCACCCAGTTCGTGGGCATCCCCTGCGCCTTCGCCTTCGGCGCGCTGGCGGGGAAGATCGGCGCCAAGCGGGCGATCTTCCTCGGGCTCATCGCCTACGGCATCATCAGCGTCCTGGGCTACCGGATGCAGACCGCGCGGGACTTCCTGGTGCTGGCCCTGCTGGTGGGCGTGGTGCAGGGAGGCACCCAGGCGCTCTCCCGCTCGCTCTTCGCCAGCCTGATCCCCAAGCAGCGATCGGCCGAATTCTTCGGGTTCTTCGCGGTGGTGGAGAAGTTCGCGGGGATCTTCGGGCCGTGGATCTTCGCCCGCGCCATCGGGGCCACCGGCTCCAGCCGGGCGGCGATCCTGGCGGTCGTGGGGTTCTTCATCGTGGGCGGGTTCCTGCTCCACTTCGTGAAGGTGGAGCAGGGTCAGGCGGCGGCCCGCGCGGCGGAGGCGGCCGAAGCCGCCTAACGGGGTGGCGCGCCCTGCGCGGTGAAGTCGAGCCGGGTCCGGATGCTGAGCATCCGCCCCTCGACGCTCACCCGGGTGAGCGTCAGCGCGTCGCTGAAATCGATCCGGCCGTTCCCGCGCCACCCCTTGAGCGTCCCGCCGGTGAGCGTCACCGTCACCCGTCCCGGCCGGTCCCCCGGGGACCAGCGGCCGGTGAGGGTCCCGGTGGTGTCTCCCTCCAGAATAGCAATGGCCGCGTCCTGGTTCGGCAGCAGCGTCACCCGGATCCGTCGCACCGCCTTGGCCGGCGCGTTGGGAATCGGCAGCTGGAAGGTCCCGGTGCCGGGCTGTTCGCTGGCCAGCTCGGTGACCAGCGGCGGCGCCCCGGTGTCCCCCGGATCGAACAGCAGCCTGGCGCCATCGGTGGCGCGGAAGGTGAGGCGCCAGTCGCCGGCGGCACTGGTGCCGGAGAGCGTCAGGGTACGCCAGCGCTCGTCGCTCTGCATCTCCAGGGTGCCGGTCCCCGTGGTCCCCCGGCCCAGGGTGCTGGTGGCGGCGGTCAGGGTGAGCTTCGGCTCCTGCCCCCGCTGCAGCCAGCTCCCCTGGAATGCCGCCCGCTCCCGTACCCCCTGCACCTGGATCACCGCCTCCCAGTTCCGCTTGAGGTGGATCCGCACCAGCGAGAGGTCCTCCGTGGGCCGGCCCGTCACCGAGAGGGTGCCGGTGCCGCGCATGGTCTTCTCGAGGCTGGTAACCAGCGGCCCGGAGTTGTCGTACTCGAGCGCCGCGCTCCGCCCTTCGAAGCCGAGCTTGAACGGACCCCAGGCGGTGGGCCCCTCGAGCGTCACCCGGTCCCAGCCGTTCCGCCGCGAGAGCGATACGGTGCCGCGGAGGTCGGCGTCCTCTCCCTCCCACTCCGGCACCGAGATCCGGACGGTGGCGGCGTCGAGGTTGCCGGTCCACCGGCCATCAATCGTGACCAGCTGCGCGCCCCAGAGCCGGAGCTGCGCCCGGCCATTCTTGTAGAGCCGCACCCGCGCCCGGTTCACGTCGTAGGCGACGGTGTCCACCCGGACGCTCCCTTCCCCGTTCCGGGTGGTGGCCACCTCCCCCACGGCCGTCGGGCCACCGCCCCCGGAGCTCCGCCCTTCGAAGCTGAAGTCGAACCGCCCGTCGCGGTTGCTGCCGCTGAAGCGGGCGCGGTCCACCGCGTTCCGGTCGAAGTAGAGCCGGCCGGTGGCCTCGGCGGCGCGGTCGAAGGCCTCGTCGAGGCGGATGCCGACGGAACCACCCGCGGGATCGCCGGTCCAGCTTCCCATGAAGACCCAGCGGTTCCGCCCCTTGAAGAGCGCCAGTTCCAGCCCGCCGTTCTGGAACAGGATCGCCTCGACCCGGGTGATCTCCTGGGTCGCGGCGGCGTCGCCGGTGACCAGACGGCCCTCACCGTCGGCGGCGTAGGTGGTGCGCCCCACCTGCGCCCCGAGCGCGAGCGGCAGCAGGAGGAGCGAGAGCGCGGCGGCGAGCGGGCGACGGGGCATGCGGGCCGGTTCCATGGCGGAGAGGATGGCCGAAGGTGGCGGGGGCCGGGGCGGAGCGTCAAGCGCCGCGCTTGAGGCGGCCGGTGGGGGCCGGTACCTTCCGGCGTCTTCCTCCTGGAGTCCGGTGATGGAGCGTCCCCTTGGCGTGACGGTGCTCGGCGTGCTCTCCCTGGTGTCCGGGCTCTGGCGCCTGCTCAAGGCGCTGGTCTGGTTCGGCGTGGGTGGGGCGGTGGCGGGGATCACCTTCCTGGCCCACCCGGTGGCGGGCACGGTGGTCGGCGGGATGGCGCTCCTGTTCGGCACCCTCGCGGCGGTGATGGGGATCTTCTCGCTCATCTTTGCCTGGGGCGCCTTCACCCTCAAGCCGTGGGCCCGGACGCTCGGCGTGTGGACTCACGGCGGCATCCTCGCCTGGTCCCTCCTGGCGGTCATGGGCCCGGGGATGTTCTCCGAACGCTGGGTGGACATCGCGGTGAGCGGCGTGATCCTCTACTACCTGACGCGGCCGGAGATCAAGCAGGCGTTCGGGGCGCGATGATCGCGGCCCCCGGCCCCCTTGTATGATCAATCACCCGGCCGTATGTTCGCTCAATGAGCATTCGCCGTCCCTCCCACACGTGCGCCGCCAGCCAGAAGCGCACCACCAAGCCCATGACCGCTCGCGGGGCGCGACGGCCAGCCTGACCTGCTGCATCCAGGACTGACGACACGCCCCCGCCCGCGACATGCCGGCGGGGGTTTTTTACGGGCGACCACACGGCCCGCCCATACTCCGAGGACCAGGGAGCGACGTGGACCCGATCGTGCTGACGCGGGAGCTGGTGCAACTGGAGACACCGACCGGACGGGAGGGTCCCATCGTGGACTATCTCGCCCGGTTGCTGGACGGGCTCGGCTACCGGGTCACCCGGCAGCCGGTCACCCCCGGCCGCGACAACCTCTATGCCTACCGCGAGCCGCCGCTGGTGGTGTTCTCCACCCACCTCGACTGCGTGCCGCCGTACGTTGCGCTCCGGGAGGATGACACCCATCTCCACGGCCGCGGCACTTGCGATGCCAAGGGCCTCGCCGCCGCGATGGTGGCGGCGGCGGAACAGCTCGCGGCCGAGGGGGAGCGGCGGATCGGGCTGCTGTTCGTGGTGGGGGAGGAGAACGGCTCCGATGGCGCGCAGGTTGCCCACGCGCTCGGCCCCAAGGGACGCTTCCTGATCAACGGAGAGCCGACCGAGAACCGGCTCAGCATCGGGCAGAAGGGATCACTGAAGGTGGTACTCGAGTGCGACGGGCGCGCCGCCCACTCCGCCTATCCCGACGAGGGCCGCTCCGCGCTGCTGCCGCTGCTGGATACCCTGGAGCGGCTGCGCCAGCTCCCCCTCGCCACCGACCCGATGCTGGGACCAAGCACGCTCAACATCGGCGTGATCGACGGGGGCGTGGCGCCCAACGTGATCCCCCCCGCCGCGCGGGCAGAGCTGCTCGTCAGGCTGGTGGGCCCTTCCGACCAACCGCGACGGGAGATCGCCGCCTGCGCCGCCCCCGGGGTGCGCGTCACCTTCCCCACCGAGCTGCCGTACTTCAAGAACACCGCCCCACCCCCCGCCGACTGGGAGACCACCGTGGTGAGCTACGCCAGCGACCTCCCCTTCCACACCGCCTGGGGCCAGGGCTTCCAGCTCGGCCCCGGCACGATCCGGGTGGCGCACACGAGCGAGGAACGCATCGCGAAGGGGGAGCTGCTCGAAGGCGTCCGGCTGTACGCCAAGCTGGCGCGGGACCTGATCCGGAGCGCGGCACGATGATCGTCCAGAAGATCCCGGTGTCCATCCTCGGCGCCACCGGCACCGTGGGGCAGAAGTTCGTGCGGCTGCTGGCGGTGCATCCCTGGTTCGAGATCGCCTCGGTGGCGGCCTCGGCGCAGAGCGCGGGGAAGCGCTACGGCGAGATCGTCCGCTGGCGGGAGAGCACCCCGCTCCCGGAACCTGTCGCCGCCATGATCGTGCAGCCGGCCGAGCCCGGCCTCGCCGGGCGCATCGCGTTCTCGGCCATCGAGGCGGAAATCGCGGGCCAGGTGGAGCAGGCCTTCGCCCGGGCGGGGGCGTACGTCGTCACCAACACCAAGACCCACCGGATGGAACCCGACGTACCGCTGCTGGTGCCGGAGGTGAACCCCGGCCACCTCGACCTGCTGCCCCGGCAGCAGCGGGAGCGGGGGTGGAGCGGCGGCATCGTGGCCAATCCCAACTGCTCCACGGCGGGGCTGGTGCTCGGGGTGGCGCCGCTGCACCAGGCCTTCGGGATCGAGAAGATCTTCGTGGCCACGATGCAGGCGGTGAGCGGCGCCGGCTATCCCGGCGTGGCGAGCCTGGACGCGCTGGGCAACGTGATTCCGTACATCGGCGGGGAGGAAGAGAAGCTGGAACAGGAGACCGCCAAGATCCTGGGCAGCTTCACGGCGGGCGCGGTGACGGCAGCGAGTATCGTCACCAGCGCCCACACCAACCGGGTACCGGTCGTGGACGGGCACCTCGAGGTGGTGTCGCTCGGGTTTGGGCGCCGGGTCTCCCCCGAGGAGGCGATCGCCGCCCTCGAAGGGTTCCGCGCCCCGGTGGATGTGGCGGCGCTCCCCTCCACCCCGGCGCGCCCGGTGGAGTACGACGCCCGCCCCGACCGGCCCCAGTCGCGGCTGGACCTCGACCGCGGCGCGGGAATGACCGTGACGGTCGGGCGGCTCCGTCCCTGCCCGCTCCTCGACCTCCGCCTCGTCCTGCTCTCCCACAACACGGTGCGCGGCGCGGCCGGCGCCGCGATCCAGAACGCCGAACTGCTGGTCCAGCGGGGGTATGTAGCCCGATGAGCCTCCGGCTGGCGCTGGTGGGCGATGGCAAGATGTCCCGGGCCATCGCGGCGCTCGCCGCGAGCGGCGGGCACCGCGTCGTGACCGTCGTCACCGGCGGGGAGAACCCCGGAGGCCGGGCGCTCACCGCGGAGCGGCTCGCGGGCGTGGATGTGGCGCTCGAGTTCACCCGCCCCGAATGCGCCGCGGACAACCTGGTGCGGCTGGCGGCGCTCGGCATCCCCGCGGTCGCCGGGACCACCGGCTGGCAGGCGCGGCTGGAGGAGGTGACCCGGGCGGTCACCGCTCACCGCGCGGCGCTGGTCCACAGCGCCAACTTCTCCACCGGGGTGCAGCTCTTCCTCCGTGCCGCCACGGCGCTGGCCCGGGAGCTCGCGGGACGGCCGGAGTTCGCCGCCGCGGTGATCGAGACCCATCACGCCGCCAAGCGGGACGCCCCCTCCGGCACCGCGCGGGCGCTGCTGGCGGCGCTCCGGGCCGGGGATGCCGATCGGGACGCTCCGGTCACCAGCATTCGCATCGGCGACGTGCCGGGCACCCACGAGCTGCGGTACGACGCGCCGTGGGAGATGATCCAGCTGGTGCACACCGCCCGGGGACGCGAGGTCTTCGCCGCCGGGGCGCTCCGGGCGGCGGAGTGGGTGGTGGGCCGGCGCGGGGTGTTCGGCTTCGACGAGGTGCTCTTCGGGAAGGCGGGTGAGGCATGACGCTCAAAGGCTGCGGGACCGCGCTGGTGACGCCCTTCGCGCGGGATGGCTCGGTGGACGTCGCCGCCCTGCGCGGCCTGGTGGCGTGGCAGCTGGAAGAGGGGATCGATTTCCTGGTGCCCTGCGGCAGCACCGGCGAGGCCCAGACCCTCAGTACCGAGGAACGGGAGCTGGTGGTCCGCACCGTGGTGGAAGCGGCGGACGGACGGGTGCCGGTGATGGCCGGCGCCAGCCACAACGACACCCGCCAGGCGGTGGAGGAGGCGCGGCGGATGAGCGGGCTGGGCGTCACCTGGCTGCTCAGCGCGACCCCGTGGTACAACAAGCCCACTCCCGAAGGGCTGACCCGTCACTTCACCGCCATCGCCGAGGCGGCCTCGGTCCCGATCTGCCTCTACAACGTCCCCGGCCGCACCGCGGTGAACATGAAGCCGGACGTCGTGCTCCGGCTCTGCGAGCACCCCAATATCATCGGCATCAAGGAATCCTCCGGGGATCTCGCCCAGGTGCAGCACCTGCTGCTGGGCCGGCCGGAGGGGTTCGCCGTGCTCTCCGGAGAGGACTGGATGACGCTCGCGATCATCGCGGCGGGAGGGGATGGCCTGATCTCCGTCGCGGCGAACGAGATCCCGCGGCTCATGACCCGGCTGGTGCAGCACTGCCGCTTCGGCCACTTCTCCGAGGCGCGCGAGCTGCTCTACCTGGTGCTGCCCCTCCTCGAGGCCAACTTTCTCGAGACCAACCCGGCGCCGGTCAAGGCGGCGCTGGCGGCCATGGGCCGGATCGAGAACATCCTCCGGCTCCCGCTGGTGCCGCTCTCGTCCCACCGGCGGCCTCCCCTCCTCGCCGCGCTGCGCGAGGCCGGCATCGAGCCCCTGGACGCCCCCGCATGACCGGCACCCTGCGCGAGCGGATCGAGCGCTACAGCCAGGCGGTGCCCGCCGGGGCGGAACCGGAAGCCCGCGCCACCTTTGCCGAGCTCAAGGCGGCGCTCAACGCCGGCACGGTGCGGGCGGCGGAGCGCAGCAGCACCGGGGAGTGGATCGTCCACCGCTGGGTCAAGGCGGGCATCCTGCTCGGTTTCCGCCTGGGGGTGGTGACCCCGGCCGCGACCGGCAGCCCGTTCCCGTTCTTCGACAAGGACAGCTGGCCGCTCCGGCCGGTGGCGCTGACCGATGGGGTGCGCATCGTCCCCGGCGGCACCTCTATCCGCGACGGCTGCTACCTCGGCCCCGGGGTGGTGGTGATGCCCCCGGCGTTCATCAACGCGGGCGCCTGGGTGGACAGCGGCACCATGGTGGACAGTCACGCCCTGGTCGGCTCCTGCGCCCAGATCGGGAAGCGGGTGCATCTCTCCGCGGCGGCGCAGGTCGGCGGGGTGCTGGAGCCGGTCGGGGCGCTGCCGGTGATCATCGAGGACGATGTGCTGGTGGGCGGCAATTGCGGGGTGTACGAGGGGACTATCGTCCGGGAGGGGGCGGTGCTCGCGCCGGGGACCCTCCTCACCGGCGGCACGGTGGTGTTCGACCTGGTGAAGAACACCAGCTACCGCCGCGACGGCGACCGGCCGCTCGAGATCCCCGCGGGCGCCGTGGTGGTGCCCGGCACCCGGCCGGTCACCTCCGGGCCGGGCAAGTCGTGGGGGGTCGCGCTCTACGCACCGGTCATCGTCAAGTATCGCGACGAGAAGACCGAGACCGCGGTGCGGCTGGAGGAATTGCTCCGGTAAGCGCCTCGGCGGCTCCTCACCCCGCCACCCTCTCCTTGTACCCCAGTGCGGGCCCCTCCACCAGCCGCCAGCTCAGCAGCGCGAGCCCGAGAGTGATCGCCCCCGCCACCAGCGTCAGCAGCAGCATCCCGGGAAGCCGCGACCCCAGCACCGGCGGCAGCACGGTCGCCGTGAGGCCGAGTCCGGAGAGCGCGAGGATCACCGGCTGGTGCCACAGGTACAGCGCGTAGCTGTACTTCCCGAGCTGGGTGAGGGACCGTGACTCGAGCCAGCGGGCGGGCCACCGGCCGGCGCCCTGCGCCAGGCACAGCAGCATCACGCCGCCAGAGACAACCATCAGCGCATTGAGCCCGAAGGAGAGCATGAAGGGATCGCCGTAGCGCAATTCCCCCCGAACCAGCAGGATGGCCGCCAGGATCAGGGCGGAGATGGCCGCGGGGATGCGCATCCCGCGTGTGGCGGCGGCCAGGCCGCCGGGTCCCCGCACCGCAATCGCCAGCAGCGCCCCGACCGCCAGCCCGTCCATCCGCGCCGGGAGCAGCACGTAGGCTCCGACCTCCATCCCCCGCTGTGCCAGCATCACCCGCGCCACGCTGGCGCCGAGCAGCAGCAGCGCCGCCGTCCAGCGGAGGGCGCCCCGCGGCAAGAGTGCCGCGAGCGCCGGCCAGAGCAGGTAGTACTGCTCCTCCACCGCCAGCGACCAGTAGTGGTGCATGCTGGTGGCGAGGGCGTCCCACCCCTCCCGCGACACGAAGTGATTGGTCAGCCAGCTCGCCGTCCAGCCCAGGCGGGCCCGGTCCAGCTGTCCCAGCGCGGCGAGCACCACGAGCTGCACCGCGAGCGCGGCGTAGTAGGGCGGCACGATCCGGAGGATGCGGCGGAGGTAGAAGCGCTTGAGCCAGCCGGGGCGGCCGCGGGTGTCGAGCAGGATGCCGGTGATCAGGAAGCCGGAGAGGACGAAGAAGAGATCCACCCCGATCCAGCCGTGCAGCAGCAGGCCGGCGAGGGCGCGGTCCACCACGGTGGCGGGCGCCCACCAGCCGAAGAGCGCAAGGTGGTAGCCGAAGACCAGCAGGATGGCGACGCCCCGGAGTCCGTCGAGGACGGGGAGCCGCCGGTCGGAGGAAAGCGACTCGGTCGGTACGGTGCGGCCTTGGCGCGGGATGCTCAAGGCTAATCGCGGCGGGTCAGGGCCGCTGCAGCGTCACCCGCGGCAGGCTCCGGACGCCATCGCTCAGCTCCACCGTCACCGCGCCCCGGACCCCGGCCAGCCCGGCCTGGCCCCCGCGGGCGAACGAGAGCACCTCACCGGTCCGCGCGTCCCGCACCAGCGCCATCGGGTAGGCGCCGCTCCAGGAGACCCCGAGCCGGTTCCCTGCCCGCGCGGCGCTGACCACGGCCGGCGCCGGCGCGCCGCTGACGAGCGCCGCGTCCGGTACCCGCACCGCGGTGAGCCCATGGCCCACCAGCCGGAGTCCGGCGAGTCGCCCTTCCTCGGCCGCGGAGAGCGGCACCACGAAGGCGAAATGCCGCTCCTCGCCGCGGGGGAGGTCGGTGACCAGGTCTCCCTCGAAGCTCAGGCTGAACACCGGCCGGCCGGCGGCGTCGAATCCCTCCACCCGGTGCGAGCCGGTGCGGCGCGGGAGCCGCGGCGCCGCCTGCACCACGAACGCCGGCTCGAGGATCACATCTCCCGCCACGATGCGGCCCCAAACCAGGAGCCCCCGCGCCGGCGCCGCCACCGCCTGCTCCACCGCCGGGGCAGGACCACGGGCATTGAGGACCGCGAGGTAGGTGTAGTCGCTCACCCAGTCAGGGTTGCAGTAGCTCATCAGGTCCACGTACGCCGTGGGGGACTTGAGCGCGAGCCCGGGCAGGTCCAGCCCCCAGGCGCCGATCTGGGCGTTGGGATAGGGGTAGCCCGGGTCGGGGCCGGAGGGGTTGCCGCAGGGGGCGTGGTTCCGGCCGAAGTTGTGCCCCAGCTCGTGCGCGATGACGCCCGGCGCGCTGCCGCTCTTGTCCCAGGAGACCGACATCGGGGCGCCGATGTATCCCAGCCCCGCGATGCCCCCGCCGTAGGTCACCTGGATGATCCCGGCGTAGTGGCGGGTGCTGTTGTCGGTGGCGCGGAGCGCGCTCATCTCCCCCAGGGTCTGGCCCCAGGCGTTGTTGCCATCGTCCGACTGGTACGCCGGCGCGCTGGTGGTGTAGGTGCTGCGGACGTCCACGTCCACCTGCCCCAGCGGGAACATCTGCCGGGTCGGATCGATGAATGCATTGCGGTTGCCGTTGTTCACCTGGCCCACCAGCCCGTTCACCGACTGCTCCACCGGCACGAAGCGCAGGCTGAAGAGCGGCACGTTCTGCACCGTGACGGCCTGCGTGGCGCCAGCACCAGGCCAGCGGTTGTCGCCCTCGCCGGTCTCCGCCACGGCATCGAGGGGATCCACCTCCACCTGGTAGCTCATGCCGGTGAGGACCCGCGCGCCGGGGATGAGGACGTTCCAGCTGCCGGCCAGGCTCGCCGTGTCCGCCGTGAGCGGGACCCCGGCGGCGGTGCGGATGACGTCGAGTGAATCCACCGCGACCCCACCCTGGAAGAGCCGCACCCGGACCGTGACCTGGTAGGCATTGCCGGCATTGGCGACGACGAAGACGCGGAGCATCGCGTCCCGGCCCCCGATCATCGGGATGCCGCCGTCAGCGCGCTGGGTGCTCTGGATGAGCTGGGTGCCTGCCACGGTGAGGTTCAGGTTGCTCGCCGGCCCGCCAGTGTAGGCCACCGCCACCGCCACCGTGTCGTGTGCGGCAACGAAGACGCTGTCCGGCGCGGGGGTGGCGGTCCAGGTCTGGCCGGCGGCGTTCACGTAGCCGGCGCTCACCCGGTAGGCCCCCTCGGTGAGGCCGTTGATCTGGGTCGTGGCAGAGACGGTGCGGGTGTAGCCCGCGGGGCCCGTCACGGTAACTCGGCCCGCGGTGCCGCCGGGGAGGCCGCTCACCGCCACCTGGAGCGCACCGGTGGGACCGGGTCCCACAGGGTCCTTCGCGCCGCCGCCACAGGCGGCGAGGAGCAGCACTCCGGCGGGGATCGCCCACCATTGTTTGAGATGCACGTGGCCTCCCTGGCCCCGATTGGCCCGCTACGCCCGCGAATCGGGAGGCAAGAGAAGAAAAAACCGGGCCACGGAGCGGCTCCGGCGCTGTCCTCGAATGTGACAGTTTCTACGGCGCCGGTCGGTGGTCCGGGTCACCAAGCCAACTTATTGCTCTACAATGCTTTGAGCACTGCTGCCATGGCCGCCACTGGCCCGGCGTTCGAGGACGAATGCCTCGGCTTCGGGCGGCGGGCCCACCACCCGGTTGCGGCCCCCTTCCTTGGCCTGGAAGAGTCGGGCATCGGCCCGGTCCAGGAGGTCTTCTGCCTGACTCCCGTCGTAGCCGTACGCGGCCACCCCGACGCTGATCGAGACCCGTCCCACCTCGCTCCGCCGGGGAAGCCCGATCGGCAACTCCGCGATCAGGTGCCGCAGCATCTCGGCCCGCTCGGTCGCGGCGGCCGGGTGGAGGTCCGGCAGCAGGGCCACGAACTCCTCGCCGCCGTAGCGCACCACGATGTCGCTCTGCCGGGTGGCCTCCTGCAGCGCCGTCGCCACCGCCTTGAGGGCCACATCCCCCGCGGCGTGGCCGTGGGTGTCGTTGAAGCGCTTGAAGTGGTCCACGTCGATCATGAGCAGCGCCACCGGTGTGCCGTAGCGCCGGGCGCGGGACAGCTCGGCGGCCACCCGGTCGTCGAAAAAGCTGCGGTTGGGGAGCCCGGTGAGCCGGTCGCTCCGCGACTGCTGCCGCAGCCGCTGGCTGCGCAGCACGATCCCCGCCGCGAGCAGGGTGGTGACGCCGAGCAGCACCAGCCGGGAGACCTGGGTGGCCCAGTCGAAGGCGCCGTAGCCCCGGTGGTCGAGCAGCGGGTTGGAGACGTCGAAGCGGTGGTACGCCACGAGGACCACCGCGACGTACTGGAGCACCGCCATCGCGCCGGCGGCGAGGCTCACCCGGGAGTCGTAGCGGAGGGCGGTGGCGCCGATGGCGATGAAGTACACCTCGAACAGCAGCCGGCTGTTGACGGTGGCGATGGCCTGGTCCACGAACAGGAAGGCGGCGAGCCCGGCACTCACGCAGGTCACGTCCAGCAGGCTGGTCGCCAGTCCCACCCAGGGCCGGTAGAAGTCCCGCCGCAGCAGCAGCTGGGCGCCCAGCGCGAGGGTCAGCGCCAGCACCCCGGCGGCGAGTCCAATGATGGATGCCGCCCGGTTCCCGGGGTCGAGCGCCATGTTGATGAAGGGGATGGGCAGCAGCAGCAGGATCAGCACCGTCCGCACCCGCGCGACCAGCAGCTCCCCCTCCGCCCCCGCATCCATCTGCAGGGGGTCGGGGGGGAGCAGGAGCCGGCGCCACACCGGCAGCTCGGGCGGGGGCGGCAGGGGCGCGGCGCCACTGATGGCGCGGGACCGCCGCCGCGAGTGCTGGTAGCCTTCGGTCATCTACATCAGGCGGTACGTGGGACCGCTGCCGCCTTCGCGCGGGGTCCAGCGCGGGCCCAGCACGTCGGTGGCCTTGCAGTCCACGCAGTTGGGGGCGTTCACCCGGAGGGTGTCCCCCACCCGCTCGTACACCCCGGCGGGGCAGAGCGCCGCGTAGAAGTCGGCGACCTCCCCGGAGATGTCCGGCCCCACCAGGAGGTGCTGCGGAATGGTGTCCCGGGTGGCGTTGCCCGACTTGAATACGGCGTCCACCTTGCTGACCGTGAGCGTCCCGTCGGGAGTGAACGGCGTCGCGGCGGCGGCCACCCGTTCCCGCTCCGCGTCCTCGTGCATCGGGATCCGGCCGCCGGGGAAGGCGCCGCCGGTCAGCGTCATCAGGCCGGCCTTCATCCCGCCGAGCATCATGCCGTCCTTGAACGCCAGCCGCATGTTGCGGGTGCGGTGCAGGTCCGCGACGATGTAGCTCTCGTTGATCATCCGGTCGTAGGCGGCCAGGGACGCGGCCCCGGTGTCCCCCGCCTTGAGCGCCTGGAAGGCGGCCCGCGCGGCGTACATCCCCGACTGCATGGCGTAGTGAATCCCCTTGAGCGAGGGCACGTCCACGAGGCCGACGGTGTCGCCTGCCATGAGGATCCCATCCCCGGACCGCCGCACGGGGAGGGCGTAGTAGCCCCCCTCGGGGATCGTCTTGGCGCCCCACTCGAGCAGCTCCCCTCCCTCGAGCCAGGGCCGCACCAGCGGGTGCAGCTTGAGCCGCTGCAGCAGCTGGTGCACGTCGAGGTTCGCCTCGCGGTAATCGAGCCCCACCACGATCCCGAGGGACACCATGTCCGGACCCAGCGGATAGAGAAAGGTCCCGCCGAAGGCGCTGCTCGGGAGCGGCCAGCCCAGGGTGTGGATGACCCGGTCGAGGGGCCGCTGCACCTTCCAGACCTCCTTGACGCCCAGCGCGAAGATCTGGGGATTCTCCGAGCGCACCCGCTGCCATTCGCGCCACCCCTGCCCCAGGGTGCCGCGGGTGCCCTCGGTCAGCACCGTGACCCGGGCGGTGATGTCGGTCGGCTCCTGGTAGCCATCCCCCGGCTTCCCCTCGCGGTCGAGCCCCGTCGGGGTGGTGCGGACGCCGCGCACCCCCTGCCCCTCCACCAGCAGCGCATCGGCGGGAAAGCCGGGGAGGATGTTCACCCCCAGCGCCTCCGCCTGCTCCCCCAGCCAGCGCACGATCTCGCAGAGCGAGGCGGTGTAGTAGCCGGCGTTGTGCATCGTGGGCGGGGTCGGGATCCGGAACGACCCCGCCTCGGAGAGGAAGTAGACCGCCTCCCCGTTCACCGCCTGACGGAAGGGGAAGTCGGCGTCCTGCTTGTCCGGGAAGAGCTCGCGGAAGGCGCGGGGGTTCACCACCGCGCCGGAGAGGCTGTGCTCCCCGAGGCTTCCGGCCTTCTCCAGGACGGCGATGTTGAGGTCCGGGAAGCCCGGGTTCGCGGCCTGCTCCTGCCGCACCAGCCGCGCCAGCTCGATGGCGCCAGCCAGCCCCGCCGGCCCCGCCCCCACGAAGACCACATCCATCTCCAGCGCCTCGGCGCCGGGCGCCTCGGCACGGATGAGCTGATCAAGCGGAAGCGACCGCTGATGGCGGCGGGGGAGAATCGGGGTCACAGGTGTCAGGTCCTCGGGGAGTGCTGGAAGGGTGCGGGAATATAAGGGCGGGCGGGCGATTGGCGAGGACGACAGGTCGGCAGGGAGCTACCGCCTTTACCGCCCTTACGGTCCCCGCCTTATCTTCCACCCCACCCATGCACCCACCCCAGATTCCCGGCTTCCGGCCGGTTCCCTTCACCGGCGTCATCTATGTGATGGCGGAGGCCGCCCGGCACGGCTACCGCTATGGCCACCCCGACTGGTGCAACCTGGGCCAGGGCATGCCGGAGACCGGCCCCCTGCCCGGCGCCCCGCCACGGGTGGACGCGGTCGAGATCGCCCTGGACGACCAGGAGTACGCCCCGGTCCCCGGAATCCCGGAGCTGCGGCAGGCGGTGGCCCACCTGTACAACCATCTCTTCCGGCAGGGGAAGCCGTCCCAGTACACCGAGCGCAACATCTGCATCTGCGGCGGCGGCCGGGCCAGCCTTACCCGCGCGGTGGCCGCGCTCGGGGAGATCAACCTGGGCCACTTCCTCCC
This sequence comes from uncultured Gemmatimonadaceae bacterium, assembly GCA_964585655.1. Lineage (GTDB taxonomy): Bacteria > Gemmatimonadota > Gemmatimonadetes > Gemmatimonadales > GWC2-71-9 > JADJOM01. The sequence continues at coordinate 7,609 of CAZPER010000023.1, read as the reverse complement.
CGACTACACCGCATACGAGGAGCTGCTGGACATCTTCAAGCTGTTCAGCTCCATCCCCATCCTCCTGGACGGCGCCCGCGGCTACGAGTTCTCGGTGGACGACCTGCGCCGCGAGATCACCGGCCGCGGCCTCTCGGCGCTGCTGCTCTCCAATCCCAACAACCCCACCGGGCGGGTCATCCGCGGCGCCGAGCTGGAGCGCTGGGTGGCCACCGCGCGGGAGCTGGCCTGCGCGCTGCTGCTGGACGAGTTCTACTCCCACTACATCTGGCCCGACGGGCCGGAGGGCGGCATCGTCTCCGCCGCGCGCTACGTCGAGGACGTGGACCGCGACCCGGTGGTCATCTTCGACGGCCTCACCAAGAACTGGCGCTATCCGGGGTGGCGCTGCACCTGGATCGTGGGCCCACGGGCGGTGATTGACGCCGTCTCCAGCACCGGCAGCTTCCTCGACGGCGGCGGCAGCAAGCCGCTGCAGCGCTCCGCGGTGCCGCTGCTCAGCCCCGAGGTGGTGCAGGCGGAGACCGCCGCGATCCGCACCGCCTTCCGGGCCAAGAAGGAGATCCTCAAGTCCGGGCTGGAACAGGCCGGGATGCGGCTGGACCTGGATCCCGACGGGACCTTCTACTGCTGGGCCGACCTCTCGGCCCTGCCCGAGCCGATCGCGGACGGCATGTCGTTCTTCAAGGCGGCGCTCAAGGAAAAGGTCATCTGTGTGCCGGGGGAGTTCTTCGACATCAACCCCGGCAAGCGGCGGAGCGGCCGCCCCTCGCGCTTCCGGCAGTACGCCCGCTTCTCCTTCGGGCCGGAGCGGGCGGCGGTGGCGGAAGGGGTCCGGCGGATCCAGCGGCTGGTCAGCGCTCACCGCTAGACCGGGCTGCCGCGATTACCCTACAGGTGCGGCAACCACCCGACAGACGGCACCACTCAACTGCTTGCCCCACCGGAACTTCCGATGGGCATGAATATTTCACCTGACCGGCGCGTCCCACCCCCTCCCCGGACGGATGATGACTCGGCGTTCCCCGAATCCCTGGCTCCTGGCCCTCTGGTTCGCGCTGGCCTGCGGACTGGTCGAAGGCACGCTCTACCAGCTCCCCGCCGTCCGGATGTTCATCATCCGGCAGAACGTGCGGCTCGACGCCGACGCCTGGTGGCTGCCGGTCGCCGCCAACCTGGTCTGGTTCGGCGTGCTCGCGGCGATCGTCTGGCTGCTGGCGCGGTGGCGCCCCCAGCGCTTCGGCTGGAAGACCCAGTTCGGCATCTTCGCCTTCATGGGTGCGCTGAGCCTGATCCTGATCCAGACCCGGATCCACGACTCGGCGGCCTACCTGCTCTCGATCGGCGTCGGGGTGGCGCTGGCCCGCTTTGCGGGGCCGCGGGAGGAGAGCGTACGAAAGACGATGGCCTGGGGCCTCCCGGTGCTGGTCCTCGTGGCGCTGGGTCTCGCCATCGGGCAGCCGATGATGCGCAAGCGGGCGGAGAGCACCTTTCTGTCGAAGCTCGGGGCCCGGGGCGACCGGCCCAACGTGGTGCTGATCATCCTCGACACGGTGCGGGACTTCAGCCTCAGCGTGAGCGGGTACGACCGGAAGACGACGCCGCACCTCGAGGAGTGGGCCCAGAAGGGGGTGCTGTTCGAGCGGGCCATGGCCACCGCGCCCTGGACCCTGCCGAGCCACGCCACGATGTTCACCGGGCGCTACCCGTATGAGCTCACCGCCGGCTTCCGCGCCCCGCTGGACGGCACCCACCCGGTGATCGCCGAGGTGATGGCGGATCATGGCTGGGTCACCGGCGGGTTCGTGGCCAACTACGGCTACGTCGGGCGGCAGCTCGGGCTGGGGCGCGGCTTCCTCCACTTCGAGGACACCCCGGATACCTGGTCCCGGCTGGTGTTCCACTCCGGCTTCGGGCGCTGGCTCAAGTACCGCATCATCATGCCCGGACGGGAGAAGCTGCTCGACAACCACGACAACTTCGGCCGCAAGCTGGCCCCGACCGTCACCGACGACTTCCTGCGCTGGACCGGCAACCTCGGCGACCGGCCGTACTTCGCCTTCCTGAACTATTACGACGCGCACTTCCCCTACCTCCCGGCCGAGCCGTATGACCGGCGCTTCACTCCGGCGGACCAGCCGACCTACAAGCCGCGGGAGAGCGAGAACATCAAGGCCGCGCCCAGCCCCGACGAGGCGGCGCAGGCACTCAACGCCTACGACGGCGCCATTGCCTGGCTCGACGCCGAACTGGACCGGCTGCTCAAGGGACTGGAGGCGCAGGGCCAGCTGGAGAACACGGTGGTGGTCATCAGTTCGGATCACGGGGAGCACTTCGGCGAGCACGAGCTGTTCGGCCACGGCAACAGCCTCTACCGCCAGCTACTGCAGGTGCCGCTCATCGTGATCTCCCCGAAGCTGCCGCAGGGAATGCGGGTGCAGCAGGTGGTGTCACTTCGCGACCTGCCCCGCACGCTCATGGACCTGGCCGGCATCAGGGACGAGGACCGGATCCCCGGCACCTCCCTCCGGCCGACCTGGGAGTCGTGGGGCACGCCGGCGGCGATCTCGCCGGTCTACGCCGAGCTGCGGCGGCCGGGCAAGACCTGGCAGGCGATCCTGGCGGAGGGGAACCACCTGGTCCGGTCGCAGAAGGACGCGAAGGGGAATACCACGTTCCCCATGGAGGTGGAGCTGTACGACATGGACGCGGATCCGCTGTCGCTGAGCGACCTGATTGCGGCGGGAGACACCAGCCGGGCCGCGGTGGCGGCCCGGCTGGCGGGACGGGTGGATTCGATGCTGCAGGGCTTCAAGCCCCCGAAGGTCGAGGGGGCGGACTGATCAGGCGCTGAGCTTGGCGATCTTGTCGTCCAGGATGCTGCGCAACCGGGGATCGGCCCCGATCACCACGTCCACCGGCTTCCCGCCCTTGAACAGCAGGATGGTCGGGATCGAGCGGATGTTATAGCGCATGGCGGTGGCCTGGTTGGCGTCGGTGTCGAGCTTCCGCACCTTGACCCGCCCGGCGTAGTCCTCGGCCAGCTTCTCCACCACCGGGGCGACGGCCCGGCAGGGGCCGCACCAGGTGGCCCAGAAGTCCACCAGCACCAGCCCGTCGGCCTGCTCCACCTCGGCGGCAAAGTTCGCGTCGGTGACCTGCAACTCCATGTCGGTCTTCATGATCCTCTCCTCAAGTACGACAGCCATCCGGCGGCGACCCCGCCGCCCGTAGATACATCGATGATCATCTATCTGCATCCGCACCAGCAAACTCCCGGGTGACTCGGGAGGTTCCCCCCGCGGTGGCTCAGGCCGGCACCCGGCGACCCAGCAGCCGGTGTTCCACCTGCCGCAGGTACTCCGCGACGGTGTCGGTCCGGACCTGGTAGAACCGGCACTGCCCTTCCTGGCGCACCGTGATCAGCCCCGCGTTGGCCAGCTCCCTCAGGTGGTGCGAGACCGTCGCCTGGGCGATCGGGAGCCGCTCCACCAGGTCCCGGCAGGAGAGTTCCTCCGTCCGGGCGATGGCCTCGAGGATGCCGAACCGGCGATCGTCGGCCAGCGCCTTGGCGATCCGTGCCCGCTGCTCCACTCCCAGTCGCGCCATGAGGCCCCCGGCGATAGAACGACATATAGATAATCATCTATATACTACAGGGCAAGACCCTCGGCGGCACCCTTCGCGTCCTTCGTGCTCTTCGTGGTGGATTCAGGCCGCACCGCGCTGCCGCAGCAGCCGGAACACCGGATAGCTCGCCACCAGGAGACCCAGGGCGAAGAGGCTGTTGCGCCTGTCGCCCAGGACGGAGCTGACCAGGAACCCGAGGGACCCGACCGCGAGGAGGATCGTCACATAGGGGTAGCCGAACGCCCGGTAGGGGCGCGGGGTGTCGGGTTCCTTCCGGCGCAGCACCAGCACCGAGAGGAACGACATGATGTAGTTGACCACGAAGAAGAACGCCGCCAGCGCCAGGATCTGGTCGAAGGTGCCGGTGAGCAGCAGGGCCGCCGTGACCAGGACCGTCAGCCCGAGCGACGCCATGGGCGTCCCCCCCGGATTCACCCCCGACAGCCCCCGCCAGACCAGCCCGTCCCGGCTGAGCCCGTACGGCAGCCTCGAGCCCATCAGCAGGATGGCGTTGGCGGCGCTGGTGAGCGAGACGATCAGCACCGCGCGAACCACCTTGTCGCCGTTCTCGCCGAAGATCTCCCGCGCCGCCGTGGCCGCCACCAGCTCCTCCCCCGCCATCCGGGAGAGCGGCAGCACGTGCATGAAGGCGAAGTTGAGCAGCAGGTAGATGGCGATCACCGCCAGCACACCGCCCGCCATGGCCCGGGGGATGTCGCGGCCGGGGTTCTTCACCTCGCCGCTGAAGTAGAGCATCCCGTTCCAGCCGTCGTAGGTGTAGATGACCCCCTGGAGCGCCAGCACCAGCGGCGCGAGACCCAGCGCCATCGTCGCCGGGGTGGCCGCGGCGGTGCCGGGTTCGCCGCCCCCCGGCGCGAAGAAGCAGACCAGCGCCAGTCCCACCAGCACCAGGGTTTTGATCAGGCTGGTGACCTGCTGGGTCAGGTCCCCGGCGCGGATGCCGCGGGCCTGGATGAGCGCCAGCACCACCACCAGCGTGACCGCGATCGCCACTGAATGGCCGGCGAGCGCCGGCCAGAGGACGTCGCTGTAATCCCCCACGGAGATCGTGACGGCGGCGAGGGAGGCGGAGGTGGAGATCCAGTCGCTCCACCCGATCATGAAGCCGGCGTAGTCGCCGAAGGCCCGGCGGGCAAAGACGTACTGTCCCCCCGACTCGGGGATCATGGCGCCCAGCTCCGCCAGCGTGAGCGCGCCGAGCAGCGCGTACACGCCGCCCGCGATCCACACGCCGATGAACCAGGGGGTGCTGGGGAGGTGCAGGGCCACATCGCCCGGGGTGCGGAGGATCCCGACCCCGATGCTGTTGCCCACGATGACGGCGATGCCGAAGGCGACGCCGAGGATCTGCAGCAGTCGCCCGCGGGGAGGGGTCAGCGGGCTAACCCTCTCCCCGGAGCTTCTTCACCTCGGCGGTAAGCCGGGGGACGATTTCAAAGAGGTCTCCGACGATGCCGTAGTCCGCCACCTTGAAGATCGGGGCGTCCTTGTCGCGGTTGATGGCCACGATGGTCTTGGCGGTGCGCATGCCGGCCAGGTGCTGGATCGCGCCCGAGATGCCCACCGCCACGTACAGGTTGGGGCTCACCGTCTTGCCGGTCTGGCCCACCTGGGCGCCATGGTCCCGCCACCCGGCATCCACCACCGCGCGGCTGGCGCCGACGGCGGCGTTGCCCAGCGCGGCCGCCAGCGCCTCCAGCAGCGCGAAGTGGGCCGGCTCCTTCATGCCCCGCCCGCCGGAGACCACGATCGGCGCCTCCGCCACGTCCAGCGCGGCGGTGGCCGGGGCCTTCACCCCCGTGACCTTCACCCGGCTGGTGAACGCCGGCACCGCCAGGCTCTCCACGGCACCGGCCTTGGGAGTCTCGGTGGCGGCGACCGTGTTGGGCCGGATCGTGGCCATGGCCGGGGCGCCGTCGAGCCGCACCCGCGCCAGGGCCTTGCCGGCGTAGACCGGCCGGGTGGCGATGACCTTGCCGCCCTCGACCGCCAGCGCGGTCACGTCGGTGGCGAGGGCGGTGCCAAGCCGGGCCGCCACCCGCGGCGCGAGATCCCGGCCGGTGGCGGTGGCGGCAAAGAGAACTACCGCGGCGCCCCGCGCGGCGGCGGCCGCCGTGGCGGCGTAGCCATCGGGCTGGTACAGCGCAAAGTCGGCATGGGTGGCGGTGAGCACCTTGTCCGCGCCGTGGCGCGCCAGCTGGTCGCCGCCGCTCACCGGGCCGGAGCCGATCACGACCACGTCCACGGTGCCGCCGAGCGCGTCGGCGAGCCGCCGGGCCGCCGAGACGACTTCCAGCGAGACCTTCCGCAGCGCGCCATCCCGCTGCTCCGCGACCGCGAGGATGCGGGTCATCAGATCACCTTCGCTTCTTCACGGAGGAGCTTGACCAGGGCGGGGACCGCGTCGGCGCCCTCGCCGACGATCTGGCCCGGCTTCCGGTCGGGCGGCAGGGAGAGGCCGAGCAGCGCGAGGGAGCCGGCGCCGAGGGCAACGGGCTTCACCTCGAGCGGCTTCTTCTTGGCGGCCATGATCCCCTTGAGGCTCGGGAGCCGCGGGCTGTTGAGGCCCTTGTCGCAGGTGAGCACCGCGGGCAGGCTCGCGGTGGAGACCTCGATCCCGCCCTCGATCTCCCGCTCCGCCTCCAGTGCGCCATTCGCCACCGTGAGGTGCGCCACCGAGGTGATGCAGGGGAGCTCCAGCAGCTCGGCCACCATGGGGCCGACCTGGTGGTTGTAGTCGTCCACCGCCAGCTTGCCGAAGAGGATCAGGTCGAAGTTCCCCGCCTTGAGTTCGGCGGCGAGGGCGCGGGCCACCTCGAGACCGTCGGCGCCGGCGGCGGATTGCAGCAGCACTGCCCGGTCCACCCCCATGGCCAGGGCGGTGCGGAGGGTCTCCTGGGCGGAGTCGCTCCCGAGGCAGATGGCGACGGTCTCGCCGGCAGCGGCGGCTTCTTTGAGCTTGAGCGCCTCTTCGATGGCGTACTCGTCGTACGGGTTGACGACGAACTTGACACCGGTCTCGTCAATGGACTTGCCGTCGGCCGCGATGACGATCCGGGCAGTGGTATCGGGGACGCGCTTGAGACAGACCGCGATGCGCACGCTGCGACCTCTTTCGGGGGGAATTCGGGGCCGTTTGGCCGCCGAAAAGTTACCCAGCGCGGGCAGGGGATGCCACCGGGGCGCGGGATTGGCGGGGGCTTGCCCTCGACCATGCCTGTAGGGGTGGGGCTTGTCCCCGCCCGCGCGCCGCCCCACGCCCGGTTCAACCGCCAAGACCACGAAGACCGCCAAGCGGGTTCGTGCCGGATTCGAGCACAGCCGACTTGATATCCCTTACTTCCTTTCCCGGTGCCCCTCGGACACGGCGCCCCTCCAGACACACACACGGGGCAGGAGACGCTTGTCCCCTGCCCCGCGTGGTACGACCCCGCCCGATGGAGGTCAGGACATCGGGGCGGGCCTCAGTCGTCGCCGCCTCCGAAACTGCGCCGGACCACCAGGCGGACGACGCGCTTGAAGCCTGGCGTGAGGAACCGCTCCAGCACGTCCCCCGCCCCCTGGTTCACGTTGAAGGTGCCAAAGGCCGCGTATTTCTTCTGGAAGATGTTGTTGCCCACCGCTACGATCTCCCAGCCCTTGCCCCGCCAGCCAAGCCGGGCGTCGGTGACGAAATAGTCATCGAGCCTGGGCTCCTCGTTGGCCTCGTCGCCGCGGAGCCACTGGCTCCCGATGTAGCGCCCATCCGCCCCCGCAAAGAAGCCCGAGGGGAGCTGCAAGGACGCCCCAAGCTTGAACTGGTGCCTGGGCACCAGCGGCATCTCGTCCCCCGGCTCCACCTCGTTCTCGCCACCGAAGTCCTCCCGGATGCTGAAGATCTCCGCCTGGCTCTGGTAGGTGGCCCGGGTGTAGGCGTAGTTGGCGTTCATGCCGATGGGGTAGGCCTCAGTCAGGAGGC
>CAZPER010000022.1:0-54103 GCA_964585655.1 uncultured Gemmatimonadaceae bacterium | reverse complement strand
AGCGGCCGTGCGGCCCTTCTCCGCCTTGACGCGGTTGATCAGTTCGCCGGCGCCTCCCTTGACCGGTTCGACGGCGGCGGTGGTGACGGCGATCCGTCCCGTTGCTGTGGCCGGGTTCCCCCGGCACGACGCTTGTCTCGACCAACCCTCGATCCTCCCCCGGCGTCGCTCAGTAGGTTCCCGGCGACGTAGCGGGCGGAGTGTAGGTGATCGCTCGCGGGGTTGGGAAGCACCCGCCACGACCGGCGACGCCTCGCCCGACCGGCGATCGGGACGGGGCTCGCCGCGTGCGAGATGGAGGAGAGCCTCTTCGAGCTGCGGGATCACGCGGCCGGGCTCAACGCCGGTCGGTGGGACTACATCTTCTCGATCCTCAAGAATTTCGGGCATCGGTCGGAGTTCGTGCTGCCGGACCGGGTGCAGGTCACCATGACCGTTCCCTTCATGAAGGCGTACACCGAGATGCTGGTGCGCGCCTGTCATCGGCGCGGCGCCCATGCCATCGGGGGCATGGCCGCCTTCATCCCCTCCCGGAAGGATCCCGAGGTGACCGCGCGGGCCCTGGAGCGGGTGCGGGAGGACAAGGAGCGGGAGGCGGCGATGGGCTTCGACGGCTCCTGGGTGGCGCATCCCGACCTGGTCCCGGTGGCGCAGGCCGCCTTCGACCAGGTGCTCGGCGCCCGGCCGAACCAGAAGGACCGCACCCGGGAGGATGTCGTCCCCCGGGCGGAGGCGCTGCTCAGCGTGGCGATCCCGGGCGGTAAGGTGACGGAGGCGGGCGTGCGCACCAACGTGCGCGTGGCGCTGGAGTACATCGAGAACTGGCTGGAGGGGCGGGGCGCGGTCGGGATCGACAACCTGATGGAGGACTCGGCCACCGCCGAGATCTCCCGCAGCCAGCTGCAGCAGTGGATCCACCTGGGGGTGAAGCTCGAGGATGGCAAGGCGCTCACCCGTGAGCGCTACGAGCGGATCCGGGAAGAGGAGGTGGCTGGCCTGGTGAAGCGGCGGGGCGCGGCGGGCCGGCTCACGGAGGCGGCGGCGCTGCTGGACCGGCTGGCCGAGGAGCAGGTGCCCGAGGAGTTCCTGACCCTCGGGGCCTACGGGCTGCTGGAATAGCGACGGAGCGCCACGGCATGCCGTGGCGCTCCGTCGAGGCCCCCTCGGGCCAGTCGGACTGGGGCGGCAGGGGTCGAACCTGCAACCTCCCGGTTAACAGCCGGGCGCTCTGCCAGTTGAGCTACACCCCATTGGTCCTGCGGCAACAGAAAACCCGCCGATTTCTCGACGGGTCCGGAGCGTACCAGCGCGATCACCGCAATCGCCTACGCCCGACCCGTCTCCCCGAGGAAGCGGTTCAAGTTTCGATTCGGATTGAGGTTCGGCCGGGTGCGCATAAGGTGGAGAAGGGTACCGACGGGCTGGAGTCGGGTCAAGTGCCCTGAGCGCCGCGACCGTCCCGCCAAACTTGACCCTCCCCCGGCGGGACGGTACCGTAGCCGTTCCTCCGCGCAGGACCCTGCAGGACCGCGCACCCATCCCCCACTGAGGCCGTGAGCATGGAACGCCCCGTCACCCTGAACATCAACGGCCGGAACCACACGGTGCAGGTGGAGCCGCGGGCCCTGCTGGTGCACGTCCTGCGCGACACCCTCAACCTGACCGGCACCCACGTCGGCTGCGACACCAGCCAGTGCGGCGCCTGCACCGTGCTGGTGGATGGCCAGGCGGTGAAGAGCTGCACCACCCTCGCGGTCCAGGCCGAAGGCGCCCGCATCACCACGATCGAGGGGCTCGCCCGAGGGGACACGCTGCACCCGCTGCAGATGGCGTTCTGGGAGAAGCATGGGCTGCAGTGCGGCTTCTGCACCCCAGGCATGATCCTGACCGCGGTGGACTTCCTGGCACAGAATCCCGACCCCACGGACGACGAGATCCGGCACGCCATCGAGGGCAATCTGTGCCGCTGCACCGGCTACCAGAACATCGTCGCGGCGATCAAGTCCGCGGCCGCCACCCTGCGCGCCGGCAATGCCGGCGCCGCGGCCTGAGGAGGCGCCCCCATGGCCACCCTCTTCGGTTCCGGCATCAAGCGCCGCGAGGACCCGCGCCTGATCACCGGCCAGGCCACCTATGTGGACGACGTCAAGCTGCCCGGCCTCGCCTACGCCGTCTTCGCCCGGAGCCCGTACGCCCACGCGAAGATCACCCGGATCGACGTCGCCGCCGCACGGCAGGCGCCGGGCGTCATCGCGGTCTTTACCGGCGCCGACGTGAAGGACCGGCTGGTGCCGGTGCCCTGCGCCTGGAACGTGCCCAACTGCGACCTCAAGATTCCCGCCCACCCGCTGCTGGCCCACGACCGGGTGCGCTACGCCGGCGACGCGGTGGCGATGGTGATCGCCGAGACTCGCGCCCAGGCGCGGGACGCGGTGGACCTGGTGGACGTGGATTACGAGCCGCTCCGCGCCACCGCCGATCCCGAGAAGGCCACCCAGCCGGGGGCCGCGCGGCTGCACGAGGAGATCCCCGACAACATCGGCTTCACCTGGGTGGTGAGCGGCGGGGACGCGGCGGCGGCATTCCAGAACGCCGAGGTGGCGGTGAGCCAGCGGATCGTGCAGCAGCGGCTGCTCCCCACCGCCATGGAGCCGCGGGCCGCCGTGGCGCAGTACAACCGGGGCTCCGGCCAGCTCACCCTCTGGGCCACCAGCCAGAACCCGCACATCCACCGCTTCCTCTGCTCCGTCATGCTCAAGCTGCCGGAGCACCGGATCCGGGTGATCGCGCCCGAGGTGGGCGGCGGCTTCGGCTCCAAGATTCCGGCCTATCCCGACGAGGCCCTGGTCTCCTTCGCGGCGATGGAGCTGGGGATCCCGGTCAAGTGGACCGAGGACCGCTCCGAGAACTACAAGGTGACGATCCACGGCCGCGATCACATCGAGTACGTGGAGATGTGCGGCACCCGGGATGGGAAGATCACCGGCATCCGCACCAAGGTGTTCGCCGGCCTCGGCGCCTACGCCTCCACCGCGGCCCCCGGGATTCCGACCATCCTCCACGGACTGGTGTACTCCGGCAGCTACATGATCCCGAACATCCACGGGACCATTTACGGGGTGTACACCAACGGCACCCCGGTAGACGCCTACCGCGGCGCGGGCCGCCCCGAGGCGGCATACCTGATCGAGCGGCTGGTGGACATCTTCGCCCGGAAGATCGGGATGGACCCGATCGAGGTGCGGCGCAAGAACTTCATTCCCAAGGACAAGTTCCCCTACACCGTCGCCACCGGCCTCGTCTACGACAGCGGCAACTACGAGGCGGCGCTCGACAAGGCGCTCGGCATCCTGGATCTCAAGGCGTTCCGCGCTGAGCAGGCCAGGGCCCGGAAGGAGGGTCGCTACCTCGGCATGGGGCTGGTGAGCTACATCGAGATCTGCGGCCTCGGCCCCAGCCAGGTGGCCGGCGCCGTCGGCTTCGGCGGCGGGCTCTACGACTCGGCGATCGTCCGGGTCTATCCCACCGGCGTGGTGCGGGTCTACATCGGCGCCTCGCCGCACGGGCAGGGTGAGGAAACGACCTTCGCCCAGATCGTGGCCGATGAATTCGGGTATCCGGTGGAGAACGTGGAGATCATCCACGGCGACACCGACAACACCCCGCAGGGCTGGGGCACCTACGGCAGCCGCACCACCGCCGTCTGCGGCTCGGCGGTGAAGGTCGCGGCCCTCCGGGTGAAGGAAAAGGCCAAGCTCCTCGCCGCCCACCTGCTCGAGGCCAACGAGGCGGACCTCGAGTGGAAGGACGACGCCTTCCGGGTGAAGGGCTCCCCCGACAAGGCCAAGGGCATGGCCGAGCTGGCGCTGATGGCGAACGTCGCCTGGAACATGCCCGCGGGGATGGAGCCCGGGCTCGAGGCCACCGCCTTCTTCGATCCCACCAACTTCGTTTACCCCTTCGGGACCCACATCTGCACCGTGGAAGTGGACGAGCAGACCGGGCAGGTGAAGATCCTCCGCTACATCGCGGTGGACGACTGCGGCCCGCCCATCAATCCGATGATCGTGGACGGCCAGATCCACGGCGGCGTGATCCAGGGCATCGGCGAGGGCCTGCAGGAGATCGCGGTCTACGACGAGGAGGCCCAGCTCGTCACCGGCACCATGATGGACTACGCCGTACCCAAGGCCAGCCAGATGCCGCACATCGAGGTGGCACACACCATCACGCCGTCACCGGTCAACCCGCTCGGCGTGAAGGGCTGCGGGGAGGCGGGGACCATCGCCTCCGCCGCCTGCCTGGTGAACGCGGTCTGTGACGCGCTCGCCCCGCTCGGCATCACCCACATCGACAAGCCGCTCACCCCCGCGCGGGTCTGGGCCGCCATCCAGAAGGCCAAGGGAGCCACCCCATGATCCCCACCAGCTTCGACTACGTGCGCGCCGGCTCGGTGCGGGAGGCCCTCGGCCTCCTCGCCCTCGGCGACGGCACCAAGGTGATCGCCGGCGGCCACAGCCTGCTGCCGATGATGCGGTTCCGGCTGGTGCAGGCGCCGAAACTGGTGGACATCTCGCGGCTCGAGGAGCTGCGGGGGGTGCAGGAGTACAAGAAGGGGCTCCGGATCGGCGCCACCACCACCTACGCCGAACTGGCCCGGCACCCGCTGGTGCGGGAGCGCTGCCCGGTGATCGCGGAGGTGGCGGCGGACATCGCCGATATCCAGGTGCGGAATCGCGGCACCATCGGCGGGTCGCTGGCCCACGCCGACCCCGCCAGTGACATGCCCGCGGTGATGATGGCGCTCGACGCCGAGTTCCAGCTCCGCTCCAAGAAGGGGGGCCGGCGCACCGTCCGGGCGCGGGAGTTCTTCAAGGGCGCCTTCGTCACCGACATGACCGAGGAGGAGCTGTTCACCGACATCCTGGTGCCGGGGATGGGCCGGAATGCCGCGGTCTACGTCAGCTTCGATTCGGCGGCCTCGGGCTACGCCCTGGCCGGGGTCTGCGCCTCCATTGGCCGGAAGCGGGCCACGATCTCCGATATCAGCGTGGCGGTGACCGGCGTGGCGGAGGTGGTCTTCCTGGCCCCCGCCCTCGAGAGAATGAAGGACACCAAGTGCGACGCCGCGGTGCTGGCCGCCGCCGCGAAGGACGCGGTGGCGGGCCTGGAGATCGCGGGAGACGTGCACGCCCCGTCCTCCTACCGGCGCCACATCGCGGAGGTGGCGATCGTCCGCGCCGTGGAGCGGGCCTACCAGCGCGCCGGGGCGTAGGCGCGCGCCGCGGTGCGCGCCCACGAGAGTCCGGCCGGCGGCGCAGTCTACGCGCTGGTGCTCGCGGCCGGCCGGGGACGCCGCTTCGGCGGCGACAAGCTGCTGGCGCCCTTCCGGGGCGCCACGATCATCGGGCATGTCACCACCACCCTGGCGCAGGCGATGACTGGAGGGCTGCTCACCGGCGGGGTGGCGGTGGTCCCGGTGCGGGCGCGGGCGCTCCTCTGGCCGCTCGACACCGCGGGCCTCGAGGTGGTGGAGAACCCGGACGCCGGGACCGGGCTCGCCTCCTCGCTGCGCATCGGGCTGGCCGCGCTGGCCCACCCGGAGCGCCGCCCGGCGCCGACCGCGGCGCTGGTAGTGCTCGCCGACCAGCCCCTGCTCCGGCTGTCGGTGATCGAGGCCCTGGTCTCCGCCTGGCGGCGGGCGCCAGGGACGCTCCGGCCCCGCTACGCCGATCAGCCGGCGGAACCGGGCCACCCGGTGCTGCTGGACCGGGCGGACTGGCTCCTCGCCGAGGCGCTGCGCGGCGATCAGGGTCTCGGCGCGCTGCTGGCCGGCCACGCCGGGGTCCGGCTGGTGGAGGTGCCGGGCGCCAACCCGGACGTGGATACTACCGAGGATCTTCGACTGCTCGAGGACATGACCTGATGCGCATGAGCTTCTCCGGCGCCCCGGAAGTCGAGGCCCCGATCTCCCACGTCTGGCCTCGGGTCGTGGACCCGCACTTCGTGGCCAAGCATGGCCCCGGGGTGGAGTCGGTCGAGGTGCTCGACCCCCATCACTTCAAGGTGATCTGCGGCTTCGGTGTAGGCTCGATCAAGCTCCGCTTCGGGCTGGACGTCGAGCTGGCCGACGTGAACCCGCCCAACTACTTCACCATCAAGGTCCGGGGGAAGGCGCCGGGTTCCGCGGTCGAGGTGACCGCCGAACTCTCGCTCGAGATGCTGGATACCATCCGGACCCGCATGAGCTGGAAGGCGGTCAGCGACATCAGCGGCACGGTGGCCAGCGTCGGCGCCCGCCTCATGGAGGGCACCGCCCGGAAGCTGACCGAGCAGTTCTGGATCAAGTTCGCAGCGAGCATCTCGGCGGCCGGACCGCCGCCCGAGGCCGCGCCCCACACCCCCGCGGATCAGGTCTCCCCCGCCACGCCCCCGGCTTCCGACCCCACCGCGTCGGCTTGACCGCGACCGTCACCGAACACTGGATCACCGTGCAGGGCCTCGAGCTGCTGGTCGAGGACCAGGGCTCGGGGCCAGTCGTGCTGCTGGCCCACGGCATGTGGTGTGACGCCGGGATGTTCACGGCGCTGGTCCGGGACCTGAGCCGGGACCACCGGGTGCTGGTGCCGGACCTGCGGGGCCATGGCCGGAGCACGGTGCCGGACCGGCAGTGGCAGATCGCCGACCTCGCCACCGACCTGGTCGCGATGCTCGACGCCCTCTCGGTCCCCCGGGTCCTGCTCGGCGGCTTCAGCATGGGCGGGATGGCGGCGGCCGACTTTGCCCTGCGCTACCCCGACCGACTCACCGGCCTGGCGTTCATGGGCACCAGCGCGGCATCGGAGGAATGGATCCGGATCGCGGAGATCCGGGCCCTGGCCCGGCTGATCAAGCTGGCGGGCCGCCCGAAGTTCCTGGGCCATGAGGCGGCCCGGACCACGTTCAGCCCCGCCTATCGCCGCGACCACCCGGAGGAGGTGGAGCGCTGGGTCCACACCGTCCATGCGATGTCACGGACCGCGCTGATCCACGCCCTCAATGCCGTCGGCTCCCGGCCCTCGCTGCTCGAGCGGCTGGAGGGGCTCCAGGTTCCCACCGTGATCCTCACGGGCAAGGCGGACAAGGTCCTGAGCCCGAAATGGTCCCAGGCCATGGCGCGGCGGCTGCCGCGGGCCCGGCTCGCGTCGTGGGAGGGGGCCGGCCACGCCATTCCCATGGAGCGCCCGGCGGAGGTGGCGGCCTGGATCCGGGGACTGGAGCGAGGACGCTTCCCGGGAGACGGGTGACTCTATCGGCCGGGGTCGGGCCATGCCACATTTGGGGCTTGCACCCTCACCCCCGGACCCTTCCATGAAGATCCCCCAGCTCCTGCTTCGGCAGCTCTACACCTTCGGCTCCCTCGCCAACGAACCCCCCGGGTTCCGCCTCAGCCTCAAGAACCGGCTCAGCGACGTGACCCTGCTCCGGATCGTCCGGGTCAAGTTCGACCACATCGAGTACCCGGCGAAGGCGCTCGAGGTGGACCTCGGCGATGGCCGCTGGCGCCCCGCGACCGAGATCACCCCGGACAAGCCGCACGACTTTCCGCTCCGCCAGGTGGCGCACCTGCGGGCGCCGGGCCAGCAGCTGCCCGAGGGCACCCACGAACTCGAGATCTCGATCGAGGTGAAGGGGATCGGCGCGCTGAGCTTCAGCGTGAAGGACCATGTGGCGGAGCCGCAGCCCCGGGCCGTGTCGGTGCCGTACTCCAAGGAAGACAACTACAGCCCCGCGATCATCGCCGAGCGGCAGAAGTACATCGAGAAGATCAGCGGGACCAAGCTGGAGCACGTCGGCAAGTACTCCTTCGACCCGCAGCGCACCAAGGGGAACATCGAGAACTTCACCGGGGTGGCGCAGATCCCGCTCGGCTTCGCGGGGCCGCTCCGGGTGAACGGCGAGCACGCCCAGGGGGAGTTCATCATCCCGCTGGCCACCAGCGAGGGGACGCTGGTCGCGAGCTACAACCGCGGCATGAAGGTGCTCAACCTCTCGGGCGGGGTCACCTGCACCGTGCAGGCGGACCACATGCAGCGGGCCCCGGTCTTCGTGTTCGACAGCGCGCGGGAGGCCCGCGCCTTCCGGGACTGGACCGAGGAGCACATGACCGAGATCCGCCGCGAGGCGGAGTCCACCACCCGGGTCGGGAAGCTGCAGTACGTGGACACCTACCTGGCCAGCAAGTTCGCCTACCTGCGCTTCAACTACTCCACCGGCGACGCCGCCGGCCAGAACATGGTGGGCCGGGCCACCTTCGCCGCCTGCAGCTGGATCCTCGACAACAACAAGACCATCCGCCGCTTCTACCTGGAATCCAACCTCGCCACCGACAAGAAGGCGAGCCAGGTGAACATGATGCGCACCCGCGGCAAGCGGGTCACCGCCGAGTGCGTGATCAAGCGGGAGGTCCTGCTGGACGTGCTGCGGGTGGAGCCGGAGAGCCTGCACTACCACTGGGGGGTCGCCAACGTCGGCGCCATCCTGTCCGGCGCCAACAACAACGGGCTGCATTCCCCCAACGCCATCACCGCGATGTTCATCGCGACCGGGCAGGACGTGGCCAACGTCGCGGAAGGTTCCGCGGGCATCGTGTACGTGGAGCTCACCAAGGAAAAGGACCTCTATCTCTCGATCACCATCCCCTCGCTGATCGTCGCGACCCACGGCGGCGGCACCGGACTCCCCACCCAGCGGGAGTGCCTCGAGGTGCTGGGCTGCGTCGGCAAGGGCAAGGTGAACAAGTTCGCGGAGATCGTGGCGGGCGTGGTGCTGGCGGGAGAGATCTCGCTCGCGGCGGCGATCAGCTCGCTCGAGTGGGTCAGTTCGCATGAGGAGTATGGGCGCAATCGCTGAGCAGGCCGCCGGGCAGGCGGACGCGCTCCGCGCCCGGGGCTTCGAGGTGATGCGGGTGGTGCGGCCGAGCGGGCTCCTCCGCCGCCTGCTGACCACCTGGCGCCATTTCCTGGGCCTGCTCTACGGGGGGCTGGGGGCGTACGTCCGGGCCCGCCGCGAGGAGGGCACCGGACGCGGGCTCAAGTTCCTGCTGCTCCGCGGCCTCGCCGCGCTCACCACCCCCTTCGTGGACCGGCGGCTCCGCTACGAGCCCTTTCCGGTCCAGCTCCGCCGCCGCCTCGAGCGGCTGGGCCCGACGTACATCAAGCTGGGCCAGATCCTGAGCCTGCGCGAGGACCTGCTCCCCAAGCCGATCACCAACGAGCTCAAGCACCTGCTCAACCGCCTGCCGGTGGTGCCGCTGCCGATCCTGGCGGCGATCATCGAACAGGACCTGAAGCAGCCGGTGGACGAGATGTTCCTCGACATCGACCCGGTCCCGCTCGGCTCCGCGTCCATCGGCCAGACCCACCGCGCCACCACCCGGGACGGGGACCCCGTCATCATCAAAGTGGTGAAGCCTGGCATCCGCGAGACCCTGGAGCGGGACGCGAAGCTGCTCCGCATGCTGGGGAGCATCCTGCAGCTCATGATCCCCCGCTTCCAGCCCCGCCAGCTGGTGAACGAGTTCTGCGACTACACCCTGCGGGAGGTGGACCTGCGGCGCGAGGCGGACAACGCGGAGACCTTCTCCGCCAACTTCACCGACCTGCCGGACATCATCTTCCCCGAGATCTACCGCTCGTTCTCCGGCCGCAGCGTGCTCACCATGGAGTTCTTCGACGGGATGGCCCCCGACTCGGCGGAGGCCCAGGCGCTGCCGGAAGACCAGCGGCGGCACCTGACCGAGATCGGGGCCCAGGCCATCATCCGGATGCTCTACCGCGACGGCTTCTTCCACGCCGACCTGCACCCCGGCAACCTCATCATCCTCCCCGGTCCCAAGATCGGCTTCATCGATCTCGGCATGGTGGGCCGGCTGGACGAGGAGCTGCGGCGCACCCTGCTCTACTACTACTTCGCGCTGGTGATGGGCGACGCCGAGAACTCCGCCCGCTACCTCTCGGCCATCGCGTCGCCCGGGCCGGACGCCAATCCCAACGGCTTCCGCCGCGAGGCCGCCGAGATCGCCAACCGCTGGCGCCGCTCCTCCAACTTCGAGGAGTACTCCCTGGGCCAGCTGATCCTCGATTCGGTGTCGCGCGGGGCCCAGTACGGGATGTTCTTCCCCGTGGAAATGGTGCTGATGGTCAAGGCGCTGGTGACCTTCGAGGGGGTGGGCCACGTGCTGCTGCCGGGATTCGACGTGGCGGAGGTCTCCAAGAAGCACATCCGCGCCCTCTTCATTCACCAGTTCAGCCCGCTCCGGCTGCTGACCGAAGGGATGCGCGGGGCGCCGGACCTGGTGGACGCCTTCGCCAAGATGCCGCTCCTCGTCACTGACGGGCTCCGGGTGCTGGAGAAGGTCGCGCGCCAGCCGAGTGAGAATCCGCTCAAGGGGCTCCGGGGGACGCTGATCGCGGGGTCGTGCCTCGTGGCCGGCGCCATCTCGATGGGCTTCGGCGCGCCGTGGATGGTCTGGGGCGCGCTGTTCGTCATCGCCTTCTTCCTCGCCATCCGGAAGGGCTGAGATGCGCCATCGGGTCGCGGGGAACGACGCCATCTGGCTGCAGGATACGGCCACCAACCCGATGGTGATCAACGCGATCATCACCACTGACCGGCTCGACCTCCAGACCCTGCGGGACACCTTCCGGGTCCGGGTGCTGGAGGCGGAGGGGGGCCGGCGCTAC
The DNA here is from genome assembly GCA_964585655.1 of uncultured Gemmatimonadaceae bacterium. Lineage (GTDB taxonomy): Bacteria > Gemmatimonadota > Gemmatimonadetes > Gemmatimonadales > GWC2-71-9 > JADJOM01. The sequence continues at coordinate 43,379 of CAZPER010000022.1, read as the reverse complement.
GCCCGCTTCCGCCACCGGGTGGTGTGGCACGGATCCTCCCCCCATTGGGAGGAGGACCCGGACTTCGACGTCAGCCGCCATATCTTCGCCGCCTCGGACCCCGGCATCCGCTCGGCCGAGGACCTGCAGCGCTTCGCCGGCGCGGAGGCCAGCCGGCCCCTGCCGGAGGATCGCCCCCGGTGGCAGTTCCATTTCGTGGAGCAGTTCGAGGAGGGGAGCAGCGCGCTGGTGGTGCGGATCCACCACAGCATCGCCGACGGCATCGCGCTCATGGCGGTCATCTTCGCCTTCATGGAGGAGATGACCGCCGAACACCAGACGGTCCCCCGGGGCGCGATCCGGCCCGCGGCCGGAGCCCCGGGGAGCGGGTTGCTGCGGATGATCGCCGTGCCCCTCGCGGCGCCGGGCATCCTCATCCGGCGGCTGCTCTGGGTCCCGGACCGGCACGCTCTGCATGGGCCGGCGGTCTCGGGCCGGAAACTGGTGGGCTGGACCGCCCCCCTCGACCTCGAGGTGGTGAAGGCGGCCAAGAACCGGCTCCACGCGACGGTGAACGACGTGCTCATGGCCTGCGTCTCGGGTGCGATCAGCCGCTACCTCGCGCGGCACGCGAACCAGACCATCCAGCGGGTCCGGGTCTCGATGCCGGTCAACGTGCGCCGTTCCGACGAACCGCTGGCCATGGAGAACAAGTTCGCCGCGGTGCCGCTGGAGCTGCCGGCGGGGATTCCGGACCTGGCCACCCGCGTGGCCCGGGTGAAGCAGCGAATGGACGAACTCAAGCGTTCGGCGGCGCCGATCGTGGTGTACGGCATCCAGCGGGCGCTGCTCGCGGCGCTGCCGCAGGCGGTGAGCCGCTGGCTGATCGACTTCCTCGCCAACAAGTGCACCGCGGTGGTCACCAACGTGCCAGGCCCGCAGCGGGACCTGACGCTGGCGGGCCGACGGGTGCGCAACATGATGTTCTGGGTGCCCCAGCGCGCGAACATCGGGCTGGGGATCTCGGTGCTCAGCTTCGCGGGGAAGGTGCAGGTCGGGGTCATCGTGGACGCCCGCCTGATCCCCGACGCCCGCGACCTGACCCGGGCGTTCGAGGAGGAGTTCGAGGCCCTGCGCGCGCTGTAGGGACGACCGATTGGTCGCCCCTGCGGCGCGCGCCTAGGAGGCCCGTCTGCGGGCCCGGCGCTGGCGGGGTGGCGCCTCCATCCGCGTCAGCAGGTCGCTGAGCTGGATGGTCACCGCCGATGCTGGCCGCCCCGCTGGCATCCCCACCCCTTCCCAGACGCTCCGCTCCTGGTCCTCCAGCACCTCGACCCGAAGCCGCAGCCCATGCCGCGCGAGCAGCGGCGCCAGCGCCGCGCGCCGCCGCCAGAGATCCCGGCGGGTGGCCTGGTACCCGATCTCGCAGACTTCGCGGCGGGAGCTGAAGGTGAAGATGTTGCTGAAGAAGAGCTGGTACTCGCTGCGCTCCGGCTCCAGCAGCACCACGTCCGTCCCCGGGAAGCGGGTGCGATAGCGCGACATCCCCACCACCATGCGGGAATGGATCAGGGTGCGGAAGGTCTGGGAGAGGATCGCCGGCACGCCGCGGCGGAGCAGGGCGCCCCGCTCCAGCGCCCCGCTCGCCTCGCCCTGCGCCACATCCACCGGCACCAGCGGATTGACGCAGAAGAGGAGCTTCGCGCCATGCTCCAGCGCCACCGAGGCATGCACCGTCTTGAGCAGCACGCCATCCACGCAGAGGCGGCCCTGGATCTCCACCGGGGGATAGAGTCCCGGGACTGCGGTGCTGGCCTGGACCGCCTGGGAGATCGGGACCCGCTCCCAGCCCGGCGAGCCGAAGACGATCGGCGTGCCCGACTCGAGGTCGGCGGCCACGACGAACAGCCGCTGCCGGAGCTTCCGGAAGTCGTCGGTCCGTCCCGGGCGGCTGAAGAGGCGTTCCAGGTAGTGCCGGACCGGGACGTTGTCGAACAGGCCGAGTGGCAGCGCGCGGGAGAGGCGGATGAAGGACTGGACCAGCGTCCGGTGATTGGGGGAGCGGCCGAGCTGCCACAGCGTATCGGCCACGAGGCCCGGTAACTGCAAACCCCGCCGGATCCACTCCCCATACGCAGGGAGGAAGAAGGCGGCGGGGTCGAAGGGGGGTTCGCCGGGCTCATCCCGCACCAGCCCTCGGACGAGGCTGGTGGTGGACTGGCCATTGGCCAGCGATGAGGCGATGAACGCGCCCGCGCTCACCCCCACGTACACGGAACAGGCGGTGAGGTCGAGTCCCTCGACCGCCTCTTCCAGGGCCCGGAGGGCGCCGATCTCGTATACGGCTCCCGCCGGGCCACCACCGGCCAGGGCGAGCCCCAGCCGGCGATGGTGACGCCCCCGCCTGGCGGTGGGCATCGTGGCCTCGGTCAGGCGCGGGCCGCGGCGCGACGGGTCCGACCGGCGCGGGGCTTGGACTTGGCCACGACCTTGGTGAGCTCCTCGACCCGCTTGGTCAGGGTCGCGATCTCCCGCCGGGTGGGCACGCCCAGCCGGTGCATGGCGTTGGTCATGCCGGTCTCGATCGGGGTGGTCAGCTTGGCCACGGCGGTCCGGGCCTCACCACGGAGGTCCTCCGCCTTCCCCACCAGCACGTTGATCCGGGCCTTGTTCATCTTCTCCATCCCCTCGCCCTTCCGCACCAGCTGCTTGAACAGCTTGCCACCCTCTTCGCCCGCGAGGGCGAACGCGCCCAGGCCCGCGAGCCAGATTTCCTGCGCCGACTCCTTCAGCATCGGCAGCGCCCGCGCCTTCTTGCCATTCTTCTTCGTCATATGTTCCTCCGGTTTGCCGGCCTCGGGCCGGTCGTGCTATGGGTCAATGACTTCCTGGTACCGTGTGTTACCCTGCCCGCCGGACCCGTCCCCGCGCCTTGACGCGCTTGGGGCGGTGATCCTCAAGCTGGGTGAGCGATGCCTCGAGCTCCGCCAGCCGGTCCCGCAACAGGTCCAACTCCTCCTGCATCCCGGACACCGGGGTGATCTTCTCCACCGAAGCCCGCACCAGCCGGTCCACACCCGCCTGGACCCGCTCCACGTTCTCCTGGATGGCGCGCCCGCCGCGGCGGATGACGTCGTGCAGGAACTCCGTCGGCAGGAAGGCGACCCCCCGCTTGTGGTCCTCGTAGATGATCTGGGCCAGCGTCTGGGAGGTCACGTCCTCACCGCCCCCGCTGTCCACCACCCGCAACTCCTGACCCTCACGGATCCAGGCGGCGATCTCGTCCAGGGAGACGTACCGGCTCTCCTCGGTGTCATAGAGCTTGCGACTGCCGCCGCCGTAACGCTTGATGAGCCGGATCATGGTGACCTCGCTTCGGGACGACCGCAAGATACCGCATTGCGGCAAAAAAGCAAGCCCCGATTGTCGCGGTGCGGTAAGCGGCGGACGGGAGCGGAGTTGGGCGGCGGGCGCCGCCCGGCGGGTCAGGCGAGCTGGTCGGTGAGCAGCCGGCCCAGGGATTCCAGACCGTCGAGGTCGGCGGGCGGCGCCGCCTGCAGGGGGAGGGAGACCATCGGCTCCCTGGGCGACAGCAGGCCGCGCATCCGCTCGAGCCCCCGGGCGTCGCGCTCGCCCAGGAAGCGGAACAGCGCCATCCCCTCGGCGAACTCGGGCGGCAGCTCGCCGGCGGCGGTCACCTCCGGGTGGACCTGGTTCACCACGATGGGGCCCAGGCGGTGCCCTGATTCCCGCAGCTTCCGGGCGAAGAACATCGCGTCCGGGATCCGGTCCTCACCCGGGCCGCTCACCAGGACGAAGAGCGTCCCCTTGGCGCGCAGCAGCTTGCGCACCTCCCCGGCACGGGCCCGGAAGCCGCCGTAGAGGGGCGCGAAGGCCCGGAAGAATTCCACCACGTCGTGCAGCAGCCGCACCCCCACCAGCCGGTCCGCGATCCCTTCGGCCCCCTTGGCGGCCAGGCGGAAGGGGAGTCGGGCGATGCCCCCGCCCTGCTCCCACCAGGGCGCCAGCGCGATCTTGACCGCCCCGCTGTCGAGGAAGCCGACGATCCGGTCGGGCGCCTCCAGGAAATCGAGCGCCTGGCGGGTGGGCGGGGTATCGAGAATGACGCGGTCGTATTTCCCCTCGGCCTGCACCTCGAACAGCCGCTCCACCGCCATGTACTCGAGGATGCCCGCGAGGTTGCCGGCGAGGTCGCGGTAGAAGCGGTTGTTGAAGATCCGGTCCGCCGCCTTCGCGTCGGGGGCGTACCGCCGGATCAGCCGGTCGAAGGTGACCCGCGCGTCGAGCAGGGCGACGTCCAGGTTGCCGTCCGCCTCCGGCACCCGGACGGGGTGATCCTTCGCCTCTTCCCCGACCCCGAGCGCATCCTTGAGCCGCAGCGACGGATCGAAGGTCATCACCAGGGTCCGGGCCCCTTCCTGCGCGGAGACCAGCCCCGTGGCGGCGGCGAGGGTGGTCTTCCCCACCCCGCCCGCGCCGACGAACACCAGCAGCCGCTGGTCCAGGCTCCCGAGGCTCATGGCAGGGCGGTCTCCATGGTGGCCACCATCCGGTCCAGCAGCGCCGGCCCGCGGGTGAGCGGCAGCAGCGGGAGCTCGGCCATGGTCCCGGCCCACGCTTCGGCCAGGCGCGCGAGCTCACGCTCGTTGACCGCGCGGCGGTCGCGCCAGAGGGAGAGGCTCGGCGGCCCGGCGGCCCGGCGGCTGGGTGACTGGGCGGGAAAGGGAGGGTAGAGACCGTTCACCAGCACCGCCTCGGGTGGCCGGCCGAGCCGTTTCCTGAGCAGCGCGATCAGCTCGATCGTCTCCTGGACCGGCATCTCTTCCGCGAGCGTGGCGAGCATGACCGCGCACTCATGCGGATTGGCGATGAAGTCGGCGAGCTGCCGCGACATCTCGCCGAGCTGCCCGCCGGAGACCGCCTCGGCGAGGTCGAGCGGGGCCGCGAGCATCGAGGCGCCATGCCCGGTGGCGGGGGCGTCGAGGATCACCACATCGGCGGAATGGCGGTACTCCCCGAGCACGGTGCGAAGGGCGTAGCCCAGCACGGCCATCTCCTTCAGGCCGGGCGCGCCATCCACCGACTGCTTGAAGACGGGGCTGTTGATGATGCGGTTGGCAATCGGCGGGATGGGGACCTTCTCCCGCACCAGCCCTTCCACGACGGCGCGCGGCTGGAGATTCTGCAGCCCGAGCTTCGGCGTGATCTTGACGATCGCACCGCCCGACGGCTCGGTGCCGAACAGCTGGTGCAGGCTCTCGCGCGGGTCGATCTCCAGCAGCAGCGTCTTCCGCCCCAGGGCGGAGAGGATCCGCCCCAGCGCCGCGGTGAGGGTGGTCTTGCCCACACCACCCTTTCCGGTCACGACGATGAGGCGGCGCCGCATCAGCTGCTGCACGAGCTTCATGAAGGTCCGATCATCAAGTGAACACCGGAGAACGGGCGAAAGTACTACGCTCAAGCCCCTCCGGCCAAGTCGTGTTCAGGGTCCGCGCACGCGCTTGCGGCGCATGGGGCCGTCCTCTACGCTTCGGCGTGCGCGAATCCTACGACTACGTCATCATCGGTTCCGGCTTCGGCGGCAGCGTCTCCGCGATGCGGCTGGCGGAAAAGGGCTACCGGGTCGCGGTGCTGGAGCGCGGGCGCCGCTTCGCCGACGACGACTTTGCCCGCAGCACCTGGCACCTCCCCCGCTACCTCTGGGCGCCGAGCCTCGGCTGTCACGGCATCCTGCAGATCAGCGCCTTCCGGAACGTCTTCGTGCTGCACGGCGCGGGGGTCGGCGGCGGCAGCCTCGGCTACGCCAACGTGCTGATGGAGCCGGGATCGGCGGCATTCGACTCGGCGGCGTGGCGAAAGCCGATCGAATGGGGCCGGGCGCTCGAGCCGCACTTTGCCACCGCCAAGCGCATGCTCGGCGTGACGGAGAATCCGAAGCTCTGGCCGGCGGATCACCTGCTGCGCCAGATCGCCACCGAGCTGGGGCGCGGCGACAGCTTCCGCCCGGTGCCGGTGGGCACCTTCTTCGGCGAGCCGGGCCGCGAAGGGGTCGAGGTCCCCGATCCCTACTTCGGCGGTGAGGGCCCGGCGCGGCGCGGCTGCCAGCACTGCGGCGCCTGCATGGTCGGCTGCCGCCACAACGCCAAGAATACCCTGCCCAAGAACTACCTCCACTTCGCCGAGCGGTGGGGCGCCGAGATCCTCCCCGACACCACGGTCCGGGACATCCGCCCGCTCGCCGGGGTGCAGCCCGATGGCGCGCGGTACGAAGTGCACCACCGGCAGAGCCGCGGCATGCTGCGGCGCGAGGGTGTCCCGCTCCGGGCCCGCAACGTCATCCTCTCCGCCGGCACCCTGGGCACGCTGCGGCTCCTGTTCCGCTGCCGCGACGTGACCGGCTCGCTGCCGGCCATCTCTCATGGGCTCGGCAAGATGGTGCGCACCAACAACGAGGCGCTGCTCGGTAGCGTGGCGCGCACCGCGGAGACGGACTATTCGCAGGGGATCGCGATCACCTCGATCTTCAGCGCAGACCCGGTGACCACGATCGAGCCGGTGCGCTATCCCGCCGGCAGCTCCGCGATGCGGCTCCTGGGCGGGCCCATGATCGAGTCGGGGGGCCTGCTCTCCCGGCTGGGCCAGTCGCTGCTCGACCTGGCCCGGCGGCCGGGAGACTTCCTGCGGACCCACGTCCTGCCGGGGTGGGCGGAGCGGACCACCATCCTGCTGGCGATGCAGTGGGAAGACAACCGGATCCGGATCCGGCCGGGGCGGAGCCTCTTCACCGGCTTCCGGAAGGACCTGGTGTCGGAGCCTGACCCGGAGGCAACGATTCCGGCCAAGCTCGCCATCGGGCACGAGGTCACCCGCACCTTCGCGGCGCGGAGCAACGGGATCCCGATGGGCTCGGTGAACGAAGGGCTCTTCAACATTCCGCTGACCGCGCACATCCTCGGCGGCTGCCCCATCGGGGCCGACGCGGAGGAGGGGGTCATCGGCGCCGACTGCCAGGTGCACGGCTACCCGGGGCTGTTCGTGGTGGACGGCTCGATCATGCCCGCCAACCCCGGCGTCAATCCCAGCCTCACGATCACGGCGCTGGCGGAGTACGCGATGAGCCAGGTCCCGGAGGCCACCCACCGGCGCACCAGTGGGAAGTTGCAGCCCACCTTCACGGGATCTTAAGCCGGCCCACCCTATGCTGGAGCGCTGAAAAACGGCTCCGACGCCCTGCGCGGTACCCGGACAGCCCCCCGCAGGCCCCGCCGGAACCGGCCCGCCCCCCCGCGCGCTGCCCAGGCAGGCACCGATGCCGATCACGGCCTCCCCCCTCGCTCCCCCCGTCGTCCCGCTCGCGCCCTTCGACCGGCACACGCTCAACCGGCTCTTCTTCGAGGCGATCGACCGCTTCGGCCCGCAGGAGGCGCTCCGCGGCAAGCGTGACGGCCGCTGGCAGAGCCTGACCTACCGCGAGGCCGAACTGCAGGTGGACCAGGTGGCGGCGCTGTTCGAGGAGTGGCAGCTCCGGCCCGGCGACCGGGTCGCGATCCTGTCCGAGAACCGGCCCGAATGGGCCATCGTGGACTACGCCGCGCTGGCGCTGGGCCTCATCGTGGTGCCGATCTACCCCACCCTCCCCACCGACCAGGTGGAGTTCATCCTGCGCGACAGCGGGGCCCGGGTGGCCTTCGCCTCGACCTCGGCCCAGCTCGAGAAGCTGCTGGTCATCCGCACCCGGGTGGCCAGCCTCGAACGGACGCTGGTGTTCGACACGGCGGCCGCCCTGGAGGGGATTCCCTCGCTGGATGCGCTGCTGGAGCGGGTGGACGAAAGCATCTCCAGCTGGGGCCGGCAGCTCCGCAAGCGCGCGTACGCGGTCTCCGCGGACAGCCTCGCCACGATCATCTACACCTCCGGCACCACCGGCACCCCCAAGGGGGTGATGCTCACCCACGACAACATCGCGTCAATGCTGGCCGCCACCCGGCAGCACGGTTCGCTGGTCACCCGGCCCGGGATGGTGGCGCTCTCCCTGCTGCCGCTCTCCCACGTGCTGGAGCGGGCGGCGGACTATTACTACTGGGACAGCGGGGTGACGATCGCGTATGCCGAGTCGGTGGCCGCCGTGCCGGCGAACCTGCTCGAAGTGCGTCCCAACTGCATGGTCGCGGTGCCGCGGCTGTTCGACAAAGTCTACGGCAAGGTCATGGGCAGCACGGGGGTGAAGGGCCGGCTGGTGACGTGGGCCGCCCGCATCGGCGGCCAGGTCGTGGATCACCAGGCGGCCGGCACCCGGCCGCCGTTCGGGCTCCGGATCCAGCACCGCATCGCGGATGCGCTGGTGTTCCGGAAGATCCGGCACGGCCTGGGCGGCCGGCTGGAGACCATGATCTGCGGTGGGGCGCCGCTGTCGCCGGTGGTCGGGCGGTTCTTCCTCGGCGCAGGCATCCCCCTCTACGAGGGGTATGGCCTGACCGAGTCGTCTCCGGTGCTGGCCGCCAACCGCCCCAAGGACTGGCGGCTGGGAACGGTCGGGTTGCCGTATCCCGGGGTCGAGCTGGCGATCGGGCCCGAGGGGGAGATCCTCGCGCGGGGCCCGCAGGTGATGCAGGGATACTGGAACAACCCGGAAGCCACCCGGCACGCCATCGACGCCGACGGCTGGCTCCACACCGGTGACGTCGGGAAGTTCGACGAGGACGGTTTCCTCGCGATCACCGACCGGATCAAGGAGCTGATCGTCACCGCCGGCGGGAAGAAGGTCGCGCCACAACCGATCGAGGGCGTCACGCGGCTGTCGCCCTTCGTCTCCCAGTCGGTGCTGGTGGGCGACCGGCGCCCCTTCCCGGCGCTGCTCGTGGTGCCCGACTTCGAGCGACTGATGCACTGGGCCAAGGAGCGTGGGCTGGACATCGCGGACCGAGCCAAGCTGATCTGTGAGGCGTCGGTGATCGAGCTCATGAAGGCGGAGACCCTCGGACGGCTGGCGCACCTGGCGCAGTTCGAGCGGCCCAAGAAGCTCGCCATCCTGTCCGAGGACCTGACGGTGGACGGCGGCCTGCTGACCCCGACATTCAAGGTCAAGCGGCGCCTGGTCGAACAGCATTTCCAGGCGGTGATCGAGGCCCTCTACGCCGAGGTAGCCTCGGACAACTAGCCTGCGCTAGACTACTGGGCGGACCGAAACCTCCTCCGACGCCCAAGGATGAGACATGCGCAGTCAGCGGGTAGCGCCGGACCAGATCGCGTCCGGCGGGGAGGGGTTGCTCGCTGGCGCCGTCCTCCTGGCACCCGTCCGCCTGGGGGAGCGCATGATCCGCAAGGGTACCCGGCTGGCGCCCGCCCTCACGCGCGACATCTCGGCGGCGGCCCGCGCCGGGACCTTCACCACCACCCTCCGGCTGGGCTGGGCCGAGCCGGGGGACCTGCATGAGGACGACGCCGCGCTCGCCCTGGCCCGCGCGGTCGCCGGACCGGGGATCCTGACCGGGGCTCCGCGCCAGAGCCGGGTGGATCTCGCTGCCCGGACCGATGGCGTGCTGCGGGTGAACGTCGAGGCCCTCTCCCGGATCAACCGGGTGGATCCGCTCGAGGTCTTCTCGCTGTTCCACGGCCAGTCGGTGCGCGCCGGCCAGCCGGTCGCGAGCGCCAAGGTGGCGCCGCACCTGGTGTCCGGCGCCGCGGTGGCGGCGGGGGTGGCGGTGGCGCAGGCGGCGGCACCGGTGGTGGACGTGGTCCCCTACCTCCCCCTGGAGGTCGCGGCGATCGCGGCGGAGCCGCTGGCGGATGGCGCCCTCGAGCGGTTCGACACCGCCGCCCGCGCCAAGGTCACCGCGCTGGGCGGGCGCTTCACCGGCACCACCCTGGTTCCCGAGGTGGACGTGGCCGCGGCGGCGGCCCACCTCGCGGCGCTGCTCACCGGGCTCGCGGCACGGCCGGTGGCGCTCGTCCTGGTGGGCGGAGTCTCCGCCGGCGATCCCCTCTCCCCGATGTTCGAGGCGCTCGACGCGCTCGGCGGCACCCTCCTGCGGCGCGGGGTGCCGGCCCACCCCGGCTCCATGATCTGGCTGGCGCGGCTCCGGGAGACTACGCTCCTCGGACTCCCCCAGTGCGGCATGTTCAGCATGGCCACCGCCGCCGACCTGGTGCTGCCCCGCCTCCTCACCGGCGAACAGGTGACCGCCGACACCCTCGCGGACCTGGGCCACGGCGGGATGCTGGGGCGGGAGATGCGGTTCCGGTTTCCCGAGTACGCGCGGGACCTGGAGGCACCGGAGTAGACGGCAGGGCGGTAGGGCGGTAGGCCGCCATGCCGGCAAGATCGTGGCAGTGAGGCGCTGTCGCCCGGGAGCGGCGGCGCGCGAGCCGCGAAGCGGTCTCACCAGCCCTCTGCGGCTCCGCGCCGACGCGGCAGGGCGGCAGCGCCGATCGCTCGGCGAGCAAGATAAGCGCGCTCCCGGCGTCGCCGACCTGATTGTGCATCCACCACGAAGGGCACGAAGAACACGAAGGGGCTGATGACGGGAACCATCGAGGAGCTCCAGACCGCGTTCGCGGCCGAGGGCTATATCGCCGACCGTGAGCTGGCGACGGCGGTGTTCCTTATGCTGAGCCTCGGGCGGCCCCTGCTGCTCGAGGGGGAAGCCGGTGTGGGCAAGACCGAGGTCGGGCGGGTGCTGGCGCGGGTGCTCGGGACCGAGCTGATCCGGCTGCAGTGCTACGAAGGCATCGACGTCAGCACCGCGGTGTATGAGTGGGACTACCCCCGCCAGATGCTCGAGATCCGGCTGCTCGAGGCCCGGGGGGAAGCGCGCACCGCGGCGACGAAGGACATCTTCAGCGAGGAGTTCCTGATCCGCCGCCCGCTGCTCCGGGCCATCGAGCCGCGGGAGGGCGAGCCACCGGTGTTGCTGATTGACGAAGTGGACCGGGCGGACGAGGAGTTCGAGGCCTTCCTGCTCGAGCTGCTCAGCGACTTCGCGGTGACCGTGCCCGAGATCGGCACGCTCCGCGCCACCCGCCCACCCCGGGTCATCCTCACCTCCAACCGCACCCGCGAGATCCATGACGCCCTCAAGCGCCGCTGCCTGTATCAATGGATCGAATACCCGACGGCAGAGCGGGAGCTGGCCATCCTGCTGGCCCGGCAGCCGGAGGTTTCCCGGATGCTCGCGGAAGAGGTCGTGCGCTTCATCCAGCGGCTGCGGCAGGCGGACCTCACCAAACTCCCCGGGATCGCCGAGACGCTCGACTGGGCGGCGGCACTGACGGCACTGGGCGCCCAGCGACTGGAATCCGGCCTGGTGGACGACACCCTCGGCGTGCTGCTCAAGTATCAGGAGGATGTTTCCGCCATGAAGGGCGCCGGCGCGCGGACGCTGCTGGCGGAGATTCGGGCGTCGTGATCGACGGCGAGGCCCTCGCCGCCAATTGCGTCGCCTTCGGGCGGCTGCTCCGGCAGGCGGGGCTCGCGGTGGACCCGGACCAGACCCGCAGCTTCACCCGGGCGCTCGGGTTGGTGGGCGTCGGGCGCAAGGCGGACGTCAAAGCGGCGGGCCGGATCCTCTTCGTCAGGCGGCGGGAGGACCGGCCCGTCTTCGATGAGGCATTCGAGCTGTTCTGGCGCCGCCGCGCCTTCGGGGGTGAGCTGTCGGGCCAGCTGCCGCGGCTGGCCCAGAGCGAGCGGCGGCCCGGCGGGCTCGACCTCTCCGCCGACACCGGCTTCGGCGAGGAGCGACGAGAGCCGCTCACGGTGGTGCTGCCCCGGGCGGCCTCGAGCACGGAGACCCTCAGGGTGGCGGACTTCGGCGAGCTGAGCCGGGAGGAGGAGCGGGACGCCCTCCGCATGCTGGCCACCCTCAAGCCGCGGCTCCCGCTCCGTCCCGCGCGCCGCGGGCGCATCCGCCGCCACGGCCGCCGCCTCGCCATGCGGCAGCTGCTCCGCCGTTCGCTCAGCACCGGGGGCCAGCCGCTCGACTGGCGCTGGATCGAGCGCCGGCGCCGGCCCCGCCCCATCATCCTCATCTGCGATATCAGCGGCTCGATGGAACGCTACAGCCGCTTCCTGCTCCGCTTCGCCCACGCGCTGGCGCGCTCCGGAGCGCCGGTGGAGGTGTTCGTGTTCGGCACCCGGCTGACGCGGATCACCCGGCAGCTCCGGGTGCGGAGCGCCGAGGCCGCGCTCGCGCGGGTGGCGCAGACGGTGGTGGACTGGAGCGGCGGGACCCGCATCGGGGAGAGCCTGCGGGAGCTCAACCGCCGCTGGGTGCGGCGGACCATCCGGAGCGGCGCGGTGGTGCTGCTGGTGTCGGATGGATGGGAGCGGGGGGATCCGGCGCTGCTCGGGCAGGAAATGGCGCGGCTGCGGCGGGCCTGTCACCGCCTCATCTGGCTCGACCCGCTGGCGAGCCGCGCGGGGTTCGAGCCGCTGACCGCCGGACTGGTGGCAGCGCTCCCCTACGTGGACCGGTTCCTGCCCTGCGCCAGCATCGCCTCCCTCGAGAATCTGGGACGGGTGCTGGGGGAGGTGGGGTAAGGGGAGAACGGGGGAACGGGAGAACGGGAGAACGGGAGAACGGGGTATGCTACGCTCCCTCCACTCCACACCAGTCGGCCAGGAACAGCGCCACCACCTTCACCGCCGTGAGCAGCTCCTCGACTTCCAGGTACTCATCGGGCGCGTGCGCCACGCGAATATCGCCGGCGCCGTACATCACGCAGGGCATCCCGCCGAACACGATGAAGTGCCGCATGTCGGCGCCGTAGGTCGCGGCCTCGACCGGCGCCTCGCGGCCGGTGACGCGGCGATGCGCCGACCGGATAGCGCTCGCCAGCGGCGAGTGGGCGGGGGTTTCCGCCGCGATGAACTGCCCGCCGAAGAAGGTGATCACCGGAGGATGCTCCCGGAGCCAGGGATCCTGCGCCGCCACCTTCAGGATCCGCTCGGTGACCAGCCGCTTGAACGGCTCCAGCTCCTCTCCCGGCAGGAACCCTACCCTGATCTCCGCCTCCAGGATCTCAGGCACCGTCGAGGCCCAGTTCCCCGCCCGCACCACCCCGACGTTGATCGGGACCTTGTTGGCGAAGACGTCGTACAACGGGTGCCGCAGGGTGGCGTTCCGCTCCTGCTCCAGGTGCTGCAGGTCCTGGAAGATCGGGATGAACTTCTCCAGCGCCGAGACCCCTTCGTCCCGGGTGGCGGCGTGGGCGGAGCGGCCGGTGATCGTCAGCCGGAAGACCAGCGAGCCCTCGCAGGCAGTGACCAGGGCGAGCTGGGTCGGCTCGGTCACCAGCGCCGCGTCCGCCTTGTAGCCCCGGAGCACCGTCGACAGCGCGCCGATGCCGCCGTCCTCCTCCCCCACCGTGGCGGCGACGGTCACATCCCCCTTGAGCCGGAGCCCGCAGGCGGCGAGCGCCTCGAGCGCGGCCAGGTGGGTGGTGAGGCCGCCCTTCATGTCGCAGCTGCCACGGCCGTAGATCCGGCCATTCACCAGGTTGGCGGCGAAGGGGGGCTGGCTCCAGAGGGAGTGGTCCCCCTCGGGGACGGTGTCAATGTGCGCGTTGAGCAGGATGGAGCGGCCGCCGCCGGCGCCCCGCTGCTTCCCGGCCACGTTCCACCGTCCCTCGTAGCCCGGCTGCTCCCCCACATGCTCGAGGTAGCCTTTCATCTCCTCCGCGGTCGCGGCCCAGGTCTCGGTCTCCAGCCCCCGCTCGCGAAAGGTCTCCGCCACCCGGAGCCCCATCGGCCCCTCGGCACCGGTCACCGAGCGAACCTGGACGTAGGAGCGGTGCAGCGCGAGAATCCGCTCGCGGGCGGCGTCCACGGCCTGGCTGATCCGATCGGCGACGGCCTGCTCCTCGTTCGCGCTCACGCCACGCTCCCTGGGCTCGGTGTCCGGCCGGAAAGGTAACCCGCGACGGGGACCTTGCCGAAGCCCCGCCGGGGGGCCAGACTCGTCTCATGCCGCCACGCCGTTTCCCGCCCCGCCATGCGTGATCTCCTCAAGGAACTGCACGCCTTCACGACCGCCGGCGACCCCGTCGGCCGCGGCGTCGTGACCAGCGTCTGGGGCTCCGCCCCCCGCCCCGAGGGGTCGTGCCTGTTGGCCACCCGCGGCGGGAAGGTGGCGGGGTCGGTGTCGGGAGGATGCGTCGAGGGCGCCACTGCCGAGGCGATCCGGACCGCGATGGATCGGGGCGGCCAGGAGCTGGTGACCTTCGGGGTGAGCGACGAGACCGCCTGGTCGGTGGGGCTGGCCTGCGGCGGGACCATCAAGGTGCTGGTGCAGCCGTCACTCCCCGCGCGGGTGCTGGCCGCCGCGCAGGGGGTGGCCGGGGTGGTGGTCGCCACGGTGATTGCGGGTCCTGACGGACAGCGCCTGGGCCTCTCCGCCTCCATCGGGGAGGGCGGCGAGGTGGACACCGATCCCGGTGCGGAATGGCTGGGGGCAGCAGTGCGGGAGGCGGCGCTCGCGGCGCTCCGGCGGGAGGCCAGCGCGACGGTGGATGTCGTGGCGCCCGGCGGGGCCGCGGTGGGAGTCTTCCTCGAGGTGTTCCCCCGCCGGCCCATGCTCATGATCTTCGGCGCGGTGCATATCGCGGTGGCCCTGGTGCCGATGGCGCGTGCGCTCGGCTACCGCGTCGTGGTGGCGGACGGCCGGACGGCGTTCCTCAACCGGGAACGGTTCCCGGAGGCGGATGAGCTGATCCTTGGCTGGCCCGACGAGGCGTTCCGGCAGGTGGAGATCACCCCCGCGACCCACATCTGCGTGCTCTCCCACGATCCCAAGTTCGACGAGCCGGCGCTCCGGGTCGCGCTGCGCTCCCCGGCGGCGTACATCGGCGCCATCGGCTCGCGAAAGACCCAGGAGGCGCGGCGGGCGCGGCTCCTCGCCGAGGGGTTCAGCGCCGCGGACCTGGAGCGGCTGCACGGCCCCATCGGGCTCGACCTGGGGGGGCGCTCCGCCGCCGAGACCGCGCTCGCCATCCTGGCCGAGATCACCATGCGGCGGTACGGGGGGCGGGGCGTCCGGCCCTGAGCTACATCCGGCTCTCGTCGGCGCTGGGACCGTAGGTCATCGGGAGCGACACGTCGAGCAGCCGGAGGTAGACGCCGAGCTGGGCCCGATGGTGCACCGTGTGATTGAGGACCATCCCCCGCATCACCGCCATCTTCGGCTGGGTCATGACCACCTTCCCTTCCTTCTTGAGCGACCACGGTTCCAGCCACTGCGCATCCGTCATCTCCGCGACCGCCCGCTTCGCCTCCGCCATGTTCGTGTCAAAGGCCTCGAGTAGCTCCTTCACGGTGCGATACTGGGTCCGGGCCGCCGCCACCCCCTGGGGCGCAACGTCCATCTCCCCCTGCCGGACGGTCATCGTGGCCCAGATCGGGATCTCCGCGATGTGGCTCGCCAGCCGGCCGAGCTTCATCGACTTGGGGTGGGGCTGCCAGTCGCCGCGGTCCATGGGGGCCCGCTCGAGGTGAAGCCGGGTGGAGCGGGCCTCGTAGGCCCACTCACCCAGGAAGGCGTCGGAGAGGGACATGGCGGTCCTCCGTTCGGGTTGCGCGGTTGGATGCGGTGCCGCATTCTAGCTCCGTGCAATCCACGGTACCATCCCGCCCCACCGTCCGCGACGTCTTCATCACCGGCGGCACCGGCTACATGGGTCGGCGGCTGATCGAACGGCTCCTGGGCCGGGGCCACCGGGTCTGTGCCCTGGCGCGACCGGGTTCCGAGGGGCGGGTGCCCTCGGGCGCCGCCGTGGCCACCGGCGATGCGCTGCATGGCCTGAGCTACGCCGCGAAGGTCTCGCCGGCGGATACCTTCATCCACCTCGTGGGAGTGCCGCACCCGAGCCCCGCCAAGGCGCAGGAGTTCCTGCGGGTGGATCTTGCCTCGATGGTCGCGGCGGTGCCGGCGGCCGTCACGGCCGGGGTGGCGCACTTCATCTATGTGAGCGTGGCGCACCCGGCGCCGGTGATGCTGGCCTACATCGCGGCGCGTACCCGGGGCGAGGAGCTGCTCCGGGAGAGCGGCCTTCCGGCCACGGTGCTCCGTCCCTGGTACGTGGTTGGCCCCGGCCACTGGTGGCCGGTGGTACTGCAGCCGATGTACTGGCTCGGAGAGTTGTTCCCACCCACCCGTGACGGCGCCCGGCGACTGGGACTGGTCACGATCAGGCAGATGATCACCTCGCTCCAGTTCGCGGTCGAGAACCCGAGCGATGGCTACCGGATCCTCGGCGTCCCCGAGATCCGAACCCACGGCAGGTCATGAGGACCAGCCAGGCCGCCGCGCTGCTCGGCCTCGGCGCCCTGCTCGCCGGAGCCGGCCCCGGGACGACGTCAGAGGCCCCCGGCCCCTGCGACCCGCGCACCGATTCCCTCCGCCCCGCGCCGAGCCGCGACCTCTACTGCATCGAGCTCTTCCCCGCCGACCCGGAAGGGAGCGTGCACGGCACCGCCGCCCTCGAGTGGGTGCCGGGGCCGTTCACCGTGTCGGTGGCGGCGGACGGATCGCAGCAATTCAACCTGCGCTTCACGCTGACGGGGCTGCCACCGCTGCCCCCCGGGCGGCGCGCCGGCTTCGTGGCCTGGGCGGCGCCGCCGACGCTCACGCCGCTCCAGCGGCTGGGGGTGGTGCGAGAGGGGCGCACCCTCACGGGCCCGGTGGGCTTCGACCGGTTCATGGTGCTGGTGAGCGCGGAGGGGGATACCCTCAGCCCGACGCGGACTGGCCCGATCGTGCTGCGCGGCGAGTCGGCCAGCAACCGCCTCCGGCCACCGGATCTCTTCCAGTTTGCGCTCGGCGCCACGGCGCCTCCGATGCCCGAGGGGCATGCCCATCACACCATGCGCGACTCCCTCGGCTGGAGCGGCGTACCGATGCCGCCGGGGCTCACCATGCTGGCCGCGGAGATGGCGCTCCGGCCCGGGACGCCGGCGTGGCTCCCCACCGCCCCGCCGGGAACGCCCGACGTGCGTCCCATGCAGGTGGTCTCGCTCGAGGATGGTGACACCCTGGACCTCACCGCGGAGGTGGTGCTCCGGACCATCGGAGGGCGCAGCTACCCGATGTTCGGCTTCAACGGCCAGCATCCGGGCCCGCTGCTCCGGGTGGGCCGCGGCAGCGAGGTGACCGTACGCTTCACCAACCGGCTGCCGCTCCCATCCACGGTGCACTGGCACGGACTCCGGCTCGACGCCCCGTTCGATGGGGTCCCCCACCTGACCCAGGAGCCGGTGGAGCCGGGCGCCACCTTCCTTTATAGGCTCCGCTTCCCGGACGGCGGGATCTACTGGTACCACCCCCATGTCCGGGACGACATCCAGCAGGACCTCGGCCTCTACGGCAACATCCTGGTGCAGCCGGCGAGCACCGCCTGGCCGGAGGCGCGTGAGGCGTTCCTGCTGCTGGATGACCTGCTGCTTGGAGACGACGGGCTGGTCCCCTATGGCCGGGACGCCGCCACCCACGCCGCGATGGGCCGGATGGGGAACCTGCTGCTGGTGAACGGGGAGCCCCGCTGGCGGCTCACCGCTCGACAGGGGGAGCGCATCCGGCTCTTTCTCACCAATGCGGCGGGGGCCCGGACCTGGAACCTCTCCTTCAGTGATACGACCCGGATGGAGCTGGCGGGGGGAGACATCGGCGGGTACGTGGAGCCCGTGCCGGTGGACCACATCGTGCTGGCGCCGGCGGAGCGGCAGGTGGTGGACGTGGAGTTTCCGCGCCCGGGCCGGTACCTGCTGCTCAACCGGGTGCGGGCGCTGGATCACCTCAATGGCCGCTTCTTCTCCCAGGTGGACACCTTCGGCGTGGTGCAGGTGTACCCGGAGACCCGGCTGATCTCGTCTCACCCGATCCTGTGGCGGGACACCGCCCTGGCGCGGGAGCTGGCGGGGTTTGTGGCGCGGGCGCCGGAGGCGGAGGCGCGCACCCTGGAACTCGGGGTGAGCTTCACCGGCCTCCCCTTCGTGGCCGAACGGCTCATGCGGCTCGACTCGATCTACTTCATGCCGGTGGAGTGGGCCGGGACCATGCCGGGGATGAACTGGGCCACCACGGCGGCCCAGGCCCGCTGGCGGCTCCGGGATCTGGCCACCGGGCGCGATAACCACGACATTCACTGGCGCTTCCGGCGGGGCGGGCTGCTCCGGCTCACCTTGGTGGGGGCGCGGGACGTCCTGCACGCCATGCAGCATCCGATTCACCTGCATGGCCAGCGATTCCTGGTGCTGGCGGTGGGCGGGATTCCCAACCATCATCTGGTCTGGAAGGACACCGTGCTGGTCCCCGCCGGGGGCACGGTGGAGCTGCTGGTGGACCTCTCCAATCCCGGCCCCTGGATGCTGCACTGCCACATCGCCGAGCACCTGGGTGCCGGCATGATGACCACGATCCTTGTCGAGGAGGAATGATGCGCCGTTGTTCCGCGCTGCTCGCGCTGGCCGTCCTGACGCTTGCCCCAACGCTCGCGGCCCAGCGGCCGACCCTCTCCCCCAACGCCCGGCGCTACGTGAGCGTGGATACCGGCACGGTGGCGATCACCTCCGTCCTGCTGGTGGACGGCACCGGCCGGCCGGCGCGGCCCAACCAGACGGTGGTCTTCAGCAACGGGCGCATCACCGCCGTCGGGCCGAGCGCCACGACGACGCCGCCGGCGGGGGCGGTGGTGATCGACGGCACGGGCCACACCCTCATCCCCGGCATCGTGGGGCTGCACGACCACCTGTTCTACACCGCGTCCGGCGGCCGCAGCGTCACCATGAGCTTCACGGGACCACGGCTCTACCTGGCGAGCGGCGTCACCACTATCCGGACCACGGGCAGCCACGCGCCGTACGCCGACGTGAACCTCAAGCGGAGCATTGACGCCGGCCGGAGCGCCGGGCCGCGGATCCATGTGACCGCGCCGTACCTCACCGGCGCCGGCGGCGGCGGGTCGATGGCGGTGGCCACCACTCCCGAGGAGGCGCGGCGGTTCGTGGCCTACTGGGCGGAGGAGGGGGCGGAATGGATCAAGTTCTACACGACGATCAGCCGGGAGAGCATGCGGGCCGCGATCCAGGAGGCGAAGCGCAAGGGAATCCGCACCACCGGGCACCTCTGTTCCGTCACCTTCCAGGAGGCGGCCGAACTGGGCATCGATGACCTGGCTCACGGTGCGTACACGGCGAGCGACTTCCTGGTGAACAAGAAGGTGGACGAATGCCCCGCCGACGCCTTCGCGGCGCAGGACACCCTGGTCCGGGCCAGCGGCCCGGTGGCCGACCAGATCATCCGCACGCTCATCGCGCGGAAGATCAGCGTCACCAGCACCCTGCCGGTGCTGGAGGCCCTCTACCCCGGGCGCCCGGTCACCGACGAGCGCTCGCTCAGCCTCATGGATCCGGCGGTAAAGACCGCGTACCTCGCCGACCGGGCCTTCATCGACACCTCCAGCACCTGGCCGCTCCGGGTGGAGGGGCTCAAGCAGCAGATGGGGTGGGAGCTCGCCTTCTACCGCGCCGGCGGGCTGCTCGGCAACGGCGTGGACCCGACCGGGAACGGCGGCGCCCTGCCCGGTTACGGCGACCAGCGGGGCTACGAGCTGCTGCGCGAGGCGGGCTTCACCACCGAGGAGGCGGTGCAGGTCTCCACCCTGAACGGCGCGAAGATCCTGCACCACGAGAACGACTTCGGCTCGGTGGAGAAGGGCAAGCTGGCGGACCTGGTGCTGCTCCAGGGCGACCTCACCACCGACGCCGCGATCATCCGCAATGTGGTCACCGTCTTCAAGGACGGCGTCGGGTACGATCCCGGGAAGCTGCTGGCGGACGTGAAGGGCCGCGTGGGGGTGAATTGAGCCGTCGGGCACTCCTCGCGGCGCTGCTCCTCCTGGCTCCCCCTGCGCTCCATGCGCAGGGGGAGCCGCGCGATACGCTGGGACTCCGACCGGCGTTCCGGCTGATCGACCGGTTTGCGGCGCAGCAGCTGGCGCGGGAGAACACCCCCGGGCTGGCGCTGGCGCTGGTGGACCGCCGCGGGCTGATCACCGTGCGGAGCTACGGCTACGCCGACCTGGAGCGGCGGCTGCCGGTCACACCGCAGACCCGGTTCCAGATCGGCTCGATCTCCAAGTCGTTCACCGCCATCGCGCTGCTGCAGCTGGCCGACGAGGGACGGTTCGACCCCAACCGGCCGGTGCGAAACACCCTCCACTGGTTCACGCCGCGGACCGAGTGGCGCCCGGTCACCGCCCACGATCTCCTCACCCACACCTCCGGCCTCCCCGCCGACCGGGACGACGTGCCGTCCTCCCGGGCGCAGGCTTACATGGCGCGGGAACGGACCCTGGGCTCCGCGCCGGGAAGCCACTGGGCCTACTCCAACATCGGCTACCAGGTACTGGGGGTGCTGCTGGAGAGCCTGGAGCATGAGCGCTACCCGGCGATCATCCGCCGCCGGTTGCTCGGGCCCCTCGGCATGAGCGCGACGCTGCCGGAATTCACCCACGAGGATCGGCTGGCGATGGCGAAGGGCTACGTGTCGCTGTTCGACGACCGCCCCTCCCGCCGCGAGGACCCGCTGGTGGAGGCGCCGTGGATCGAGTACGGCTCGGGGGACGGGAGCCTCGTTTCCACCCCGGCGGATCTGGGCAGATACCTGACCATGCTGCTCAATCGCGGCGCGGGACCCAACGGCCGGCTGCTGTCCGAGGGGGGCTACGCCGCGCTGATGCAGCCATGGGCTCCCCTCGGAGAGGGGACGGTGCGCTACGGCTACGGGATGTTCCTCGGCACCCTCGACGGCCGGCCCATCTTCTGGCACAGCGGCGGCATGTTGGGCTACAGCAGCTACCTGGTCGGCGAGCCGGAGCTCGGCGTGGGGGCGATCGCGTTCGTGAATGGCCCGGGAGATCCCGGCGACGTGGCGCGCTTCGCGCTCCGGGCGCTCGCGGCGGCGATGCGGGGGGACTCCCTGCCGGAACTGCCGTCACCCGCCGATCCGCTGCGGGTGGATAGCGCCGGCCAGTACGCGGGCCTCTATCACAACCTCTCCGGGGACACCCTGCGCTTCGAAGCCAGCGGCGACTCGCTGCTGCTGGTGGAGCCGCACCGGCGCACCGCCCTCGAGCCCCGCGGCGACGACAGCTTCCTCGGGCCGGTGCCGCGGTTCGCGCGCTTCCCGCTCCGGTTCGCCCGGGACTCGGGGAAGGTGATCGGCGTGGCCTACGGCGGCGACTGGTACGTGGGGGAGCGCTACCGCGGGCCGCCCAGGTACCCCGCGCCGGCGGCGTGGAACAGCTATGTGGGCCACTACCGCATCATGCAGCCGTGGCAGCCCAATTTCCGGGTGATCCTCCGCCGGGGCCGGCTGTACATGGTGAGCCCCGAGGGGGGCGAAGAGCCGCTCACCCCGATCGGCAATGGAGAATTCCGGGTGGGGGACGTGCAGTCGGCGGAGCGACTCGTCTTCAGCGACGTGGCGGACGGCCAGGCGCTGGTGGCCACGCTGTCGGGGATGCGCTATTATCGCGCCTTCACGCCGTAGTACCTGATTCAACCACGAAGGGCACAAAGAGCACGAAGGGGCCCGGGACGGCCCCGACCCTTTGTGTCCTTCGTGCCCTTTGTGGTTGATTCTCCCACTCCACCATCCTGAGAATATCATGCGCATCGCGATCGTGGCGGTCATGTTCGTCGCCGCCTGTTCCGCCCCGAAGTACGACGTCATCATCCGCGGCGGCACGGTCTATGACGGCACCGGCGCGCCGGGGGTGTTAGCGGACGTCGGCATCCGCGGGGACTCGATCGCGGCGGTAGGCGATCTCTCCGGGGCGAAGGGAACGGTGGAGGTGCCCGCCGCCGGGATGGCGGTGGCGCCGGGGTTCATCAACATGCTGAGCTGGGCCAACGAGGCGCTGCTGGTGGATGGCCGCTCGCAGAGCGACATCCGGCAGGGCGTCACCCTCGAGGTGTTCGGCGAGGGGGAGTCGATGGGCCCGTGGAACGACAGCATGAAGGCGGAAGTGCGGGCGGGGATGGGCGCCATGCAGTTCGACATCACCTGGACCACCCTCGGCCAGTACCTGGATACCCTGGCGGGACGCGGCATCTCCACCAACGTGGCCAGCTTCGTGGGCGCGGCCACTGTGCGGCAGCATGTGCTCGGGCACGCGTCGCGCGCGGCGACGCCGGAGGAGCTGGCGCAGATGGAGGCGCTGGTGGACCAGGCCATGAAGGAAGGCGCCGTCGGGCTCGGCAGCTCCCTCATCTACGAGCCGGGGATGTTCGCCACGACCGACGAGCTGGTGGCGCTCTCTAAAGTGGTGGCGAAGTACGACGGCCTCTACATCTCCCATATCCGGAACGAGAACGACAGCGTGCTGGATGCGGTGGATGAGTTCATTGATATCGCGCGGCGGGCGGGGGTGCGGGCGGAGGTCTATCACCTCAAGGCGGCGGGGCGGGCCAACTGGGGGAAGATGGACGAGGTGATCCGCCGGCTGGAGGCGGCCCGCGCCGAAGGGCTCGCGATCACCGCGGACATGTATCCGTATCCGGCCAGCGCCACCGGCCTCGATGCCATCATGCCCGGGTGGGTGCGGGAGGGCGGGTTCGACGCCTGGCGGGAGCGGCTGATGGACCCGGCGGTGCGGCGGCGGCTCAAGGCGGAGTGGCGGGCCCGGGGCGGCGCCTTCGTGGGGCCTGGCGGACCGGAGGGGGTGCTGCTGGCGGGGTTCCGGCAGGACAGCCTCAAGCACTACACCGGCAAACGGCTCTCGGAGGTCGCGGCGCTGCGCGGCACCTCGCCGGAGGACGCGGCGATGGACCTGGTCATCGCCGACCAGAGCCGAGTGGACTGCGTGTACTTCACGATGTCCGAGGACAACCTGCGAAAGCAGATCGTGCTGCCGTGGGTCAGCTTCGACTCCGACGCCGCCTCCATGGCGCCGGAGGGGATCTTCCTCCGGGGGAACCCCCATCCGCGGGCGTACGGCACCTTCGCGCGGGTGCTCGCGAAATACGTGCGCACCGACTCGGTGCTGACCCTCCCCGACGCCATCCGGAAGCTCACCAGCCTGCCGGCGAAGAACCTGAACATCCCGCGGCGGGGGACGCTGGCGCCGGGGTTCCATGCGGATGTGGTCGTGTTCGATCCGGCCACGATTCAGGATCACGCCACCTTCGAGCAGCCGCATCAGTACGCCACGGGGGTGTCGCAGGTGTTCGTGAATGGGGTGCAGGTGATCCGGGATGGGGAGCATACGGGAGCGAAGCCGGGGCGGGTCGCTAGGAGGAAGTAGGAGAGGAACTGCCGACACGGAAGCACGGAAACACGGAAGAAGCTATTGGTGGTCGCAGGCCGTGTCCCGTGTGGGAGGCGCTGCCGTGGGGGAGTGGCGGAGGGTGCGCCGCTCGGCGGGTTCCCCGATCCTGTGCGGCCACCCTCCGACGCGACAACACGGCAGCGCCGACCCCATGCCCGGGCTTCCGATTTGATGGTTCTCATGTCACCTTGTTCCCGTTTCCCCGTTTCCCCGTTTCCCCGATGGTTCGAGGTCTTCGCATGATCCGGCATCGTTCGGCTGCCGTGGCGCTCGCGCTGCTCGCCACCGCCGCCTGTGGCGCGCCCCAGGCCACCACCACCTCCCCCGCCCCGGCGGCCGCCCCGACCGCCGGCGCCCAGGTCACGAAGCCCGACACCACCAAGCCGGCCAAGCCGAAGATCAAGCCCTTCAAGGACCTGATCACCGACAAGGCCAAGGCGGACAGCGGCCTCTTCATCGTCTGGACCCAGGGCGACTCGACCTTTTACGAGATCCCCAACGCGGTCCTGGGCCGGGAGATGCTGCTGGTGAGCCGGATCGCGCGGACCGCCACCAACATCGGGTACGGCGGGGAGCAGACCAACGAGACGGTGGTGCGCTGGGAGCGGCAGGGGGACCGGATCCTCTTCCGCACCGTGTCCTACCTGAACGTGGCGGCGGACTCGCTCCCCATCTCCCGGGCGGTCAAGGCCGCCAACTTCGAGCCGATCGTCGCCAGCCTGCCCATCCTCGCCTATAACAAGGACACCACCGCGGTGCTGGTGGATATCGGCAAGCTGTACGCGACCGACGTCGCGCTCCTCGGCCTCGACCGGGGACGGCGCGAGACCTACGCCGTCCGCCGGCTGGACGATGCCCGGAGCTACCTCGGAAGCGCCCGGAGCTATCCCACCAACATCGAGGTCCGCTCGGTCCTCACCTACGACGCCGGCAAGCCGCCCTCCAACCAGGAGACCGGTACCATCACCCTGGAAATGGCGCACTCGATGGTCCTGCTCCCGGCCGTCCCGATGCAGGCGCGGCGCTGCGACTACCGGGTGGGGTTCTTCTCCATTGACCAGACCGACTACGGCCGCGACGCCCAGCGGGCGGAGCAACGCTGCTACATCTCCCGCTGGCGGCTGGAGCCGAAGGACACGGCGGCCTTCACGCGCGGCGAGCTGGTGGAGCCGGTCAAGCAGATCGTCTATTACATCGACCCGGCCACGCCGCTCAAGTGGCGCCCCTACCTCAAGCAGGGGGTGGAGGACTGGAACAAGGCGTTCGAGTCGGCCGGGTTCCGAAACGCCATCACCGCGAAGGATCCACCCTCGCCCGCGGAAGACCCTGAATTCGACCCGGAAGACGCGCGCTACTCGGTGATCCGCTACTTCCCGAGCGACATCCAGAACGCCTACGGGCCGAGCGTGGTGGACCCGCGGAGCGGGGAGATCATCGAGAGCGACATCGGCTGGTTCCACAACGTCATGAACCTGCTCCGCAACTGGTACCTCATCCAGACGGCGGCGGTGAACCCCAAGGCGCGCGGGGTGAAGTTCGAGGATGAGGTGATGGGCGAACTGATCCGCTTTGTCTCGGCCCACGAAGTGGGGCACACCATCGGCCTGCCGCACAACATGAAGGCCTCGAGCAGCTACCCGGTGGACAGCCTGCGGTCCGCCAGCTTCACCCGGCGGATGGGGACGGCGCCGTCCATCATGGACTACGCCCGGTTCAACTACGTGGCGCAGCCGGGGGACGAGGGGGTGGCCTTCAATCCCGGCATCGGCATCTACGATCACTGGGCCATCCGCTGGGGGTATCGCCCCATCATCGGGGCCACCAATCCCGACGCCGAGAAGCCGGTGCTGGATGGCTGGGTGCGGGAGCATGAGGGGGACCCGATGTACCGCTTCGGGGACCCGAGCAGCATTGACCCCACCAGCCAGACCGAGGATCTCGGGGATGATGGAGTCAAGGCGAGCCGCTACGGCATCGCCAACCTCAAGCGGATCCTGCCGTCGCTGCCGCAGTGGGCCTTCGAGCAGGGGGGCGACTACAGCCAGTTGCAGGAGATGTACCTCCAGGTGCTGGGGCAGTGGAGCCGGTACATGGGGCATGTGACCACGGTCGTGGGCGGGATCGAGCAGACCCGGAAGGCGCAGGACCAGGCGGGGCCAGTGTATGCGATCGTGCCGAAGGCGCGGCAGCGGGAGGCGGTGCAGTTCCTGGCGGCACAGGCGTTTGCCACCCCCACCTGGATGCTCGACCGGACGATCCTCTCCCGCATCGAGCACGCCGGCGCGGTGGAGCGGATCCGCACCCGGCAGGTGGCGGTGCTCAACGGCCTGCTGGAGCCGCGGCGGCTGCAACGGCTGATCGAGTCGCAGGCGGCGATCGGGGCGGAGGCGTACACGCTCGGCGACCTGTTCAACGACACGCATGCCGCGGTGTGGGGCGAGCTCCGGAGCTGGCGGCCGGTGGATGAGTACCGGCGCAACCTGCAGCGGGGCTACGTGGAGCGGCTCAACTACCTGATGACCCAGGAGCTGCCGCCGATCCCGCCGGAGTTCGCGCGGTTCATCACGGCGACGCCGGTCACCGTGGCCCAGTCGGACATCCGGGCCTATGCGCGGGGGGACCTGGAGCAGATCAAGCGGGAGGCGACGGCGGCGCTGACGCGGATCACCGACCGCGTGACGGCGCTGCACCTGCGGGATGTCGTGGCGCGGGTGGACCGGATCCTGGATCCGAAGGAGTAGCAGGGGGCGGAGCGCCGGCTCCGCCCCACCATTCAACCGCCAAGACCGCCAGGCAATCCCCCGGGCGCGGACCAGGTGAATGATCCCCGGGGGCGCGGGGGGCAGGCTAGGCCTCAGGCTGATTCCCACTACTCACGCACACTGGCACATGACCCCAGCCACCCTTCGTCGGACCTTCTCCTCTCTCGGCCTGGCATTGGTCGCCGCCCTGAGCCTCTACTACCTGTACCGGGCAGTCAGCTATCGCTTCATTCCACCGGAGCGGCTCGGACCCAGTCTCTTTAACAAGCAACTCTGGTACTTCTCCCATCTCGCCTTTGCCCTACCCGTCCTGTTCGGCGCTCCCTTGCAGTTCATTGCCTCGCTCCGCCAGCGCGCACCCGGCTTCCACCGGGCGGTCGGCAAGGCGTACGTCGTCGGAGCGAGTATGGCGGCCATCCTGGCCATCTATCTCGGTGCCGTCGTCGGGGAGTATGAAGGCTCTCGACTCTCCATCGCATTGACCGGGCTGCTGTGGCTGTTCTTTACCCTCGCTGCGTGGCGCCTCGCCGTTACCCGGAGCTTCGCAGCCCATCGTGCCTTCATGATTCGGAGCTATACGATGACGCTGGTCCTCGTCTGGCTCCGGCTGATGTACGACTTCCAGGATTACCTCTTTTTCTATGTCACCAACGCCGACCTCCGGGACGCCACACGGGAATGGGCCTCCTGGGTTGTGCCCCTGCTCGTCGTCGAACTGTGGCTCGCCTGGCTACCCCAACTGCGGGTGCGTCGTGTAGCCAGAGGCCCAACCACCGCATGATGCCGACACGGCGTGGCCAGCGGCCTTCCTGGGGCCAGCACCACCTTCCGGTGGCGCCCATGCTCGCGCCATCTCGCCGCGGCCCCGCCGCGCAGTCGGGACGTCCGGCCTCCGACTTGCCATGAATGTTCCTACTCGTGACCCCGGTGATGTGTACGGCGGTGTGCTGGTCGGGCTCAGCGCACTTCTCTTCAGCTACTTTGGTACCCGCGGCCTGTGGGACTATTTCCACGGCTCACGAAACCCCGGCGCCGAGCCCCTGCTCTGCATTGTCACGCTGGCGCTGGTACCCTTCGGGTTTCGCCTTGCCGCCCGCTTGCTCTCCCCGGCCCGGCCAGACGACCGGTTGCTTACCCAACCGATGCTCCTGCTGATGTCGCTTGGGGTGTTGGCGGGCACTGCCTGGGGCATCTACGATGGCTGGATACCAGCACTCCCCGGCGCCGTCTGGCTCATCCTCGGCGCTACAGGACTGATCTACTGGTGGCGGCGCCGGACCCAGACCTCCCCGCCCTGAGTGAACACGGAGGTAAGCAGTCGGCGCTGCTCCAACCGGACGTTTAACAATTCGTTGGACCAGTCGTGGCGCGGCCGTCGGATGGTGTATGTTTGAGGCCACCACCCCCACCCGGGCGCGGCCTGGCGACCGCGCTGCCGCCACGCAGGTCATGCGCGGGCGTTAGACGCCACCGAGATCCATGCCCACTTCGCCTATCCAGCTTCAGGACCGACCAGGACTCCCCCTCGCGGTGATTCGCCGCCAGGTCTCCCCTGCCCAGCTCTCCAAAGTAGTCCCCGAGGCGTGTGGCGCCGTGTGGCGAGCGCTGAAAGCCCAAGGCCTACGAGGCGGCCGCAATGTGGCGCTGTACTGGGACGACGCCATCCGGGTTGAGGCCGGGGTCGAGCTCGACGGTGCCTTTGCCGAGCAGGACGGCGTGACCCGATCCAGTACTCCGCCCGGCCTCGTGGCAGCGGTCACGCACCACGGCCCCTACGGCACTCTGGGCTCCGCCCATGATGCGATCCACAACTGGTTGCAGACCCACGGGCATCGCAAGCTGGGGCCTCGCTGGGAGATCTATCGCCACTGGCAATCGACATGGGATGCCGACCCTTCCCAGATCCTCACGGAGGTCTGCTATCTGGTGGCGCCCGACAAGCCCTGAGCTGGCACCCATGGGTGACAACGGAGCCCTGTCGGCGTCTCACCACCCCCTGACGCTGTCGGGGCGCGGCCGTCTGTTATCCCAGGCTGGCACGACCAAGCGGCGCACGGTGACGTTCCTTGACCGCGCCGCCGCCCCGCAGGTCATGCGCGGGCGTTAGACCACATCACGGCGGCCCTTCTCCACCAGCTTCAACGACATC
This sequence comes from uncultured Gemmatimonadaceae bacterium, assembly GCA_964585655.1. Taxonomy (GTDB): domain Bacteria; phylum Gemmatimonadota; class Gemmatimonadetes; order Gemmatimonadales; family GWC2-71-9; genus JADJOM01. The sequence continues at coordinate 15,149 of CAZPER010000022.1, read as the reverse complement.
TCTATGGCGACCCGGCGACCCCAAGTGTGCGTGCTCGGCAGCGCCGAGCCTGGCTCAAAGGCCTATGCCCTCGCCGGCGACGCGGGTGAGATGCTTGCCCGCATGGGCGTCACCGTGGTCAGCGGATGCGGTAGTCCGGCCACGCGCGTCGCTGCTGCGCGCGCCGTGGCTGCTGGCGGCCTGGTGGTCAGCATCGTGACCACGGACGAGATGCCTGGCGCAGAGTGGCCCGCAACCGTCGTGATCCCGTCCGGCATGGGTGATGCCAGAAATCTGCTTATGGCGCTCGCCGGCGATGCGTGCATCGTCATCGGCGGGCGCGCGGGCACGATCTCTGAAGTGTGCCTGGCCTGGCTGCACCGGCGACCGCTGCTCCCGCTTATCGGGTGCGGAGGCTGGTCGGACGGCCTGCCTCAGAACCCTCCAGATGACCGCCGGAATGCCCCCATCCTCCCGTGGGATTCCGTCGAGGCGCTTCGAGACCACCTAGCCGGATTGGGCTTGCTGAACGGGATGGAGTAGGCAGCCAGAGATGGAGTGCATGAAAGTGGCCTCACCAGCGCATGGACCCTGTTCTCTCGCCGCCTTCAACGCCCTCGCACCGGGCGCAGCCGCTGAGTTGCTCGAGCAGGGCTTTGTCGTGCTCCCAGCCGCCGTCGCGCCGGAGCGCCTTGAGCACCTGAGTGAGGCCTACACCCTCGCGATGGACTCCGCGACGGGAGCGGACATTCGGGTCGGCACCGCGACGACGCGGGTGACAGATTTCGTCAATCGCGGCCCCGCGTTCGACGAGGTCTATCTGTTTCCGCCGCTCCTCCAGGCCTGCGGCCTCGTCATCGGCGGCCCGTTCAAGCTTAGCTCCTTTCAGGCACGGACGCTCCGGGCAGGCTCCCCCAGCCAGGGCCTTCACGTCGATGTGGATCGCGATTCCGCGGATTGGCCGCTCCTCGGATTCATCCTGATGGTGGATGAGTTCCGCCCCGACAACGGAGCGACCCGGTTCGTGCCCGGGTCTCACCGGCGGGTGGACGTTCGGGCCGGCGAGATTCCCGGTGAGCTCCTCGCCGACGCTCAGGATCTCCCCGCCTGCGGCGCGGCGGGATCCCTGCTGGTCTTCAACGGTTCGACCTGGCATGGCCACGGCACGAATACCTCGAGTCAGCCACGACGGTCGCTCCAAGGCGCCTACATTCCCCGGACCGGCCGCGCGGGCAGCGATTTCGCCGCTCGGATGGAGCCGGCCACGCGCGCCCGGCTGGGTCCGCTCGCGCAGTACCTGCTCGCACTGTGAACCGGGACTATCGAACGACTGACCGCGAGATTCACGTCTCTGTTACTGTCCCGAGCGCTCACCCAGGGCGACGAGCAGCTCGTCCAGCTGAGCGAACGTCTCGACCATGGCTTCGGCTGATCCGGTGCCGGCAGCGTCGAGCGCTTCCTTCGTAGGATAGCGCTCCTGCAGGACCACCAGCGTCTTGCCGCCCTTTTCCTCGAAGGTCACCGTGGTGACAGGCCCGCCCTCGCCACCTTCCTCATTGGTCCACGCGAGGCGCGAATACGGCTTCACTTCGACATACGTGCCGAAGAACGCCATGGGCTCGGGGGAGTGGTCGAATACCAATCGGTACTTGCCTCCGACACGAGCATCCACCTCGCAGGACAGCAGGGTCATTCCCATCGACTTGGGCACCCACCAACGCCGGAGCAGCTCGGCCTTGGTGAAGGCCTCGAACACGATGCGCGCCGGGCCGTTGATGGTCCGCGTGACAACCACCTCGCGGTCCGACGTCCGTTCCACCGTGGTCCGGTGCTTCACGGGGCCGGGCTCACTTGTGCTTCTTGCGTTCATCGCCCTTCTCCTTTCGGGTGAGTTCCTCGACAACCCTGTCCAACTCGTCGAAGCGTTCGTCCCAGCGCTGGCGGTACCGCTCGAGCCACGCCGTCTTTTCCTCCAACCGGCGCGGGCCCAGCTGGCAGGTCCGCACGCGCCCGATCTTCTTCGTGGTGACGAGCCCCGCCTGCTCCAGAACGCCGACGTGCTTCTTCATGCCCGTGAGCGTCATCCGGAACTTCCCGGCAAGGTCCGTGATCGAAGCGTCGGCTCGCCCGAGCTGCTCCAGCACGCCACGCCGCGTGGGGTCCGAGAGCGCGGCGAACGACGTATCAAGCCGGGTCGTCATATACTGAACCATATGGTTCAGTAGTTTAGCGCACCCGTGCGCGGCAGGCAAGGGGTGGCCGCGACGAACGATGCGTCGGCGGGCCGAGGCCGCCCGATCCGGGGGTGACCTGACGCCCTCGGGTCCGGCGGACCGGGCCCCGGCCCCCTCCCCCACTCAATCCAACGATGGATTGTACCGGCCCAGCCGCCCGGTTCTCTTGGTGGGCATAGTGCGCAGGCCAGCGACCGCCCGGGGGCCTTCCCCCGCCTCGGCGCGCGTCTCCCTGGCTGCAGCGCCCCGGTGCAAGGACACCCCCATGAAGCGGAAGCCGCGCCCCCAGGCATCCATGCCACTCACCCCGCTGCCCAAGGTCCCCACGGGCATCACGGGGTTCGATGAGATCACGTACGGGGGACTGCCGCTCGGCCGCACCACGCTGGTGCGGGGCGGCCCCGGCTGCGGCAAGACGGTGTTCGCGGTGCAGTCGCTGGTGAACGCCGCCCGGGACCGCGCGGAGCCGGGCATCCTCGTGGCCTTCGAGGAAAGCGCCAGCCAGATCGTGGCCAACGCCGCGACCCTCGGGTGGGACATCCCGGCGCTCGCCGCGAAGCGGCTCTTCTTCCTGGACGCGAGCCTCTCGCCGGAGATGATCCAGTCCGGGGAGTTCAACCTCAGCCGCCTGCTCAATGTGCTCGAGGCGGTCATCGGGGAATCCGGCGCCAGTCACATCGTCTTCGACGGGATTGATGTGCTGCTGCGCCTGCTCGACAATCCCGTCGCCGAGCGCCGCGAGGTCTATCGGGTCCGCGACTGGCTCGCCCGGCACGGACTCACCGCCATCATCACCCAGAAGGTCGGCACGGACGACGATCTCAGCTGGCATCACTACAACTTCATGCAGTTCATGGCCGACTGCGTGATCACCCTGGGCCACCAGGTGGTGGCCGGCTCCAGCTTCCGCAACCTCCGGGTCATGAAGTACCGGGGGTCGGGCTTCCTGGGCGACGAGTTTCCCATCACGATCACCCACGCGGGGATCCAGGTCACCAACCGTGGCCCGGTGGAGTTGCACTACGTCGTCACCAACGAACGCGTCTCCTCAGGCATCCCCCGGCTGGATGCGATGCTCGGCGGCGGGTACTACCGCGGCAGCAACATCCTGATCTCCGGGGCGCCCGGCACGGCCAAGTCCACCCTGGCCGGGCTGTTCGTCGCCGCGGCCTGCACGCGGGGCGAACGGGCGATGTACGTGAACTTCGACGAGGGCGCGACCCAGATCGTCCGGAACCTGGGGTCGGTGGGGATCCGGCTCGCGCCGCACCAGAAGTCGGGACTGCTCAAGATCTATTCGACCCGCACCCGCGGGCCGAACATCGAGGACCAGTTCGGCGAGCTGCGCAGCGTGATCCGCGCCCACAAGCCGCGGTGCCTGGTGGTGGACCCCCTCTCGGCCCTGGCGAGCAAGCTGGCGCACATCGCCTCCGCCGACGCCACCCAGATCTTCCTCGACTACCTCAAGGCCGAGGGGATCACGGTCGTCAACACTTCCCTGCTGGACGGCCCCGACGTGGGGGAGGCGACCGCCACCGGGATCTCGACCATCGCGGACACCTGGATCCACCTCTCCTACGTGGTCCATGAGGGGGAGCGCAATCGCGCCCTGACGATCGTGAAGTCCCGCGGCACCAGCCACTCCAACCAGGTCCGCGAGCTGACCCTGTCCGATGCCGGGGTCACCCTGACGGACGTGTTCACCGCCCACGGGCAGGTGCTGATGGGCGTCGCCCGCTGGGAACGGGAACAGGAGGAGCTGGCCGCGCGGCAGCGGGCCGTGCGGACCTCGGAGATCGCGCGGGTGAAGCTGAACAGCGCCCAGGCCGAAGCGGCCGCGCGGCTGACGGTCATCACCGCGGAGATGGAACTGCGACAGGCGGAGATGGCGCTGCTGGACCGGGAGATGGCCACGGCATCCGACGTACGCGCGACCGACCGGGTGGCGCTCCGGAAACTGCGCCATGCGGATGAGGAGCTTCCCCTCCCCGCGCGGAACGGCGGAAAGCACCACACGCCCAAGCCGGGCGGCCGGAGCGCGAAGCCGTAGGGCGTCAGGCGAACCAGGGGGGCGGGCTCAGCTCCCGTGCGACCCGGGATGGACCGTCGCCCCCCAGTGTTCCTTGAACCCGTGAATCACGACCGGCAGGCCGCGCAGCACGCAGAAGCCCACCGCGACCCACGCCACCGCCTGTCCCGCTCCCAGGAGCCGCGCGCCGAGCGCCGCCCTGCCGCTCCCGACCGCGAATCCGCCCAGCGCCTGGGCCGTCGCCAGCAGCACGAACGCGGCGATCTTGCTCACGCTGTATCCCACCCGCATGATGGTCGACCCCACCAGGAACTTGCCCAGCGCCGTCCGGTGCTGGCTGAAGGGCGCGGCCCCCTGGCTGACCCCGATGCCCCGGAAGGCGTCCGTGATGGTGGTGCGGGCGATGACGATCAGCGGAATCGCGACAGGAATGAGCTGGAGGGAGGCGAAGCAGACCCAGAGCACCAGCTCGTAGGTGCGATCGGCGGCGATATCGAGCACGCTGCCGAAGAGGCTGGTCTGCTGCGTCTTCCGCGCCACCACGCCGTCCACGGTGTCCAGCATGAGCCCCACGAACAGGAGCACGACGCCGGCGAGCCGGACCCCGGGCGGGGCCAGGAAGAGCACCAGCACGTTGATGGCGAGGAGCGGAAGGCGGGAGAGGGTAATCCAGTTGGCCAGCACCGGCACCTCCTTGATGGGGCAGCGCCCTGCCCGCGAATGTTCGCCGCGGGCGGCGATGGTGTCCAGCCGCATGGCCGACGGTTACATTCCCCGCCCGGCGGCAGCGGTAGCGCCGCGCGGCATCCTCCCCCTCGAGAGGTCGGGCATGAACACCACGAAGGTGCTGCGGGCCGCCGGCCTGCTCACGCTGCTGGCCTGTGGCGCCCGGCCGGCACCGCAGGCGACGACGGCCGAGTACCTCTACCTCTGGACCGCGTCGGCCGATTCCACCCAGCCCGATTTCCTCGCGGTGCTCGACGTGACCGAGGACTCCGCCCGCTATGGGAGCCTGGTCACCACCCTGGCCGTGCCCGGCCGCGGGAACGTGCCGCACCACACCGAACACGAGATGCCGGCGGACCGGCAGCTCTTCGCCAACGGCTTCGGCTCCGGCCAGAGCTTCATCTTTGACCTGACCGATCCGGTGCGGCCCCGGCTCGCGGGCCAGTTCGGGGACCTCGAGGGCTTTGCCCACCCCCACTCGTTTCTCCGGCTGCCGGGTGGCAACGTTCTCGCGACCTTCCAGATGCGGCACGACGCCTCGGGCATGACCCCGGGCGGACTGGTGGAGCTGACCCCCGCCGGCCAGCCGGTCCGCTCCCGCTCGGCCAACGCCCCGGGTCTCGATCCGACGACGCGGGTGTACAGCGCCGGGATCGTACCCGCGCTGGACCGCATCGTCACGACCACGACCGACATGGACGGGGATTCCCCCGCCTCACGCCAGCTCCAGATCTGGCGGCTCTCGGACCTGAGCCTGCTGCACACCATCACCCTCCCCGATGGCCCCGCCGGAGGCGAGTCCGGGCTCACCGCCGAGCCCCGCCTGCTGCCGGATGGACGCACCGTCCTGGTCTCGACCTTCAACTGCGGCCTGTACCTGATGGAGGGGCTGGAGGGCGACGCGCCCTCCGCGCGCCTGGTGGCGTCCTTCCCCCGGAAGGAGCACACCTACTGCGCCATCCCGGTCATCGTGGGGAACCACTACCTGGTGACGGTCCCGGCCTGGAACGCCGTGGTGAGCCTCGACATCAGCGACCCCGCCGCCCCTCGGGAGGTGAGCCGGGTGACCCTCGGCCCCGAGGACGTGCCGCACTGGATCGCCGTCTCCGGGGATCAGCGCCGGGTGGTGATCACCGGCTACGGCGCCCTGCGGAATCGGGTCCTGATTGCCCGGTTCGATCCCGCGACAGGTCAGTTGGCGCTCGATGAGCGGTTCCGCGAGGAGGGCGCCACCGAGCCGGGGTTCCGGATGACCGGCAAGAGCTGGCCGCATGGGGGTAGCGCCGACGGCGTTCCCCACGGCGCGGTGTTCGGGAGCCGCTGAGCCGGGGGCCCTCCCGGACGGTGCCCGGCCGCCGGGTCAGGGGTCGACCGCGCTCCACCGGTGGCCATCCCACTCCCAGGTATCGCTCCTCGAGTCCCCGATGCCGCCGTACAGGACCGTCCTGCCGCGCGCCCGATCGTAGACCATGACGGGCTGGTAGCGGAACCCGGGCGTCGGCCCCGTCAGGCGAATCTCGGTCCAGCGCACGCCGTCCCACTGCCACATGTCCGTCAGCTCTCCATCACGATGCGCCGCGGCTCCGCTGTAGAGCAGCACCACCCCCGCCCGCTCGTCGAACACCATGCCGTGGGCGTAGCGGGCGGGCGGGCCCCCCTCCGCCACCCTCCGCCAGGCGGTTCCCTCCCAGACCCAGGTGTCATTGAAGAAGGGCTGTGGTTGTCCGGGCGCCGGTTCCGCGCCGACACCACCGAAGAGCACCACCTGCCGCCGGACGCCGTCGTATACCAGCGCGGTGCGCGCTCGACCCGCCGGGCCATCAGTGGCGATCCGCGCCCATCCCCCATCCCGCAGTTCCCAGGTATCGGAGGGCCAGGGCCCGGAGCGGTCGCCGGAGATGCCGCCGAACATCAGGACGGCCCCACGACCTTCATCGTATACCAGGGACAGATGGTCGCGGGGTTCGATGCCGGTTCCGGCGAGAGGCCGCCAGCCGGCCGCTGTCCCCTCCCAGGTGTCGCCGAGGACCTCGAAGGAGGAGGCATCCGCCGATTGCTGAGCGCCGCCGGCAACCACGACCGCCCGACGGCGGGCGTCGTATGCCGCGGCGGCGTTGCCCCTCGCTGGAGGGCCGGAGTCCGCCTGGGGCTCCCAGCGCGTGCCGGTCCAGCTCCACACCTGGTCTCGAGCCGTCGCGCGCGGTTGCTCGGCGCCGCCGATGAGCACGACGCGCCGGAGCGCGGGATCGTAGACTCCCACGGCGTGGTTGGTACGGGGGCCGGACGCGGGCGCCTGGCCGGCCGCTGCAACGAGCGCAAGGGTGAGCAGTATTGGCATGGAGGTATTCCCGGGTGACGGGGCCAGATTGCTGCCGTACGCGACCTGCGAGTCGCTCGTTTCGGCGCCGGCGCGGCGGGCTGGCCCCTCCGGTAGCGGGCGGGTAGGTTCTTCCTACCGAGCCCTGCAGGTCATGCCCGCGCCGGACACACTCGACGGGATCTGACCATGAACTTCAAGCCCGCCCTCTGGCACCCCATCGCCGTCGGCCTCGCCGTGATCAACGCCGGCGCCGCCGCCTTCGCGGCTGCGGAGGCCGAGCCGATGCACGCCACGCTGCATGTGGTGCTCGCCGCGGCGTTCTGGTTGTGGGCCCAGCGGCTCCGCGAGCGCCGGGAGCAGCACCAGGTCCAGGGGGGGACGGAGATCCTGGACCGGATCGAAGCGCTCGAGGGCGAAGTCGGCGGGATGCGGCGGGAGCTGAGCGAGGCGCAGGAGCGCCTCGACTTCGCCGAGCGGGTCCTGGCGCAGCAGCCGGAGCAGCGCAGGATCGACCCGGAGGACTGACCGCCTGCCTTCCGCAGCCGCCGTTCCGCACCGACCGTGAGGCCCGTAGAATTGGGGATGCGCAAGCATGTCCTCCTCTATGGGCTGCTCGGCGGGGTGCTCATCGCCGGGCTCAAGCTCATCGAGTACCGCTGGCTGGTGGTGGAACACTCGGTCGAGATCTACGGCGCCCTGGTGGCCGCGGTCTTCGCCGCCTTCGGCATCTGGCTCGGCCTCCGGCTCACCCGGCCCAAGGAGACCGTGGTGGTGCGCGAGGTCCTGGTCGAGGCGCCGGCCAGCTTCACCCGGGATGATCGCAAGCTGGAGTCCCTTGGCATCACCCCCCGCGAACTGGAGATCCTGGAGCTGATCGCCCAGGGACTGAGCAACCGGGAGATCGCCGAGCGGGTGAACGTGAGCGAGAACACGGTGAAGACCCATTCGAGCCGGGTGTTCATGAAGCTGGGCGCGCGGCGCCGGACCCAGGCGGTGCAGCTGGGGAAGGACCTGCGGCTGATCCCCTGACGGGACACCACCCCGCCCCCCCACACTTTCGAGTGATTTTCCCCCGAATCGCCCGGCATCACCCCTTCGGGTGACGCGCGCGGCGGGGCCGGCCGGTAGAATCGGCCGACCCTCAACCCTTCGGAGTTGCCATGCGGAAGATCGTGCTCACCTTCGGACTGATCGCCGGCGCCATCCTGTCGGCGATGATGCTCCTCACCATCCCCTTCGCGGACCGGATCGGTTTCGACAAGGGCGCCATCATCGGGTACACCACGATGGTGCTCGCCTTCCTGATGGTGTATTTCGGGGTCCGGTCCTACCGGGACAACGTGGCGGGGGGCAGCGTCAGCTTCGGCCGGGCCTTCTCGGTGGGGCTGCTCATCGTGGTCATCGCCAGCGTCTGCTACGTCGCCACCTGGCAGTTCATCTATTATCGGGTCACCCCGGACTTCATGGAGAAGTACTCCGCCTATACCCTGGAAGCGGCCCGGAAGGGCGGCGCCAGCGAGGCGGAGATCACCGCCAAGGCGGAGGAGATGGCGAAGTTCTCGGAGATGTACAAGAATCCCCTCGTGAACATAGGGTTCACCTTCCTCGAGCCGCTGCCGGTCGGGCTGGTGTTCACCCTGGTGACGGCGGGGGTGCTGAGCCGGAAACGGCGCGCCGCGGAGCCCGCGGTCGCGTAGCCGGCGGACACCCCCCACGATCCCACATGGAGTGCGACATGCAACTCGGCGCCTTTTCCATCAGCCTGGCGGTCAAGGATATCGCGGCCTCCCGGAGCTTCTACGAAAAGTTCGGCTTCACCTCGTTTGGCGGGGATCCGGCGCACAACTGGCTGATCCTCAAGAACGGGGACCATATCATCGGTCTCTTCCAGGGGATGTTCGAGAAGAACATCCTCACCTTCAATCCCGGCTGGGACCAGAACGCCCAGAAGCTCCCGGCCTTCACCGATGTCCGGGAGCTGCAGCGGCAGCTCAAGGCGGCGGGGGTGACGTTCGCCACTGAGGCCGATGAGAGCACGACCGGCCCGGCGAGCTTCGTGGCCGTTGACCCGGACGGGAACCCCGTCCTGGTGGACCAGCACGTCTGAGCTGGGTTGAGTGAAGCGCCTCCGCGCCTTCCTCGACCGGCTCTGGCCGGCGCGCCGCCGCTCCGGCGTCCGCGCCGCGGGGCGGGAGTCCTTTATCATCGCGATCGGGCGGCGCTCGTACTGGGTCCACGCGCGGCCCGAGCACCAGGATACCCCGGGCTACGTGGTGTGGGCCTCGGATGCCCGGGACATCACCGATGCGCCGACGATCGTGGCCGCGCCGCCCGCCGCCCCGGCGGCGCTGCCCGAGATCCGGCGCCGGCTGGAGGCGTACTTCGAGGCGGCAGCTATCAGGGCCACCTACCGGTGAGCGCGGTCACCTAGCGATTCCCCCCTGGCGGCCCTAGAATGACCGTGCGCGGCGGTCGTCCGGCTCGCACCCTCCCCCACCGGATCGCCCGGCGCTCATCCGCGTCTCAACGGTCATCGCCGGCACACGCTTCGACCAGGCCTCCCATGCCGCGCAAGCCGTCCCCACCCCCGCCGGAGCAGCAGCCCCCCGCCAGTGATGCGGGGTCCCCGACGCCGCGCCCGCCGGGCGACGCGCTGCAGGAGGTGGAGCAGGCGCTGCGCGAGACCCGGGAACAGCTCCGGCTCTTCGTGGCCTACGCCCCCGCGGCCATCGCAATGGTCGACCGGGAGATGCGGTACATCGCCGCCAGCAACCGGTGGTTCTCCGACTACGGCCTGGGGGACCGCGACATCATCGGGCGCAGCCATTACGAGGTGTTCCCCGACGTCCCCGAGCGCTGGAGGGAAATCCACCGCCGCTGCCTGGCCGGGGCGGTGGAGCGGAATGACGCCGACCCGTGGGTCCGGAGCGGTGGCCGCATCGAGTGGGTGCGCTGGGAGATTCACCCCTGGCACACCGCCGAGAACGCGATCGGCGGGCTGATGATGTTCACGGAGGTGATCACCGACCGGAAGCGGACCGAATCGCTGGTAGAGGAGCAGGTGCGCCACCTCTCCACCCTGCGGGCCATTGACGCGGCGATCATCTCCGGCCTCGACCTCGCCTCCACCCTGGAGCTGTTGCTGGCGCACACCCGCGCGGAGCTGTCGGTGGACGCCGCGGCGGTGTTCATTCTGCCGCCCGGCTCGGATGCCCTGGTCTACGCCGCGGGTCACGGCTTCCGCACCCCGGAGATCGCGACGCTGCGGCCGCCGCTGGCGGAGGCCGGACTCCCCGTGGCCACGCCGGAGCAGATGGGGGCGGAGGGGTTCGTCGGGAGCCAGGCGCTGGCGCTCATCGTCGCGGACCGGGTCAAGGGGGCGCTCGAGGTGTTCTACCGCACCGTGCCCGACCGCTCCCCGGCGTGGCAGTCGTTCCTGGAGGCGCTGGCGGGCCAGGCCGCGATCGCGATTGACCGGGCGCAGCTCTCGGAGAGCCTGCGCACCTCGCGGGAGCGGGAGCAGCAGGCCGTCACCGCGGGGCGGGTCGGGCTGTGGGACTGGGACCTGCGCACCAACCGGGTGTACTACTCGCCGGAGTGGAAGCGGCAGATCGGCTATGCCCCCGAGGAGATCGCGGACGACTTCATGGAATGGCAGAGCCGGGTGCACCCGGAGGATATCGACCGCTGCCTGGCCTCCATCCGCGCCTACCTGGCCAGCCCGGGGTCCCCCTATGCCGAGGAGTTCCGCTTCCGGCACCGGGACGGCAGCTACCGCCACGTCCTGTCCAACGCCCTGCTGGTGCGCGACGAGAGCGGCCAGCCCGCGCGCATGCTCGGCTCGCACGTGGACATCACCGAGCTGACCGAGCTCCAGAGCCAGTTCCTCCAGGCCCAGAAGATGGAGAGCGTCGGGCGGCTGGCGGGCGGGATCGCGCATGACTTCAACAACCTCATGACGGCGATCAACGGCACCGCCGATCTCGCCATGCTGGGCCTGCGGGGGGACGATCCGCTGCTCGCCGACCTGCGGGAGATCCGCCGCGCCGGCGACCGGGCGGCGATGCTCACCCGGCAGCTCCTCGCCTTCAGCCGCAAGCAGGTCTTGCAGCCGGCGGTCCTGCGGCTGAGCACCCTGATCGGCGAGATGGAACGGATGCTCCGGCGCCTGATCGGCGAGGATGTGACCCTCGAGATCACCTCGGAGCCCGAGCTGGGCCGGGTGAAGGCGGACCCCGGCCAGCTGGAGCAGGTGGTGGTCAACCTGGTGGTCAACGCCCGGGACGCGATGCCGCAAGGCGGCACCCTGCGCATCGCGACCCGCAACCTCGAGCTGGACGAGGCCTACGCCCGGATGCATCCCGACGTGGCGCCGGGCTCCTACGTGGAACTGACGGTCAGCGACACCGGCACCGGCATGGACGAAGCCACCCTGGAGCGGGCCTTCGAGCCGTTCTTCACCACCAAGGCGGCCGGCAAGGGCACCGGGCTCGGCCTTTCCACCGTGTTCGGGATCGTGAAGCAGAGCGGGGGCAGCATCCAGGTGGCGAGCGAGCAGGGCTGCGGCACCCGGTTCACCATCCACCTGCCGCGGGTCCCCGAGGGGGAGACCGTGGATCGGCCCTCGCAGCCCCACCCGGTGGTGGGGGGGGCGGAGACCGTCCTGGTGGTGGAGGACGAGGACGGGCTGCGCAAGGTGGCGGTCCGCGCCCTCACCGCCGCCGGGTACCGGGTGCTGGTGGCGCCGAGCGGCGCCGCCGCGCTGCAGCTGCTGGAACGGGAACCCGGCCCCGTGGACCTGATGCTTACCGACGTGGTGATGCCGGGGATGAGCGGCCGGGAGCTGGCCGACCGGCTCCGGGGACTCCGGCCCGCGATGCGGGTGCTGTTCACCTCCGGCTACGCTCCGGACGTCATTACCCACCATGGGGCGCTGGACGAGGACCTGCACTTCATCGGCAAGCCGTACACCATCGCGGAGCTCAAGGCGAAGGTGCGCGAGGTGCTCGATCTCTAACCGGTGGCGGGTCGCTCACCCCTGCCCTGGGGGCCACGCATGGCCAAGCTGCTGAGTTTCGTCGGCGCCACCCTGGGCGGTGCGCTCGGCTGGTGGCTCGGCGAGCGCTGGGGAATGATGACCGCCTTCTTCCTCAGCGTCCTCGGCACCGCGGCCGGCGTCTATCTGGCGCGGCGCTGGTTCGCGGACTACATACCGTAAGGGCCGCCCTGCGGCCCGGCCCGCAACCTCCGCCCTGAACCGGACCCCTCATGGCCGGCACCTTCCGCACCGACAGCAGCTTCATCATCAGGGGACATGGCCTGTTCGTGCGGGGGAGAATGTCCAGTGGGACGGTGCTGGTGGGCGGGACCCTCGCGATCCCGGCCCGGTTGGGCCCGGCGCGGCTGGAGCGGATCACCCGCGTGGAGCTGGGGCAGGCGCCCGATGCCGCGGGGGAGATGGAGCGGCTGGTGGGGCTGCAGCTCGGGGCGCTGCTGCCCGCCGAGGTCCCGGTGGTCCGGGGGCTCCTGGCCGCCGGGATGGAGCTGGCCGTCGCGGACCCCGAGCCGGGGTATCTCCCGCCCGCGGCCGCGACGGGCGGTGAGACCTGGTCGCTGTAGCGGCCGGCGTCGCCACCCTCCCCCAGGAAGCGTTACCATTCGCCGATGGCCACTCACGTCTTCCGGTTCGCCCTGGGTTCCCCCGCCTCTCCCCGCTCGGCGGTGTGGCGCCTCTGGACCAAGGAGAACGACGCCTTCGCCGCGGTGCAGACGCCCCGGGGCGAGCTGGTGCTCACCGTCTATCCCACGGGCCGATGGCGGATCGCGCTGGGGAAGGACGTGAGCCGGTGGAACCGCCCCCCGGAGTTCCGGCCGGGGTGGACGCGGGGGCCGGAGATCATCCTCCCCGCCACCGGGGCGCCGGTGGCGCTGCCGAGCCCGGATGCTCACGCGGCGGAGCCGATCACCTGGCTCGAACCGCCGGGGGCCGGGCAGGCGGCGCGGTTCACCCTGCTGCTGGCGAGTCCCCGCGCGGAGGAGAGCCACTGGCGGCCGCACGACGCGCCGGGCACCCAGGGGATCACGGTCCTGCCGCTCCGCACCGCGGGCTACCTGCACCTGAGCCGCATTGATACGCCGATTGCGGCGGAGGAATCGGAGGCCGGGGCGGGGGGGTTCGATGTCGTGGTGAGCGCGGATGAGGCGGGGCGGCCGTCGCTCCGGGAGGTGCAGCCGCGGTAGGGAACGGCAACCACGAAGCACACCAAGGGCACGAAGAGTTCGGTGAACACCCCGATCCCTTCGTGCCCTTCGTGCCCTTCGTGGTTGCTTGTTGTTGCCGGTGCGTCGCCCTGCGATCATGCCGCGGGCTGGGCGCCGTTGGGGCGGACCTCCTCTCCTTCGATCTCGGCGCGACGCCAGTGGATATTGCGGGCGTTGCGCCAGGCGCCGAGCAGCTTCGCGTCGTCACGGAAGCGGCGGCGCTGCATGGTGTCGAGCTGCCGGATGACCACCATCAGGTCCCGGTCCAGGTCCTTGAGCCGGTTGCTGGCGCCGACCTGGGAGCGCTGGCCGCTGGTCTGGCCGGTGACCAGCCCCTCGAACCGATCCAGCGCGGTGGAGATTGCCTCGAGGGTCCCGGCTGCCAGCCCGTAGGTCTCCAGCAACGCGCGGTTGGCAGCCGCGGTGGCGAGGATGACACGGGCGCCGCTGAGGAACGCGGCCTGGCTGGCGTTGATCGCCGGCAGGCGAAGGCGAACGGCGGCCTCCGGCTGGCGGATCGAGGCTACGTCCCCGATCTCGACCACGTTCTTCAGGTCGGACCGGATGGCCCGGCGGAGATCCAGCTTCGAATCCACCGCCAACTCGACCGCCAGGAACCCGCTCTCCTGCTGGTCGAAGAGGATCTTCCCTTCCCCCACCAGGGTGGCGAGGGTCTGGGTTGCCGCCTGACCCGCAGGGGTCGGGTCGGGGTGCTCGGCAAGCAGGTCGAGCATCCGCCTGCCGGCGTCGTGCTTGAGTCGTGATACGGTACGCATAAAGCCACTCCATACATAGAATGTGGTACTGCCACCTCCGGGTGCATGTCCGCCGCCTGTGGGGGGCGTCGGTCGTGCGACCGCCCGTGCCCACGCATCGGCGGTCGTTAGCTGTTATGCAGTCACCGTGCCAAGACAAGCAGCGGGTGCGGGTTCTGGCGAAATGCGTGTGGGGCGGAACGAGAGGGCTCATGGTTTTCGGGGTTTCGGTGTTTTCTGCAATGGTTGGAGAGCCGGGAGTTTGTGTGACGTGTTCCCCCGGACCTCGATTGACCCGGAATTGCGCTCGGGACGTCCATGGTGCACGGCTCTGCGCAGTTCCAAAGTGTCCGCGTGGGCGACAAACCCCGCAAAGCGGTGAAGCGCCTTGTGCGGCAAGGCGTTAGACGATTGGGAGCGGTGTGGAGCGGGGCTGGAAGGGGCTCCAGGGTGTCGCTGGGGTGGACACTTTGGGGTGGGCGGGGGGCGTGGGGAGGCGGGAAACGGTGGAGAGCCATCGGGAAATGGTGTAGAGCCCCCGGGAAACGGTGTAGAGCCCCCGGGAAACGGTGTAGAGCCCGCGGGCAAGGGTGTAGGGTCGGCGGGAAATGGTGGAGGGCCGGCGGGAAATGGTGTAGGGCCAGCGGGAAACGGTGTAGGGTCGGCGGGCAATGGTGTAGAGCCCGCGGGAAATGGTGTAGGGTCGGCGGGAGATGGTGTAGAGCCTCCGGGAAATGGTGTAGAGCCTCCGGGCAATGGTGTAGAGCCTGCGGGAGATGGTGTAGGGTCAGCGGGGAATGGTGGAGGGTGGGCGGGAGATGGTGGAGGACCGGCGGGGAATGGTG